>NZ_JBBHKA010000001.1:0-320126 GCF_037572775.1 Ramlibacter sp. PS4R-6 | reverse complement strand
GGTGCTGGTGGCGTCGCGCGACGACCGCCTGCGGCCCAGCGTGATGCGCGCCATGGGCAGCCGCATCGACGCCGCGGCGGGCGAGGTGACGGTGTACTTGGCGCGGCGGCAGGCGCAGGACCTGCTGCGCGACATCGCGCGCTGCGGGCAGGTGGCCGCGATGTTCAGCCAGCCTTCGACGCACCTGAGCGTGCAACTGAAGGCCGCCCGTGCGCAGGTGCGGCCGGCCACCGAGGCCGACCGGCCGGCGCTCGACGCCTACCTGGCGGCCATGGACCGCGAGATCACGACCGTCGGCTACGCCGTGCTGCTGGCGCGCGCGATGCTGTCGTACCGGCTGGACGACCTGGTCGCGGTCACTTTCGTTCCCGAGCAGGTGTTCGAACAGACGCCGGGCCCGCGCGCGGGCGCGGTGCTGGCGGGCGGCGCATGACGCTGCCGCTGTCGCACATCCGCGCCTGCCTGGAAGGCGCGATCCCGGCCGCGATGGCGACCTGCGCGCCCGACGGCACGCCCAACGTCGTCTACATCTCGCAGGTGTTCTTCGTGGACGACCGCCACGTAGCGCTGTCGTTCCAGTTCTTCAACAAGACGCGCCGCAACGTGCTGGCGCATCCCTACGCGACCGTGCTGGTGCTGGACCCGCGCACGGCCGCGCACTGGCGCCTGCACCTGCACTACCTGCGCACCGAAACCAGCGGCCCGCTGTTCGAAGGCATGAAGGCGCAGCTGGCGGGCATCGCCTCGCACACGGGCATGGAGGATGTGTTCAAGCTGCTCGGCTCCGACGTGTACGAGGTCGAGCGGGTCGAGCGCGTCGAAGGCGAGGCGCTGCCGCCCCCGCCGCCGCGCGGCGGCGTTCTCGCAGCGGTGCGCCGCTGCTGCACGCAGCTCGCCCGCAGCGCCTCGATGGACGATGCGCTCAACACCGTGATGGGCGCCTTGCGCGACGGCCTCGCCATCGAACATGCGATGGTGCTGATGCTCGATGCGGCGTCGCGCCGCCTGTACACCGTGGCGAGCATGGGCTACGCGCACTCGGGCGTGGGTTCCGAGATCGAACTGGGCCAGGGCGTGATCGGCGTGGCGGCGCGCGAAGCGACGCCGGTGCGCATCGTGCACGTCACGCACGCCTCGCTGTACACGCAGGCCATGCGCGGCGGCGCGGGGCTGGAGGCGGCCACCGAGATCCCGTACCCGGGCCTGGCGCAGCCGCGCAGCCAGCTCGCCGTGCCCATCGTGTCGGCGGCGGGCGTCCTGGGCGTGCTGTTCGCCGAGAGCGGCGAGGACCTGCGCTTCGACCACGAGGACGAGGACGCGCTGGCCACGATCGCCGCGCAGTTCGGCGCCGTGATCGCGCAGGTGCAGGACGACACCGACGCCGACACGCCCGCGCGGGAAGCGCCGCCGGCCACCGCGCCGGCTGCCCCGCCGCTGGTCGTGCGCCACTTCGCGAGCAACGCCAGCGTGTTCTTCGGCGACGACTACCTGATCAAGGGCGTGGCCGGCGCCATCCTGTGGAAGCTGCTCAACGAGCACGCGCGCGGCCGCAGCGAGTTCAGCAACCGCGAACTGCGCCTGGACCCGGCCATCGGCCTGCCCGACGTCTGCGACAACCTCGAGGCGCGCCTGGTGCTGCTGCGCCGGCGGCTCGAGGAATACGGCGACGCCGTGCGCATCGAGAAGACGGGGCGCGGGCGCTTCCGCCTGGCCGTCACGCGCCCGGTGACGCTGCACCAGGCCTAGAGGCCCAGCGCCGCTTCCAGCTTGTCCCACTCGCGCGCGGTGAGGTGCGGCCGCACGGTGTCCAGCGCCGCCTGGAACGCGGGCGCCGGCGCATGCTCGCGCATGCCGGCCAGCATGCCCGCGCGCTCGGCCGGGTTCATGAACGGCACCATCCAGCGCAGCACCACCAGCATCTCGGGCGGCGGCACCGATGCGACCAGCTCGTCGTGGATGCGCTGGAGTTCGGCGTCGGTGTAGTGCGACCACAGCACCGCGTTGTGCTCGGTCTCCTCGACGTTCATGTGCACGAAGTTTTCGGCGACGAACGCCGCGAGGTCGCGGTACAGCTGCATCGCCGCAGCGGGGCGGGCGGCCACGGCCTGCGCGCGCAGCGCGGCCACGCCGGCGGCGATGAGTGCGATGTGGCGCTCGTGGTCCTCGTGCTCGCGCGCGATGCGACCCGCCGAGCCGGGCTTGCGCTCGTCCATCGCCGTGTGGACGAAGCGGTTCTCGTGCGCCAGGTGCGAGCGGCAGAAGTCCATCAGCTCCAGCACGCGCTGCGTGACCTGCACGAACTCCAGTTCGTCGGCCGTGTCCATGCGGCCCAGCGCCAGCAGCGTGTCGGCCATGAAGGCGCGCAGCGCCTTGTGGATGGGCCCGTACATGTCCAGGCGCGGTGCCGCCGCGGCGGCCACTTCATGCATTTCCTTCGTGTCGATCTTCAAGAGGTTCTCCTTGGGGGTGGCCGGGAGTCTAGGAAGCAGGCGCAAACGCCGCGCTTAAGAATTGCTTAAGCGAATCCTCAAATTTCCGTAAAGGGTGCCCGCGTGTGAACGACTTCACATGCATTCACCATGGCGCCGGGCGCGGGCGACTAGTACCATTGGTTGCAAGTGACGGAGTCCGCCCTGCCCGCCGAGAGCCCCGCATCCGGCGCCGTGAAAGGCGCCGGCGGCGCGTCTTTGCCGACGCTGCTCTGGGCCGCCGCGTCCGTCGTGTTCGCCACCGGCTGGATCGTCGAGCGCCGCCGGCGCCGCCTGCTCGAGACCGAGAAGGACTCCATCCTGTGGGCCGACCGGCAGCCCCCCGGCGCCTCCATCATCACCACGGCGGGCGGCATCGACGACATCCTGCCGGACAGCCCCAATGCCGCCGAATCCGCGCGCGCCATCTACGTCACGGCGATCGGCGAAACCACTTCGCGGCGCGAGGCGACGCTGATCGACCTGCACGAGCTCGAGGGCAAACTGAAACGCCGCCGCAACCGCGGCGACGTGATCGCCTCCACGCTCCTGCTGCAGCAGCACCTGGCCGACTTCCGCTACACCAGCCCCTGGGTCTTCCTCGAACTGCGCGAGCTGTACCGGCAGCTGGCGCGCGAGAAGGAATGGGAAGTGGCGCGCGCGGCGTTCCGCAAGCGCTTCGGGCAGAACGCGCCGGCCTGGGACGCGCCGTCCACCGGTGACGCGTCGCTGCTCGATGACGCGCAACTGTGCGACGGGCTGGCCAACGAATGGCCGTACCGCGAGGCGCGCATGTACATCGTCCGCTGGATGCTGGGCGACCCCAACATGCGCCAGCAGTGCTCCGGCCCGCCCTTGCTGGCGCTGGGCGTGTACCGCGACATGCTCATGGTGGACGGCGTGCTGGATGAGGTGATGGACACCCGGACAGTCCCCGTGGACTCGCTGCTGTGAAGTGATCTAATGGCGCTCCGGCCCACGAAGCCGACGTACGGAGCGAAGCATGACCTACCTGGAAACGCGCCGCCACGAGCTGCGCAAGCGCCGCCTGCTGATGGTGGACGGCAACCTCACCCTCAACTCGCAGACGCTCGACAGCGGCGCCAGCGCGCGAGCCTGGGACGCCGGCTACTGGGGCTTCGCGTCGACCAACGACGCCAGCGCCGCCGGCGTCGAGCGCATGACGCAGCAGGCGCGCGGCAACGCGCGCGCCATGGGCCGCTTCGGCCGCAAGGACGCGCTCACGCTGCCCGAAGGCACCTACCGCGGCGAGCACGCCTTCAAGGGCAAGGCCGCCATCGGCCAGGACGAATGCGTCGCGCGCATGGCCGAACTGTCGGCGTGGTGCAAGCAGCGCTACCCGGACCTGAAATCCACGCGCGTGCTGTTCGGCGACGAGCACCATTCCAAGTGGCTCACCACCAGCACCGGCAGCGAGGTGCTGAACAGCATCCAGCGCGCGCTGTGCTACGTGACGTTCACGGCGATCGGCGCCGACGGCGCGCCCGTGGAGATCATGCACGTGGTCAGCGGCAAGGGCAGCCTCGCCGACCTCGACCTGTCGCCCGCGGCGCTGGAGCGCGAGCTCGATGACGTCCATCGCCACGTGCGCGCCAAGTGCGAGGCGGTGGCGGCGCGCGGCGGCCAGCACACCGTGGTGCTCGCACCGGAACTCGCGGGCATGCTGGCGCACGAGGCCATGGGCCACCCGTGCGAGGCCGACCTGGTGCTCGGCGGCGCCGTCACGCGCGACCTCGTCGGCCAGCGCGTGGGCAGCGACCTCGTCACGATGATCGACGTCGCCCACACCTTCGGCGGCGAGGAAGTGATGATCCCCGTCTATGCCGACGACGAAGGCATGCCGGCGCGCGATGCGATGCTGATCGACAAGGGCATCCTCACCGAGTTCATGAACAGCCGCGAGACCGCGGCGAAGCTGGGCATCCGCCCCACCGGCAGCGCGCGCGCCTACGCGCCCTCGGATGAGCCGCTCGTGCGCATGCGCAACACGGTCATCGTGCCCGGGCAGTCGAAGCTCGAGGACATGATCGCCGGCGTCGACGAAGGCTACTTCCTGATGAAGACCGGCAACGGCCAGGCCGACTCGACCACCGAGTTCATGTTCGGCGTGTCGCTGGCCTACGAGATCAAGGACGGCAAGCTCGGGCGCGCCATCCGCGACACCACCATCTCCGGCTCGGCGATCAAGGTGCTGCAGTCGGTCGACGCGGTGTCCGACGACATCTACTGGAACTGCAGCGGCTACTGCGGCAAGAAGCAGCCCATGGTGGTGTCCATGGGCGGGCCGGCCTTGCGCGCGCAGGCGCACATCGGGGGCGAATGATGGGCGCACTCGAACTGAACCTCCAGGACCTCGCGGCGCAGACGCTCGAGGGCATGAAGCGCGCGGGCTTCGAGCACGCGCAGGTCACGGCCGTGCACGGCAAGCTGGACGAGCTGGGCATCGCCCACAACGAGCCGAGCCTGCTGCGCAGCACCGAGTCGCACAAGCTGATGCTGCTGGGCATCGCCGGCGGCCGCATGGCCAGCACCGAGCTGTCGCAGGTCGACCGCGAAGCGGTGCAGGCGCGCATCGCGTCGCTGTACAAGGACGCGCAGTCGGCGCCGCAGGACGAAGCCAACGCCGTGTCGAGCGGCCAGCACGCGCGCATCGTGCAGGGCCCGCAGCAGGGCGACCGCGAGCTGCTCGCGGCGAAGGTGAAGGAGCTGCTGGCGTTCCGCGCGGGCGAAACGCCGCGCATGATGCTCGAAGAGGGAAGCTGCTCGCACCAGTGGCAGCGCTGGCACACGCTCACCACCGGCGGCAGCGACCTGGCCGCGAGCATCGGCTGCTATTCGCTCAGCGCCATCGGCGCGGCGCGCGAGGGCAGCAAGTCGAGCTCGTACAACTTCACGGGCGGCTCCGCGGACGAACTCGCGTCGCAGCCGGCGCAGGCTTACTTCGGCCTCGCCGACATGATGCGCGAGTCGGAACGGCAGATCGACACGCAACCCATCGGCGGCAAGTTCCTCGGCGACGTGGTGTTCACGCCCGGCGCGGTGTCCGACCTGCTCGGGTGGTTCCTGGGGCAACTGGGCGACACGCAACTGATCTCGGGCAGCTCGCTGTACCAGGGCAGCGTGGGTGAGGTGATCGCCTCGCCGCTGCTCACCATCCGCAGCCGGTTCGATGCGCCCGGCGTCGCCGCAATTTCCGGCGACGCTTTCGCCGCGCCGCCCGTGACGCTGCTGGAGCAAGGCACGCTGCGCGCGCTGACGCCGACGCTGTACGGCAGCCGCAAGACGGGGCTGAAGCACGTGCCGGTGGCGGGTGGCTGGGATGTGGTCGCGGGCCGGACGCCGCTGTCGGAAGTGATCGGCGGCGTGCAGCGCGGCGCCATCGTCGGGCGCCTGTCCATGGGCAACCCCGCCGCCAACGGCAACTTCTCGGGCGTGATCAAGAACAGCTTCCGCATCGACGGCGGGGCCATCGGCCCGGCGCTGTCGGAGACCATGATCGCGGGCAACATGGCGCAGATGCTCAAGGATGTGGTCGCCATCTCGCGCGAGCAGATCGACGGCGGCGCGCAGCGCCTGCCCTGGATCCGCATCGCCAACCTGCACTTCTCGTAAGCGATGGACGCGCCGGCCGAAGGCTGCATCACTTGCGAAGCGCGCGGGCCGCTGCTGCTGGTGGGCATCAACCGGCCCGCCAAGTACAACGGCTTCACGCCGCGCATGTTCCGCGAGCTGGGCGAGGCGTACACGCGCCTGGACGACGACCCGCAATTGCGCGTCGGCGTGCTGCACGCCTTCGGCCAGCACTTCACCGCGGGCCTGGACCTGCCGACCATCGCGCCCTTCATGCAGCGCGGCGAAAAGCTGCTCCGGCCCGGCGACGTGGAGCCGATGGACCTGGGCACGCCGGGTTACCGCCGCCGCACCAAGCCGATGGTGGTCGCGGTCAAGGGCATCACCTTCACGCTGGGCATCGAGCTGATGCTCGCCGCCGACGTGGTGGTCGCGGCCAACGATTGCCGCTTCTCGCAGCTCGAGGTCAAGCGCGGGATCATGGCCACCGGCGGCGCGACGCTGCGCATGTCGCAGCGCGCGGGCCTGGGCAACGCGATGCTGCACCTGCTGACCGGCGACGAGTTCGATGCAACCGAGGCTCTGCGCCTGAACTTCGTGCAGAAGGTCGTCCCGGCGGGCCGCGAGCTGGACGAGGCGATCCGCATCGCCGAAGCGATCGCCGCGCAGGCGCCCCAGGCCGTGGTCGCCACGCGCCTGAACGCGGTGAAGGCGGTGGAGCAGGGCCCGCTCACCGCGATGGCCGAGTTCATCGACGTGCAGACGCGCCTGGCGAACACCGAGGACGCGAAGGAAGGCGTGCGCTCCTTCGTCGAGCGGCGGCCGGCGAAGTTCACCGGCCGATGACGCGGCGCGTCAGGGCGCTGCGCCCACTTCCGTGACTTCGTCCTTCCAGTAGGAGGGCAGCACGTCGTACGGGTTGGGCAGCTTGTCGCTCGTCACGAACAGCCCGCCGGCGCCGCGCGCCACGGCATTCGCGACGTCCTTCGCCATCTGCTTCTTGTCGGACTTGTAGACGATGTGCACGAAGCGGCTGCGCGCGTAGCCGGCCTGCCACGCCGCGGGCACATAGGCTGAATACGACGTGGCGTTGCCCTCGAACACGACGAAGCTGTCGGCCACCGGCAGGCTGGCATACGCTTCCTGCGTGTTCGTGCCCGGGTTGCCCATCACGTGGTACGCGGGGTTGAGCGCCTTGATGTAGTTGTACGCCGACTGGTAGAAAGCCAGGTGCCCCGCGTCGGCGTCGTTCGTCATCTCGTCCAGGAAGAAGCCGTCCACCGCGTACATGCCGAGGTAGGCGTTGATGTCGGCGGTGACTTCGATCAGCGGCCGCGTGGCATAGCGCGTGGACACATACGCGATCACGCGGCCACCCGCGCTGCGCACACCGGCGATCGCAGCCGTGTAGTTCGGGTCGGTGAACGTGCCGGGCCCGCTCGCCGGGTTGAGGATCGCGACCAGCGGCGCGCGCGCCGCGGCCACTGCGAGCTGCGGCCACGGGTTCTTCTTGCCCGCCGGGTAGAAGTAGGCGGGCACGACGAGGTCGAGGGCGAAGCATGGCGCCGCGAGCAGTGCGGCGAAGGCGAGGGCGGCGACACGTTTCATGCGCGGCAGTGTCGCGGCGCCGACTGACGCGGAGATTACATCGAAGGTGCTACCAGCGCAGCGCCGGCGTGTGCACCGGCGCGTCCCACAGCGCCTTCATCTCCTCGTCGAGCACGGTAACCGTGATCGACGCGCCCGCCATTTCGAGCGAGGTCGTGTAGTTGCCCACCAGCGAACGCGCGGGCATGAAGCCGGCGCGCGACAGGTGCTCGCTGGCGTCGCGATACAGCAGGTACAGCTCCATCAGCGGCGTGCCGCCCAGGCCGTTGACGAACAGCAGCACCTCGTCGCCGCGCTTGGGCGTGATGTCCTTGAGGATGGCCGCGAGCAGCTCGTCGACGATCACCGCGGCGGGCTGCACGGTGGCGCGGCGGCGGCCGGGCTCGCCATGGATGCCCACGCCGACTTCCATCTCGTCCGCGCCGATCTCGAAAGTGGCGACGCCCGCCTCCGGCACGGTGCAGCTGGTGAACGCGACACCCATCGACGCGGTGTGCGCGTTGACCCGGTCCGCGAGCCGCTTGCACGCCGCGAGGTTGGCGCCGCGCTCGGCGGCCGCCCCGACGATCTTCTCGACCACCACCGTCCCCGCGACGCCGCGCCGCTGGGCGTTGTGGCCGGCGGTGTCGACCGAGACGTCGTCGTTGACCAGCACCGAGGCGTACTCCCGGTCCATCATGTCCATCGCCATCTGGAAGTTCATGACGTCGCCGGCGTAGTTCTTGACGATGTAGAGGACGCCGGCGTCGCCCGCCACGGCCTTGCACGCCGCGAGCATCTGGTCGGGGGTCGGCGAGGTGAACACCTCGCCGGGGCAGGCCGCATCGAGCATGCCGGCGCCGACGTAGCCGATGTGCAGCGGCTCATGCCCCGAGCCGCCGCCCGAGACCAGGGCCACCTTGTTGCGGTTGGGATGCTTGCGGGCGACGAAGAGCGGGTCGACGTTGAGCGTGACGATGTCCGCATGGGCCGCGGCAAAGCCCAGTGCGCTTTCGTAGACGACGTCGCTCGGAAGATTGGTGAACTTCTTCATGCCGGCCCCTCGGTGCACCATTATGGTCACCGACCAGCCTGACTGTCACCTTTCGTTTATGCGAGGTTTTCGGCGGTGATGATTTCGATGCTGGGGTTGCTCACCGCCAGCGCGCCGCGCACGTCCTCGCACAGCAGGCGCAGCACCTTGGCGGCCGTCATGACGGCGTAGTGCACGTCCTGCTGCAGGACGTACGTCACCGTGTTGGCGACCAGGAGCGTGCGGTGCATCTCCAGCAGGTCGTGCACGACGAAGCCCAGCGAGCTGTCGTAGCCCAGCTCCTGGATGGCGCGGCCCACGCCGTGCGATCCCGGGCCGATGTTGTAGAGGGCGTGAACCCGCCCGCCGGTGCGCTTCGGGTCGAGGAACTCGCGCGCGAAGGCGTAGGCCTGGTCCTCGGCTTCCGGCATGTCGGGCAATTCGAGCAGCGACGCGCCGGGGAAGCGCTCTTCCAGCACCTGCGCGAAGCCGATGCGGCGGTCGATCTCGGCGGCGAAGCGCGTGGGCGGCGACAGCAGCACGCAGCGCCCCGGCTCGCCGCGCGGCAGCTCACGCCCGAGCAGCAGGCCCGCCGTGCGGCCGGCAGCGCGGTTGTCCGCGCCGACAAAGGTTTCGCGCAGCGACCCGGGAACGTCCGAGAACAGCGTGACGACGTGAACGCCGGCGCGCACCAGCTCGTTGATCGCGAGCTTGACCTGCGGCACGTCGGGCGCCAGCAGCGCGATGCCGTCCAGGTCCGTCATCTTGGCGAGTTCCAGCGCGAAGTCGGCGCCGTCCGCGTTCGGCAGGCGGTGCGTGATCTCGGTGATGTGCTGGTGGCGGAAGTCGCCGGCGGCCTGGGCGACCATGCGGTCGATCATGTCGAAGAAGCCGCGCCGCGCCGCCGGCAGCACGAAGCCGAAGCGGTAGTTGGGCGTGGTGCGCGGGCGCCCGCGCACCGGCGCGCCTGCGCCCAGGGAGGCCATCACCGCGCGGACGCGCTCGACGGTGGCCGGGTTGACACCCGGCCGGTTGTTGAGCACCCGGTCGACCGTTGCGGTACTGACCCCGGCGGCTTCGGCAATCTGATTGATCGTCGCTGCCATTCCCCTCAATTAAATCAATCGCCTGGAGCGGCACGCGGACTGTACTGCATTTCCTTCCAGTTGGCGCTGTCAAGACACTGACGCAGATTTCACTTGTTTGATTGATTAAGATTGATTTATTATCACAACGTCGTCAAAAAGGCGTTGAGGGGACTCGACTTTCGAACTTCGTCCTGAGCGGCGGCAAGGCAGTAATCCCATCTTTTTAATCAATCCTGGAGGCATTTCTCAATGAAGAGCTACGCAATGGTGATCGCTGCCGCCCTGGCAGGCGGCGCAACCGCAAGCTGGGCCCAGTCGTCGGTCACGATCTTCGGTTTCATGGAAGCCCAAGTGGGCCGCCAGACGCAGCAGGCACCCGGCACGCAGATGTTCGATATGGGCGGCAGCCGCATCGGCTTCAAAGGCGACGAAGACCTCGGTGGCGGCCTGAAGGCCCAGTTCTACCTGGAGCACCGCTTCGACCCCGACACCGGCCTGACCAACAGCGGCACGTTCTGGAAGGGCGGCTCGTGGGTGGGCCTGTCCAGCAAGGACTGGGGCTCGGTGAAGCTGGGCCGCTGGTGGTCGCAGGCTTTCCTGAAGTCGCAGTACGCGGCCGACCCCTTCGGCATGGGCACCCTCGGTGAAGGCACCTACGGCTCCGTCGGCTGCGGCCCCGCCTTCCGCGGCGGCTGCCTCGGCGCGTTCTGGGTGAACAACTCCATCACGTACGAGCACTCCGTCGGCGGCTTCAGCTTCGGCACCCAGGTGTCGGCCGAGCGCGTGGGCGGCGGCAAGCGCCCGTGGAACGTGGGCGTGAGCTACGGCGACGGTCCCTTCTACGTCGGCGCGGGCCACGAGCGCTCCAACGACGGCAGCTCCGAGCGCTGGAGCACGCTGGCCGCCACCTACGATTTCGGCGCTGCCAAGCTGCACGCCGGCTACGGCACGGGCCGCGACGCCGTGGGCACCAGCCGCAAGAACATCCTCGCCGGCGTGAACGTCCCGGTCGGCGCGGGCGCGCTGATCGCGTCGATCGACCTGCAGGACCAGGGTGGCACCCGCGTCGAGCAGCTCGTCTCGGTGGGCTACAAGCACTTCCTGTCGAAGCAGACGAACGTCTTCGCCGTCATCGCCAACGACAACAAGGCGCCCGCCGGCACGAACAAGACCGGCTACGCGCTGGGCGTGTTCCACGCGTTCTGACGGACGCAGCATGACAGCCGATCCTGCGCGCCTCGAGCAGCTCTTCCCCGCCGGGGACGAGCTGCCGGCGCAGCATCGGCTGCCCGAAGTCCACCAGCGCGGCTACCTCCTCGGGGGCGAGCTGCGCGAGTGGACCGGCCCCACCAAGCCGGTGCTGTCGCCCGTGTGCGTCCGCTCCGCAACCGGCTCGGTGCGGCAAGTTTCCATCGGCAGCCATCCGCAGATGGGTGCCGAAGAGGCGGACGTGATGGTCGCCGCCGCGGCGCGCGCCTACGACCGCGGCCGCGGCGCCTGGCCCACCATGCCGGTGGCGCGCCGCATCGATTGCATGCAGCGCTTCCTGCAGGCGATGGTGCAGCGGCGCGAGCGCATCGTGCGGCTGATCGTCTGGGAGATCGGCAAGAGCCTGGCCGACGCGGCCAAGGAGTTCGACCGCACCGTCGAGTACGTGCAGGCCACGATCGAGGCGCTCAAGGACATCGACAACGCCGACTCGCGCTTCCAGATCGTCGAAGGAACCATCGGCCAGGTGCGCCGCACGCCGCTGGGTGTGGTGCTGTGCATGGGCCCGTACAACTACCCGCTCAACGAGACGTTCTGCACGCTGGTGCCGGCGCTGCTCATGGGCAACACGGTGGTGCTCAAGCCGCCGCAGTACGGCACGCTGGTGTTCGAGCCGCTGCTGGAGCCGTTTCGCGATTCGTTTCCGCCCGGCGTGGTCAACACCATCTACGCGCCCGGCGAAGTCGTCGTGCCGCGCATGCTCGCATCCGGCGGCATCGACGTGCTGGCGCTGATCGGCTCGAGCCGCGTGGCCGACCACCTGAAGAAGCAGCACCCGAAGTCGCACCGCCTGCGCGCCGTGCTCGGGCTGGACGCGAAGAACGCCGCCATCGTGCTGCCGGACGCCGACCTCGACCTCGCGGTGCGCGAGTGCGTCGCGGGCGCGCTGTCGTTCAACGGCCAGCGCTGCACCGCGCTGAAGATGCTGCTGGTGCACGAGGTCATCGTGCGGCCCTTCCTCGACCGGCTGGTCACCGCCGTGTCGCAGCTGAAAGTGGGCATGCCGTGGGAGCCGGGCGTGCAGATCACGCCGCTGCCCGCGCCGCACCGCACCGCCTACATGAACGAGGCGATCGCCGACGCCGCGGCGAAAGGCGCGCGCGTCGTCAACCCGGGCGGCGGCGCGTCGTGCGCCACCCTGTTCTACCCGGCCATCGTCTACCCGGTGCGCGAGGGCATGAAGCTGCACCGCGAGGAACAGTTCGGCCCCATCGTGCCGGTGATGCCCTACCGCGACGTGCAGGAGGCGCTCGACTACGTGACGACCTCCGAGCACGGCCAGCAGGTGAGCATCTTCGGGCGCGACGCGACGCAGGTCGGCGCGCTGGTGGACCCGCTGGTCAACCAGGTGTGCCGCGTCAACATCAACTCGCAGTGCCAGCGCGGCCCCGACGCGTTCCCGTTCGCGGGGCGCAAGGACTCGGCCGAGGGCACGCTGTCCGTGCGCGACGCGCTGCGCGCCTTTTCCATCCGCTCCATGGTCGCCGCGCGCCAGACCGACGCCAACAAGCAGCTGCTCAACGCCATCGTGCGCGGCCACTGCTCGAGCTTCATCAACACCGGATTCATCCTATGAGACGCATGCGCCAGGCCAAGATCGTCGCGACGCTGGGGCCGGCCAGCTCCGACCTGGCGACGATCCGCTCGCTGTTCGCCGCGGGTGCGGACGTGTTCCGGCTGAACTTCAGCCACGGCACGCACGCCCAGCACCGCGAGCGCTTCGACCACATCCGCGCCGTCGAGCGCGAAGCGGGGCGGCCCGTGGCCGTGCTCGCCGACCTGCAGGGGCCCAAGCTGCGCATCGGCGCGCTCGCGCGCGGTCCCGTCATGCTGGAAGCGGGCGCGAGCTTCCGGCTCGACCTGGATCCCACGCCCGGCGACGACAGCCGCGCGCCGCTGCCGCACCCGGAGATCTTCGCGGCGCTGGCGCCCGGCGCGCAGCTGCTGCTCGACGACGGCAAGCTGCGGCTGGAGGTGATCGTGTGCGGGCCCGAGTTCGCGCGCACGCGCGTCGTCGTGGGCGGGCAGCTGTCCGAACGCAAGGGCGTCAACGTGCCGTCGGTGGTGCTGCCGCTGTCGGCGCTGACGGACAAGGACCGCACCGACCTGAAGTTCGCGCTGGAACTCGGCGTCGACTGGGTCGCGCTGTCCTTCGTGCAGCGCGCCGCCGACGTCGAGGAGGTGCAGCGCATCGTGCAGGGCCGCGCGCGTGTGCTGGCCAAGATCGAGAAGCCCGCGGCCATCGATGCGCTGGAGCCGATCGTCGCCGCATCCGACGCCGTGATGGTTGCGCGCGGCGACCTCGGCGTGGAGTTGCCCGCCGAGCAGGTGCCCACGGTGCAGAAGCGCATCGTGCGGGCGTGCCGCGCCGCCGGCAAGCCGGTGGTGGTCGCCACGCAGATGCTCGAGTCGATGGTCACCGCGCCCGTGCCCACGCGCGCCGAGGCGTCCGACGTCGCCAACGCCGTGTACGAAGGCGCCGACGCGGTCATGCTGTCGGCGGAGTCGGCCTCGGGCCGCTACCCGCGCGAGGCGGTGGCGATGATGGACCGCGTGATCCGCCAGGTGGAGTCGGACCCGGAGTTCCGCCGCGCCATCGACGCCTCGGGCTGCCCGCCGCCGGCGGCGATCCCCGATGCGATCTGCCTCGCGCTGCGCGACACGGCGGGCTTGCTGCCGGTCGCGGGCATCGTCACCTACACGCGCTCGGGCGCGACGAGCTTCCGCGCCGCGCGCGAGCGGCCTGGCGTGCCCGTGCTGTCGCTCACGCCCGACCTCGGCACCGCGCGCCAGCTGGCGCTGGTGTGGGGCGTGCACTCCATCCACGACGACGAGCACGTGCCCGATGTGCCGCAGATCGCGGCGCGCGCCTGCGCGGTGGCGCAGCGCGAAGCCTTCGCGGCCGCGGGCGACATCGTCGTCATCGCATCGGGCATGCCCTTCGGCGTGCCCGGCACCACCAACTTCCTGCACATCGCGAAGGTCTGAAGGCAAACCCATGCCACGCATCACCGACATCCGCGCCGCCGAGATCCTCGACTCGCGCGGACATCCCACGGTCCTGGCGACCGTCACGCTCGAAAGCGGCGAACGCGGCCACGCCGCGGTGCCCTCGGGCGCTTCCACCGGCTCGCGCGAGGCGCTGGAGCTGCGCGACTACGACACCCGCCGCTACGGCGGCAAGGGCGTCACGCGCGCGGTGGCCAACATCAACGGCGAGCTGCGCGATGCGCTGCTCGGCTTCGACGCGGCGGAACAGGGCGGCCTCGACCGGCTGCTGATCACGCTCGACGGCACGCCGGACAAGTCGCGCCTGGGCGCCAACGCGATCCTCGCGGTGTCGCTCGCCGCCGCGAAGGCCGCCGCCGAAGCGCTCGCGCTGCCGCTGTACCGCTACTTCGCGGCGCGCACCGGCGCCGCGCTGCAGCTGCCCGTGCCCATGATGAACATCGTCAACGGCGGCGCGCACGCGGACAACAACGTCGACGTCCAGGAGTTCATGGTGATCCCCGTGGGCGCGTCGAACTTCGCCGAAGCGCTGCGCCACGGCGCCGAGGTGTTCCATGCGCTCAAGTCCGTACTCAAGCGCAAGGGGCTGTCCACCGCCGTGGGCGACGAAGGCGGCTTCGCGCCGGACCTGCCGTCCAACGAAGCGGCGATGAACCTGATCCTCGAAGCGGCGGAAGTCGCGGGCCTGCGCCCGGGCCGCGACGTGTACCTCGGGCTCGACGTCGCCAGCAGCGAGTTCCACCGCGACGGCCGCTACCACCTGGACGGCGAAGGCAAGAAGCTCGATGCCGGCGAGTTCGTCGACCTGCTCGCCGCGTGGTCGCGCGCCTACCCGATCCTCTCGATCGAGGACGGCCTGGCCGAAGACGACCGCGAAGGCTGGCGCCTCATCACCGAGAAGCTGGGACGCGACGTGCAGCTGGTGGGCGACGACCTCTTCGTCACGAACCCGACCATCCTGCAGCAGGGCATCGACGACGGCCTGGCCAACGCCCTGCTCGTGAAGCCGAACCAGGTCGGCACGCTGAGCGAAACGCTCGCGGCGATCTCGCGCGCCTCGCGCGCGAACTACGCCTCCATCGTGTCGCACCGCTCGGGCGAAACGGAAGACACGACCATCGCCGACCTCGCCGTCGGCACCGCCGCCACGCAGATCAAGACGGGCTCGCTGTGCCGTTCGGAGCGCGTCGCGAAATACAACCGCCTGCTGGCCATCGAATCGGAGCTCGGCCCGGCCGCCGTCTACGCCGGACGCGCCGCGTTCCCGCACCTGACCCGACGTTAGTTCTCCAAGAGGGTCCTTCCTTCCCCGGTTCGCTCGTGCTGCTTTGCAGCAAGACGGCCGGGGTCTTTTTTGCCTGATTTATCTGCGGTATTAGGGTTTCCATTGATTGATTGATTAAATGATGGAAATAACATCAAAGCCATCAGAACAAGGCTGGCCGGTGCGAGGTAGGGGGCACGGGACGGGTCCACGGACTGATGGGCGCCTGGCGCTCGGGGGAAGGCAAGGCGGATGGGCCGCCGGGCCTGCACTTGAAACCTATGCGTGGGATGCCACGCGCGGAATGGAGACGCAGATGAGCAAACTGAAATCAACCCTGTGGCGGACGCTCGCCGGGGCAGCGCTGGCCGCCACGGCCTTGGGCGCGCAAGCCCAGGAGAAGAGCCTCACGCTGTGCTGGGCCGCCTGGGACCCGGCCAACGCGCTGGTCGAGCTGTCCAAGGACTTCACGGCCAAGACCGGCATCCAGATGAAGTACGAGTTCGTGCCGTGGCCGAACTTCGCGCAGCGCATGCTCAACGAGCTCAACTCGAAGGGCAAGCTGTGCGACCTGCTGATCGGCGACAGCCAGTGGATCGGCGGCGCGGCGCAGGAAGGCCACTACGTCAAGCTGAACGACTTCTTCGACAAGAACGGCATCAAGATGTCGGACTTCATGCCCGCCACCGTGACGGGCTATTCGGAGTGGCCGAAGAAGACGCCCAACTACTGGGCCCTGCCCGCGATGGGCGACGCCGTGGCCTTCACGTACCGCAAGGACTGGTTCGCCCGCCCCGAGCTGCGCGCCGAGTTCAAGCAGAAGTACGGCCGCGACCTGGAAGCGCCGAAGACCTGGGACGAGTTCAAGCAGGTCGGCCAGTTCTTCCAGAACCGCACCATCGACGGCAAGAAGGTCTACGGCGCGGCGCTCTACACCGAGCGTGGCTCCGAAGGCATCACGATGGGCGTGACCAACGCGCTGTACGCCTACGGCTTCGAGTACTCGAACCCGGCCAAGCCGTACGACATGAAGGGCTTCGTCAACAGCGCCGGCGCCGCCAAGGGCCTGAAGCTCTACAAGGAGCTGTACGACACCGTGACCCCCCCGGGCCACAGCAACGCGTACATGACCGAGAACCTCGACGCCTACAAGTCGGGCCAGGTCGCGATGCAGATGAACTTCATCGCCTTCTTCCCGGGCATCTCCAAGGACCCGCAGGTCGGCGGCGAGAAGACGGGCTTCTTCGCCATCCCCAAGGGTGACAAGCAGTTCGCGCAGCTGGGCGGCCAGGGCATCTCGGTGGTCAAGTACTCCGACAAGCAGCCGATGGCGCTCGAGTACCTGAAGTGGTTCGCGCAGCAGAGCGTGCAGAAGAAGTGGTGGGATGCCGGTGGCTTCACCTGCAACCAGGCCATCCTGAACGCGCCCGGCTTCGACAAGAGCACGTCGTACGCCAAGGTGTTCCTCGACTCCATGAAGATGGTCAAGGACTTCTGGGCCGAGCCGACCTACGCGCAGCTGCTGCTCGCCATGCAGAACCGCGTCCACGACTACGTCGTCGCCGGCAAGGGCACGCCCCAGGCCGCGCTCGACGGGATGGTCAAGGACTGGACCGAAGTCTTCAAGGAAGACGGGAAGCTGAAGTAACAGGGCAGATAGAGGAGCTCACGTGAAACCTCGGTTCTTCATGCAGTGGCGCCAACCAGCCGTGGCAGCGGCGGTGTCACAGGAAGCGGCGGGCTCCGCCCCGCCGGCTTCCGCCCTCGCACCGGCAAAGGGACACAAGCCGGTGCACCAGGGTCTCTCCGACCGGGCGCTCGCGTGGCTCTTCGTCGGCCCGACCATCGTCCTGCTGCTGGCATTCAACATCTTCCCGCTGCTCTGGACGATCTATCTCTCATTCACGAATTTCCGCGCGAACAAGCCGAACGCGGAAATCTCGTGGGTGGGGATTTCCAACTACCAGCGCGTCCTCGGCGACGAGGCGATCTGGCTGAACATGCGCACGACCGCGCACTTCCTGTGCTGGTCGATCGTGCTGGAACTGCTCCTGGGCTTCGCCCTGGCGCTGCTCCTGAACCGGCGCTTCCGCACGCACAGCTTCTGGAGCACCGCGATCCTGCTGCCCATGATGCTGGCGCCGGCGGTGGTCGGCACCTTCTGGAAGTACTTCTTCGAGCCGCAATACGGCATCTTCAACTACATCGTGTCGTTCTTCGGCGGGCCCGAGAAGTTCACGATGCTCGGCGACGTGAACCTGTCGCCCTGGGCGATCGTGCTGGTGGACACCTGGATGTGGACGCCGTACGTGATGCTCATCCTGCTGGCGGGCCTGCGCTCGATCCCGCCCTATCTGTATGAGGCCGCGGAAATCGACCGCGCCTCCGAATGGACCAAGTTCTGGCGCATCACGGTGCCGATGGTGATGCCGTTCATCATCCTCGCGCTGCTGTTCCGCTCCATCGAGAACTTCAAGATGTTCGACCTGGTCGACCAGCTCACCAACGGCGGCCCCGGCTCCGTGACCGAACTGGCGTCCATCCACCTCAAGCGCGAGGCCTTCGAGAAGTGGCGCACCGGCTACGCCTCGGCACTCGCAATCATCCTCTTCGTGGCGATCTACGGCATGTCGCTCGTCACGGTCCGGTTCCTCGACAAGGTGAAACAGCGATGAGAGCCGCCCCCCACAGCCCGCTCGAGGCGACGAGCGCATCCAAATGGTTCGCCGGTTCCGTGGTCATCGCGTATGCGGTGCTGTCGTTGATCCCGCTGGTGTGGATCTTCATGACCAGCTTCCGCACGCCCAACGATGCGATCGCGTACCCGCCCAAGGTGATCACGCAGCCGTCGCTGATCGGCTACGTCAACCTGTTCACGACGCGCTCGCGCGTCGGCGCCGACGAGCTCGCGGCATTGCCGCCGGCCACGACCTGGTACGAAAGCCTGGTGCGCGACCAGCAGATGATCCTGGCCGGCCCGTCGCGCTTCAAGGACCGCTACATCAACTCGCTGGCGATCGGCTTCGGCTCGACGCTGCTGTCGGTGGTCCTGGGCACGCTCGCGGCCTATGCGTTCTCGCGGTTCCGCGTGCCCGCCAAGTCGGACTTGCTGTTCTTCATCCTGTCGACGCGGATGATGCCGCCCATCGCGATCGCGATCCCGGTGTACCTGATGTACCGGCAGCTCGGGCTGAACGACACGTACACCGGCCTGATCCTGCTCTACACGGTGGTGAACCTGTCGCTCGCGGTGTGGCTGCTGCAAGGCTTCATGGACGAGATCCCGCGCGAGTACGAGGAGGCCGCCATGGTCGACGGGTACACGCGTTGGCAAGCCTTCCTGAAGGTGGTGCTGCCCCAGGCCGCCACCGGCATCGCGACCACGGCCATCTTCTGCCTGATCTTCGCGTGGAACGAGTACGCCTTCGCCCTGCTGCTCACGAGCGGCACCGCGCAGACGTCCCCGCCCTTCATTCCCACCATCATCGGCGAGGGCGGCCTCGACTGGCCCGCCATGGCGGCTGGCACGACGCTGTTCCTGCTGCCGGTGCTGGTGTTCACCGTGCTGCTGCGCAAGCACCTGCTGCGTGGCGTCACCTTCGGAGCGATCCGCAAATGAACATCGCCAAACTCTTCCGCCGCGGGCCGTGGGAGCACGGCACCACCGCCCTCATCGGCCTGGGCCTGGCCATGCTGATGCAGCCCTGGTCGCAGGACGTCTTCAGCTACGGCTTCACCGTGCTGCTCGCCGGCGTGGTCGGCTTCTCCATCGCCGGCAAGCTGCCGCAGGGGAACTGACATGGCCGAGATCCGCATCCGCAACCTGCAGAAGCGCTTCGCCGACTTCACGGCGGTGAAGGACTCCTCGCTGGTCCTCGAAGACGGCAAGTTCGTCGTGCTGCTCGGCCCGTCGGGCTGCGGCAAGACGACCACGCTGCGCATGATCGCCGGCCTGGAATACCCGACCGCCGGCGAGATCACGCTGGACGGCGACGACGTCACCTACCTGCGCCCCCGCGAGCGCGACATCGCGATGTGCTTCCAGCTCTTCGCGCTGTACCCGCACCTGGGCGTGCGGGGCAACCTTGAATTCCCGCTGCGCAACGAAGGCGTGGCCCGTGCAGAGATCGACCGCCGCGTCAACGAGGTGGCTTCGATCCTGCGTATCGAGCACTTGCTCGGCTCCAGCGTCACCGGGCTTGCCGGTGGGGACAGGCAACGCGTGGCGCTGGGCCGTGCAATCGTGCGTCAACCCAAGGCTTTCCTGATGGACGAGCCCCTGGGGACGCTCGACGCGGAGTTCCGCGAACTGATGTGCGTGGAGCTGCGCAAGCTGCACGACAAGCTGAAGACCACCACCGTGTTCGTCACGCACGACCAGAACGAGGCGATGGCGCTGGCCGACCACATCGTGGTGATGAACCAGGGCGAGGTACTGCAGGCCGACGACCCGAACGGCATCTACAACTTCCCGTCCTGCCTGTTCGTCGCGAAGTTCATCGGCCGCCCGCCGATGAACCTGGTGCAGGCGCAGGCCGCCGTCGCCAAGGGCGACACCCAGGTGCGCATCGCCGGCCGCAACATAGCCGTGCCGCGCATCGAGGCGCCGTCGCCGCGCGTGATCTTCGGCATCCGCCCCGAGTACGTGCGCCTGCGCGGCGCCGACGAAGGCTGCCTGGGCGGCAAGGTGCAGCACGTCGAGTACTTCGGCTCGCACTGGGTCGTCGAGGTGCAGACCGAAGCCGGCGCCATCAAGGTGCTCGCCGACAAGTCGGCGCGGCCCGAGGAGGGCGTGCAGGTCGGGCTGGACTTCGACACGCAGCACGTCGTGCTGTTCGACGCCGCCACCGAGCTCCTGCTGCAAAGCGCCACCACCATCGCCCACCAACCGAGCATGCGCCATGGCTAGCATCACCCTCAACGGCATCCGCAAGACCTTCGGCGCCACCGTCGCCCTCGACGGCATCGCGCTGGACGTGAAGGACGGCGAATTCTTCGTGCTGCTGGGCCCCAGCGGCGCCGGCAAGACCACCACGCTGCGCGTCATCGCCGGCCTGGAGCAGCCCGAACTGGGCACGGTCGCGATGGACGGCGAGGACGCCACCGCCCTGCCGCCGGCGCTGCGCGACTGCTCCTTCGTCTTCCAGCAGTACTCGCTGTACCCGCACCTGAGCGTGTACGACAACATGGCCTTCCCGCTGCGCGCGCCGATGCGCCGCGTGGCCGAGGATGAAATCGCCCGCCGCATCGCGCGCGTGGCCGCCACGCTGCACATCGAGAGCAAGCTCGAGCGCAAGCCGACGCAGCTGTCGGGCGGCGAGATGCAGCGCGTGGCCATCGGCCGTGCGCTGGTGCGCAAGCCCCGCGTGTTCCTGATGGACGAGCCGCTGTCGTCGCTGGACGCCAAGCTGCGCGAGGAGCTGCGCGTGGAACTCAAGCGCGTGCAGAAGGAAAACGGCGCCACCGTGATCTACGTGACGCACGACCAGGTGGAAGCCACCACGCTGGCCGACCGCATCGCCATCCTGGAAGAAGGCCGCATCCTGCAGGTGGGCACGCCGCAGGAGATCTATGCCGCGCCCGGCTCGCTGCACGTCGCGCAGCGCCTGGGCTCGCCGCAGGTCAACGTGCTGCCGGCGGGCTGGTTCAAGGGCCAGTACCCGACGGCGGTCGCGAACGTCGCCATCCGCCCCGAGGACGTCGAGGTCGAGCCCCAGGGCGAGGCCTTCGAATGCACGGTGGTCGAGTCGTCGCTGCTCAAGCACCACGTCATCTGCGAATACGCGGGCGTGGAAGTGCGGGCGCGTTTCAACCGCGACACGGCGCCCGCTCCCCAATCGCGCATCCGGCTGCGCTTTCCGCCGCAGCACCGGCTGCTTTTCGACGGCGCGGGCCGGCGCGTCGCCGCTTGATCACCCACAGGGACTCCCCATCATGAATACACAGGACATTGTCAGCGCGGTGGAAGCCGTGAAAGCCGCGATCCTCGCCAACGAGGAGCACATCGAGTCGCTCGACCGGGCGATCGGCGACGGCGACCACTTCATCAACGTGCGCCGCGGCAGCGAAGCCATCGTCGCGATGAAGAACGAGCTGCTGCAACACCCGCCGGCCGAGGCCTTCAAGCGGATCGGCATGAAGCTGCTCTCGACCATCGGCGGCGCCTCCGGCCCGCTGATCGGCAGCTTCTTCATCTCCATGGGCCGCGAGCTCGAGGGCTTCCCGGAACCCAACGCCAAGCAGTTCGCCGCCGCGCTCGCCGCAGGCGTCGATGCGATCAAGTCGCGCGGCAAGGCCGACGTGGGCGAGAAGACGATGCTCGACGTGCTGATCCCGACATCGCGCCTGCTGGTGCGCATGGCCGGCGAGGGCAGCGACCGCGAGACGCTGTGCGCCAAGCTGAAGCAGGAAGCCGAGTTCAACATGCTCGCCACGCGCGACATGATCGCCACGAAGGGCCGCGCGCACTTCCTCGGCGAGCGCGCCCTCGGCCACATCGATCCGGGCGCGAAGACGAGCCAAGTCGCCGTCTTCGCCGTGTGCGACATGCTCACCGAAGGGGCCGTGCGATGAAGAAGTTCGTCAACGACGTCGACTCGCTGCTGCAGGAGGCGCTGCAGGGCCTGGCCGCCGCGCACGCGGACGTGCTGCAGCTGCACCTGGAGCCCACCTTCGTCAGCCGCAAGGTCCATGCGAAGAAGAAGGTCGCGCTGATTTCCGGCGGCGGCGCGGGCCACGAGCCGCTGCATTGCGGTTTCATCGGCAAGGGCATGCTCGATGCGGCTTGCCCCGGCCAGGTCTTCACCTCGCCCACGCCCGACCAGATGCTGGCCGCGGCGGAGAGCGTGGGCTCGGGCCAGGGCGTCCTCTTCATCGTGAAGAACTACGCCGGCGACGTCATGAACTTCCAGATGGCCGCCGAGATGATGGGCCAGCCCTGCGCCACGGTGCTGGTCAACGACGACGTCGCGGTGGAGCGATCCACGCACACCACGGGCCGTCGCGGCGTGGCCGGCACGCTGATGGTCGAAAAGCTCGTCGGCGCCGCCGCCGAGATGGGCGCGAGCCTGGACCAGTGCAAGGCGCTGGGCGACCGCGTCAATTCGCGCACCGCCTCGATGGGCGTCGCCTTCACGAGCTGCACGGTGCCGGCCGCGGGCCGCCCGACGTTCGACATCGCCGAGGACGAGATGGAGTTCGGCGTGGGCATCCATGGCGAGCCCGGCCGCCGCCGCGGCAAGGTGCGCCCGGCGCAGGAGCTGGTCGACGAGCTGATGGCCGCGATCCTGGGCGACCTGAAGCCCGCGGCAGGCACCGAAGTGCTGCTGCACGTGAACGGCTTCGGCGGCACGCCGCTGATTGAGCAGTACCTGCTGTACCACTGCGCGCAGCAGGTGCTGGAGAAGCAGGGCTTGAAGATCGCGCGGTCGCTGGTGGGCAACTACACGACCGCACTGGAAATGGCCGGCGCGTCGCTGACCGTGACGCTGCTGGACGAGGAAATGAAATCGCTGTGGGATGCGCCTGTGCACACAGCATCGCTTCGCTGGTAGGCCCGCAGGCGCATCGACGGGCCGCCGAACCATCCGAGAGGAGACAAGCATGTTGAACCGAAGAAAGGCCCTCGCACTGGCCTGTGCGTCCGGCCTGTCGTTCCCCACCCTGGCTTTGGCGGCCGCGAAGAAAGCGGCCGGCGACGGCGTCCTGCGCCTGGGCCAATCCACGTCGCTCAGCGGCGCGAACGGCGCCGTCGGCCGCCAGTTCCGCGACGCGGCGCTGGGCTGGTTCGAGGGCGTCAACGCCGAGGGCGGCGTCAACGGCATGAAGATGGAGCTGGTCACGCTGGACGACGGCGGCGTCGTCGAACGCGCGATGACCAACACCAAGCTGCTCACGGCGAGCCACGGCGCCATCGGCTTCTTCGGCTTCGCGGGGCCGGGCGCCAACCGCGAAGGCATGCAGGCCGCGCTGGCCGAAGGCGTGCCGTTCATCGCGCCCGTGAGCGGCATGGACGTGCTGCGCCAGAAGACCAACGCCAACGTGTACCTGCTGCGCGCCGGGCACAGGGACGAGATCCGGCAGATCATCCGCCACACCAGCTCGATCGGCATCGACCGCGTCGCGCTGCTGTTCGAGTACGAATCGGCCGGCTGGGAGATCCGGGATTCGTTCGCGCAGGCCGCCGAGGCGAACAAGCTCGCGAGCGCCCAGTTCTCCAGCGTGTCGCGCGGCAGCGCCGACGTGAGCGCGGCCGTGCCGGTGCTGGTGGCCTCCAAGCCGCAGGCCATCGTGCTGGCCGCCAACACCGCCGCGAGCGCCGCGTTCGTGAAGGCCGCGCGCAAAGCGGGATACGGCGGCAGCTTCTACACGGTGTCCACCGTCGGCGGCCAGTCGCTGGTCGACCAGCTCGGCTCGCAGGCCGTCGGCATCTCGGTGGCGCAGGTCGTGCCCTTCCCGTGGAGCGGCGGCACGGCGATCTCGCGGGAGTTCATCGCGTTCGCCGCCGCGCGGAACATCACGCCCGACTTCGCGAGCATGGAAGGCTACGTGGCGGCGCGCTGGCTCACCGAGTCGCTCAAGCGCGCGAAGACGAAGGAGGCGACGCCCGCAGCGCTGGCCACCGCCATCGAGCAGATGCCGCCGATGAACCTGGGCGGCTTCCCGCTCGCATTCAGCGCCGAGACGCGCAGCGCCTCGTCGTTCGTGGAGTTGACGGTCGTCTCGAGCTCGCTGAAATTCCTGAAGTGAGTCGAGCCATTCCCACCGCGTCCAGGGAGCAATGAATCGCCGGGGAAGTCGCCATGGCCACACAGCAACACAACGCAGGGTCCCACCGGGACAACTCGACCCTGTACCGCATCACCCCCAACGGCAAGGCGGTTGCCGCCTGGGAGCAGCACGACAGCCGCACGCGGCACCTCACGGACCTGCTGCACCTGCTGCAGTCGTGCGCGCACGGCATGGCGGAGGCGCAGATGCGCCAGTTCATGCCCGCGGAGTCGCTCATGCGCGCCATCGCCAGCCTGGTCGCGCTGGGCCTGATCGAGCCGCATGAGGCCCAACAGGCGCGCCAGGCGCAAGCCGGGTGGGGGACGGAAAAAGTGATCGCGCCGGGCGCGGGGATGGTCATGCGCAATGGCGTTCGACGACTCTGAGCGCACGGCCGGCCAGGCCGTGCGCGTGCCGCGGACGCGGTCGGCCGACGAGCGCCCGCTGGTGGAAGACATCCGCCTGCTGGGCCGCATCCTGGGCGACGTGATCCGCGAGCAGGAGGGCGTGGAGGCGTACGAGCTGATCGAACGGGTGCGCAAGCTCTCGGTCGCCTTTCGCCGCGATGCGGACCACGAGGCCGACCGGGCACTGAAGGCGCTGCTCAAGTCGCTGTCGAGCGAGCAGACGGTCAGCGTGATCCGTGCGTTCACCTACTTCTCGCACCTGGCCAACCTGGCGGAGGACCGCCACCACATCCGCCGCCGCTCGATCCACGAGCGCGCGGGCGACCAGCAGGAAGGCAGCATCGAGGTGGCGCTGGCGCGCCTGCGCTGGGCCGGCATCGGCGCGAAACCCGTGTCGCAGTTGCTCGCCAGGAGCTACCTTTCGCCGGTGCTCACGGCCCACCCGACCGAGGTGCAGCGCAAGAGCATCCTCGATGCGGAGCGCGACATTGCGCACCTGCTCACGATGCGCGACGAGATCAAGGCGCGGGCCATTCCCAAGGATGCGCTGGCGCCGCGCGAGCTCGCGGCCAACGAAGCGCACATGCGCGCGCGGGTGCTGCAGCTGTGGCAGACGCGCTTGCTGCGCTTCACCAAGCTCACGGTGGCCGACGAAATCGAGAACGCGCTGTCGTATTACGAGGCGACGTTCCTGCGCGAAATCCCGAAGCTCTACGCGCATCTCGAACGAGAACTCGGCTCGCAGCCCGTGGCTTCCTTCCTGCGCATGGGCCAGTGGATCGGGGGCGACCGCGACGGCAACCCGAACGTGACGGCGCAGACGCTGGAGTACGCCTTGCGCCGCCAAGCGGAGGTGGCGCTTCGGCATTTCCTCACCGAAGTGCACTTCCTCGGGCAGGAGCTGTCGCAATCGGCGCTGCTGGTGGCCGTGTCGCCGGACATGCGGGCGCTGGCCGACCGCTCGCCCGACCTGAACGAACACCGGCTGGACGAGCCCTACCGGCGGGCGCTCACGGGCATGTACTCGCGCCTGGCCGCGACGCTCAAGGACCTGACGGGCGGCGATGCGGCGCGCCACGCCGTGCCGCCGCAGGATCCGTACACGGGCCCGGCCGAATTCCTGGCGGACCTGCGCACCATCGAGGCCTCGCTCCTCGCGAACCATGGGGGGCCGTTGGTGCAGCAGCGCTTGCATCCGCTCATTCGCGCCGTCGAGGTCTTCGGCTTCCACTTGGCGACCGTCGACCTGCGCCAGAGCTCCGACCAGCATGAGTTGGTGGTTGCTGAATTGCTGTCGGTGGCCCGCATCGAGGCGAACTACGCCAAGCTCGATGAAACCGCCCGGCGCGAGCTGCTGGTGCGCCTGCTGTGCGACGCGCGCCCCTTGCGCGTGATGGGCGCAGCCTACAGCGAGCTGGCCAAGAAGGAGCTGGCCATCTTCGAGATGGCCCTGGCGATGCGCTCGCGCCTGGGCGCGCAGGCGATCCGCCACTACATCATCAGCCACACCGAGGACGTCTCGGACCTGCTCGAAGTCCTCTTGCTGCAAAAGGAAGCGGGCCTGATGCGCGGCACGCTCGATGACGACGCGCAGGCGCAGCTGATCGTCGTGCCCCTGTTCGAAACCATCGAGGACCTGCGAAACGCCGCGCGCATCATGCGCGAGTTCTACCGGCTGCCGGGCGTGGCTCGCCTGGTGCAGCGCTCGGGCGCCGAGCAGGACATCATGCTGGGCTACAGCGACTCCAACAAGGACGGGGGCATCTTCACCAGCAACTGGGAGCTGTACCGCGCGGGCACCGCCTTGGTCAACCTGTTCGAGCAACTGGCCAACAGCCACAACATCCAGCTGCGCATGTTCCACGGCCGCGGTGGCACCGTGGGCCGAGGCGGCGGCCCCAGCTACCAGGCCATCCTCGCGCAGCCGCCCGGCACCGTGCGCGGGCAGATCCGCCTCACGGAGCAGGGCGAGGTGATCGGCTCCAAGTACGCCAATCCGGAGATCGGCCGCCGAAACCTGGAGACGCTGGTCGCCGCCACGCTCGAAGCGAGTCTCTTGCAACCGAGCAAGCCGGCACCGAAGGAATTCATCGCCGCGGCCGAAGCGCTCTCGCAAGCGAGCATGAAGGCCTACCGGGCCCTGGTGTACGAAACCCCCGGCTTCACGGATTACTTCTTCGGCTCGACTCCCATCCGCGAGATCGCCGAGCTGAACATCGGCTCGCGCCCGGCCTCGCGCAAGTCCAGCCACAGGATCGAGGACCTGCGCGCCATCCCCTGGAGCTTCAGCTGGGGCCAGTGCCGCCTGACGCTGCCGGGCTGGTACGGGTTCGGTTCGGCCGTGGAGTCCTTCCTCGCCCAGGACAAGCGCAACCAACTGGCCTTGCTGCAGCGCATGTACCGCAACTGGCCGTTCCTCAAGGCGCTGCTGTCCAACATCGACATGGTGCTGGCCAAGAGCGACCTCGCCCTGGCCTCGCGCTACGCCGAGCTCGTGGGCGATGCGAAGCTGAGAAAGCGCATCTTCGCCACCATCGAGGCGGAGTGGCACCGCACGGTGGAAGCGCTCAACGCCATCACCGGCGAGAGGCAACGCCTGGCGGGCAACGCCGCGCTGGCGCGCTCCATCCGCCACCGTTTCCCCTACATCGACCCGCTACACCACCTGCAGGTGGAATTGGTGCGCCGCCACAGGGAAGGCGAATTGGACGAGCGGGCGCGGCGAGGGATGCACATCTCCATCAACGGCATCGCGGCGGGCTTGCGCAACACCGGCTGAGGGCGCGCTACGCCCCCGGCAGGTCCTCGTGCAGGCAGAGGTAGTTGCCCTCGGTGTCCTTGAACCACGCGGCTTTCTCGGCGCCGAGCACGCAGACGTGGTTCACCGTCTTCAGCCCCGGGAAGTCGTAGTCCTCGAACGTCACGCCCGCGCGCTTGAGCTGCTCGATGCTGGCGGCGATGTCCGCGACCTGGAAGCTGATGGCCGTGTGGTCGGCCTTGGTGCCTTCCGGCTTGGGGAACAGCGCCAGCGTGGTGCCGCCCACCTTGTAGACGAACTTGCCGTCGGGCTTGAGCCCGGCCGGCTTCAGGCCGAGGCGCCCCTCGTAGAAGGCGCGCGCACGGTCGAGGTCCCTGACCGGCAGCATGGTGGTGACGGAGGCTTCGGACAACATGGGGTGGTCCTTTCTCGGACGGGCCAGTTTATGCCCCTGCGCGCCATCGGGCCAATTCAAGTTGCACGCAATTTAATTTTGTGCCATAATTCAGCCATGCCAGCGAAACACCCCACCGCCGACGAGATGCTGCACCTGGACAACCAGGTCTGCTTCGCGCTCTATTCCGCCTCGCTGGCGATGACCAAGCTCTACAAGCCGCTGCTGGAAGAGGTGGGCCTGACCTACCCCCAGTACCTCGCCATGCTCGTGCTGTGGGAAAAGGACGGCCTCATGGTGTCCGAGATCGGCGAGCGCCTGTCGCTGGATTCGGGCACGCTCACGCCGCTGCTCAAGCGCCTCGAGGCCGCCGGCCTGGTGGCGCGCGTGCGCGACGTGCAGGACGAGCGCCGTGTGCACATCACGCTCACCGCAGCGGGCCGCCGCCTGAAGCAACGCGCCCAGAAGATCCCGGGCTGCATCCTCGAAGCCTCCCAGTGTTCCCTGCCGGAAGTCGTCCGCCTCACGCGCGAGCTGCGCGGGTTGCGCGAGAGACTCGCGGCCTGACCCTCTTTCTCCCCCAACCTCCCTCCCTCCAAAAGGAAAAGCACCATGAACAAGCTCGACAAAGTCCTGTACACCGGCCGCGCCCACACCACCGGCGGCCGCGACGGCCAGTCGCGTTCCGACGACGGCAAGCTCGAAGTGAAGCTGTCGCCCCCCGGCCAGGGCACGGGCACCAACCCCGAGCAGATGTTCGCCGCCGGCTATTCCGCCTGCTACATCGGCGCGATGAAGGCCGTCGCCGGCAAGATGAAGCTGCAGCTGCCGCAGGACCTCGCGGTGGACGCCGAAGTGGACCTGGGCCCGATCAAGGAAGGCGCCGCCTACGGCATCGCCGCCCGCCTGAACGTGTCGCTGCCCGGCATGGACCGCGCGCAAGCGCAACAGCTCGTGGACGCCGCGCACCAGGTGTGCCCGTACTCCAACGCCACGCGCGGCAACATCGACGTGCAGATCAACCTGGTCTAAGGCGTCAAGCGATCCCTGTCGCCAAGGCGGCCCGCCGGTGTTGAGCCGGCGGGCCGTTTCGTTTAGCGTCGCGCCATGCCCCAGACCTTGTTGCTCGTGAAGCAGGACCGGCTCGCCGAATCGAAACTCATCACGCGCGAAGACCCGCGGCTGGGGCCGAACGAGGTGCGCGTGCGCATCGACTCCTTCGCGCTCACCGCCAACAACATCACCTACGCGGCCTACGGCGACTCGATGAGCTACTGGCGCTTCTTTCCCTCGGGCGAGGAGGGCTGGGGCGTGGTCCCGGTGTGGGGCTTCGGCACGGTCGTGCAGTCCACCCATCCCGGCGTCGCGGCAGGCGAACGCCTGTACGGCTACTGGCCGATGGCCGACTCGGCGGTGCTGCAGCCGGTCGGCCTCACGCCTTCGCGCTTCAACGATGGCGCGGCGCACCGCGCCGAACTGCCGGGCGTCTACAACCAGTACGTGCGAACGGCGGGCGACAGCTCCTTCACGCCGGGAAGCGAGGACATCCAGTCGCTGCTGCGGCCGCTTTTCACCACGTCCTTTTTGATCGACGACTTCCTGGCCGACAGCGCCTTCTTTGGCGCGGACACGGTGATGCTCTCCAGTGCGTCGAGCAAGACGGCGTACGGCACGGCCTTCCTGCTCGCGCAGCGCGAGGGCGTGCAGGTCGTGGGCCTGACATCGGCATCGAACAAGGCCTTCTGCGAAAGCCTGGGGTGTTACTCGCGCGTCGTCACGTATGACGACTTCGCTGCCATCGCCGCGGACACGGCGGGCGTGTACGTCGACTTCGCCGGCGACGCGCCGTTCCGCCGCAAGCTGCACGCACACCTGCCGCAGCTCAAGTACAGCTGCGCCGTCGGCGGCACGCACATCGATTCGCTCGGCGGCGCGAAGGACCTCACCGGGCCCAAGCCCGTCTTCTTCTTCGCGCCGGCGCACGGCAAGAAGCGCTTCGCCGACTGGGGACCGCAGGAATACCAGCGGCGCTTCGGCCGGGCGTGGACGAGCTTCCTCGCGCGCGTGCAGGACAGCCGCGCACCGTGGCTCAGCGTGCACCGCCACCGCGGGCCGCACGCCGCCCAGTCGGCGTACGAACAGATGTTCGCGGGCCGTGCGGACCCGCGCGAAGGCCAGATCCTCTCGCTCGCCTAGGCACAATGCGGCATGGCCGCAGCCGACAACAGGCATCCCTACGAAGCACTCACGCCCGACGTGGTGCAGGACGCGCTCGCCGGCATCGGCCTGTACGGCGACGGCCGCCTGCTCGCGCTGAGCTCGTACGAGAACCGCGTGTACCAGGTGTGGCTCGAGGAGCCGCACGAGGGCGCGGACGTGGTGGTCGCCAAGTTCTACCGCCCCGGCCGCTGGAGCGACGCGCAGATCCTGGAAGAGCACGCGTTCGCGGCCGAGCTCGCCGAGGGCGAGGTTCCGATGGTCGCGCCGCTCGTCATCGAAGGCCGCACGCTGCACCACTTCGGCGGCTTCGCCTTCAGCGTGAGCCCGAGGCGCGGCGGGCGCCCACCCGAGCTCGACGATGGCGAGGTGCTGGAATGGATAGGCCGCTTCCTCGCGCGCATCCACATTGTCGGCGCGCGAAGCGCCTTCGCGACGCGCCCGGCGCTCGACCTGCAGTCCTTCGGCGCCGAATCGCGCGACTGGCTCATCGAGCACCACGCGATCCCGCTCGACGTGCAAGGCCCCTGGCTCGCACGTTGCAACGAGGCGCTGGCGATCATCGCGGATTCGCCCTTGGCCGCTGCGCGCGCGATCCGCGCCCACGGCGACTGCCATCCCGGCAACATCCTGTGGGTGCCCGGGAAGGGCCCGCACTTCGTTGACCTCGACGATGCGCGCATGGCGCCGGCGGTGCAGGACGTGTGGATGCTGCTGTCGGGCGAACGCGCGCAGAAGCAGAAGCAGCTGGGCGCGCTCGTCGACGGCTACGAGCAGCTGCGCGAGTTCGACCGCGAGGAGCTGGCGCTGGTGGAGCCCCTGCGCACGCTGCGGCTCATCCATTACAGCGCGTGGCTGGCGCGCCGCTGGCAGGACCCGATCTTCCCGATCAACTTCCCGTGGTTCGGCACGCGCGACTACTGGCAGGGCCAGGTCGAGATGCTCGAGGAGCAGGTCGAGCAGCTGCGCGAGCGGCCGCTCGTGGCCTGACGTCGGCTAGAACCCGTCGAAGAAGAAACCCGGCGCGACACCGATCAGCCCGCCGAAATCCGGCGCGAACGCCGTGACGTTGGTGACCGCGGTGGCGGTCAGGTCGGCGGCGTCGTTGCCGCTCGCGTCCTGGATCGCGTTCACGTCGTTGCCCGCCGTCGGGTCGGTGTAGGCCACCGTCACAGTCTGGCCATTGGTCACCGCGGTGGCCAGCGTCAGCGTCACGGTCTTGGCGTTGGCATCGACGGCGACGGTGTTCACCGTGTCGGACACGGCATTGACCAGCACGGCGAACGCGCCGGCAGCCGGGATGTTGGTCGCATCCAGCAGGTTGAGCTCGGTGTACGTCAGCACCAAGCTGTTGCCGTTGACCTGGGCGCTGGCGAACACCGGCGCCGTGGTGTCCGGCACCGGCGTGTTGTTGGTGACCGCCGTGGCGGCGAGCGTGGCCGCGTCGTTGCCCGCCGCGTCCTGGATGGCGTTGACGTCGTTGCCGCCCGTCGGGTCGGTGTAGGCGACGGTGACCGCCTGGCCATTGGTCACGGCGCTCGCGAGCGTCAGCGTCACCGTCTTCGCGCCGGCGTTGACGGAGACCGTGTCCACCGTGCGCGCGACGCCGCCCACCTTCACCGCGAACGCACCGGCGGCCGGCGCGTGGCCCGCGTCGAGCGTGGTCAGCTCGGTGTACGTCATGACCAGCGTCGCGCCGTTCACCGTGGCGCTGGCGAACACCGGCGCGGTCGTGTCGGGCGTGTTGTTGGTGACGGCGGTGGCGCCCAGCGTCGCCGCGTCGTTGCCGCTGTCGTCCTGGATGGCGCTGGCGTCGTTGCCGCCCGTCGGGTCGGTGTAGGCGACCGTCACCGCCTGGCCGTTGGTGACGGCGCTGGCGAGCGTGAGCGTGACGGTCTTGGAGGTGGCGTTCACGGCGACGGCGTTCACCGTCCGCGCGACCCCTGCGACCTTGACCGCGAACGCGGTGGTCGCCGGCTTGTTCACCGCATCGAGTTCGTGCAGCTCGGTGTAGGTCATCACCAGGGTCGAGCCGTTCACGGTGGCACTGGCGAAGACCGGGGCGGTCGTGTCCGGCGTGGCGTTGGTGACCGAAGTGGTGGCCAGCGTCGCGGCGTCGTTGCCGAAGGCGTCCTGGATTGCGTTGGCGTCGTCGGCGGTGGTCGGATCGGTGTAGGCCACGGTCACGGCCTGGTTGTTCGCCACCGGCGACGCCAGCGTGAGCGTCACGGTGCCCTCGGCGGAATCGACGGTGACGGTGCTCACGCCGCGCGTGACACCGGCGACCTTCACGACGAACGCGCCCGGCGCCGGCGGATTGAAGGGGTCGACCGAGAACGGGTCGGTGTAGGTCATCACCAGCGACGAGCCGTTCACCGTCGCGCCGGCGAAGATCGGCCCCGTGGTGTCGACCCCCCCGTTCAGCACCGCCGTGGTCGTGAGGCTGGCGGCATCGTTGCCCGCGGCGTCCTGGATGGCGTTGGCATCGTTGCTGGTCGTCGGGTCCGCGTAGGCGACGGTCACTGCCTGCCCGCTGGTGACTGCGGTTTCGAGCGTCAGCGTCACGGTCTTCGCGGCGGCGTCGACGGCAACGGCCGAGACGGTGCGCGTCGTGCCGGCGACCTTCACCGTGAAAGCGCCGACGGCGGGCACGTGGGTGGCGTCGAGAGCGTTCGCGTCGCTGTAGGTCAGCACGAGGCTCGCGCCGGTGACGCTCGCGCTCGAGAACACCGGCGCCGTGAAGTCGGCGTCGACCGGGGTGTTGTTGGTCACGGCGGTGGCGGCGAGCGAGGCCGCATCGGTGCCGCCGGCGTCCTGGATGGCGCTGGCGTCGTTGCCGCTCGTCGGGTCCGTGTACGCGACCGTGACGGTCTGGCCGTTCGTCACCGGGCTGGCCAGCGTGAGCGTCACGGTCTTCGCGGCGGCGTCGACGGCGACGGACGACACCGCGCGCGCCGTCCCGTTGACGACGACGGCGAAGGCGCCCACCGCGGGCACGTGCGTGGCGTCGAGCGCGCTGCCGTCGGCATACGCCATGACGAGCGTGCCGCCGTTGACCGTGGCGCCGCTGAAGACCGGCGCGTTCACGCCGGCGGTGTCGATCGCGTGGATCACCGCGGTGGCCGTCGCGGGGTCGGACGTCACGGGCAGCAGGATCGCAGTGGCGCCGTCGACACCGCCGCCGGCTTCGGCGTAATGCTGCGCGACCGACACGCGGTTGTTGAACAGGAGCTGGCTGGTCAGGCCCGCTGGGTCCGAACCGTCGTAGGTCGCGACGTTCGCGATCATTCGCACGATGACGGAACCGGGCGTGGCGCCGGCCTCGTTCATGGCGGCCGTCCAGAAGGCGAGGCCCTCGGCATCGGCGGTGCGCCCGAGCACATTGAGGTAGAACGCCGCGACCACTTGCTGGTTGGTCGCGCCCGCCGGGTAGTACGCGCGAGCCGGGGCCGTCGCGTACATCATGTCCGCCACGTGGGTCAGCGTGTCGCCGTTGCCGACCAGCTGCGTCCAGAAGCCAAGGCCGTCGGCGTCGGGCGCGCGGCCGAAGAGGGCCGTATAGAGCTGGGAAACCTGCGTGCGTGTTTCGACGGTGATGGCCATCGCCCCTCCTGCGTTTGTAAAGACTGACTTCGGCTCTCCGAGCCCCTGCTCAGCAGTATAGGGAAATCTGCCTATTCATCTCCGGTTGTTACATTGGCCGCGGTTCGTAAATTCACCGCGCGGTAGCGGGCGTTCAAGCCCTGGCGAGCAGCTGGTGCGCGCACTGGGCGGCCTGCGCCGCGTCTTCGGCGTAGCCGTCCGCGCCGACGTCGCGCCACAGGCCCTCGCACCACGCGAACGCGTGGCCGCCCACCATCACCTTCACATCGCGCGTCGCCGGCTGCGCGCGCAAGGCGGCGATCAACTTCGCGACGTCGTGGAGGTATGGCGCGTAGCTGCACGAGATCGCCAGCAGGTCCGCGTCCAGTTCTTCCGCCATGTGCAGCAAGTCTCGCGTGGGGGTGCTGGCGCCCAGCCACAGCGTGCGCCAGCCGGTCAGGTCCAGGAAGTCGGCCACCATGCGCGAGCCGAGCGAGTGCTGTTCGCCCGACACGCAGGCGACGATCGCGGTGCGGCCCGCGCGCACCGCATGCACGGAGGCGCTGAGCTCGCCGGCCACCGTGAGCGTGACGCCGGTGCAGTAGTGCTCCTGCGCGACGCTGATGCGCGCGGCCTGCCACAGGAGGCCAACTTCATGCATGGCCGGCGCGAGCACCTGCAGGTACAGCTCGCCGATGCCCACGCCGCGGCGCAGCTCGTCGACCACGAGGCGCCGCGCGCCCTCGGCATCGAGCGCCAGCATGAGCGCCAGGTAGTCGCGCGCGCGCTGCGGGATGCGGCCGAGCGCGGCGTCCACCGACGCGGGATGGCGCGGCAGGCGAGCGATGGCTTCGCCCACGCAGTCCACCGCCAGTGCGGCGGCACCGGCGGGCAAGGACGCGATCAGCGCTTCCACCATGCGTTCGAGGTGGTGCTTCAGGTCCTCGGGCGTCACGCGCCGGTGCGCGAGCAAGGCCTTCACCCACCCGATGTAGCCGTCGAAGAGCGCCGGCCGCGCAAGCTCCAGGGCCTGCGCGAGGAAGGCGAAGTGGTAGCTCGCGTCTTCGAGCGACTTCGCGCGGCCATGCGGGCCGAAGCGTGCGGCGAGATCCGGGCGCGCCGCGAACTCGCGCTGCACCAGCGCTTCGGCCAGCGGCGCGGCGTGGTCGCGGATCGCCCGCGCGGCCAGTGCGCCCTCAGGAGCAGACATGTTCGAAGCGCAGCAACTCGGTGCGGCCCGGCACGAGCTTGAGCCCGCGCGGGATGCCGCGGTGCGAGTCGCGGTACAGGTGCGAGTGGTGCCAGTTCTCGAAGCTGGCGCGGTCGGTCCAGAACGTGAGCAGCCAGATTTCCTCGGGCTGCTCCAGGGGGCTCAGCACCTCCATGCGCACAAAGCCCGGAGCGCCGTCGACGAGGTGCGGGCGTTGGCGGAACGCCTCCTTCACCTCGCGCTGCATGCCATTGGCGATGGTGAAGCGGCTCAGGGCCGAAAAGCCCGCTGCGTCCTCGTTGCTCCTCATCCGCCGATCTTGCCAGAGGGCATGCGAACCACCCACACCGTGCCGTTGGCCGCAACGCCCGTGCGGTTAAAGCGAAAGGCCACCCGCGGTTGCGCGGCTCAACGCACGGGGTTCTCGATCGCGCCGATGCCGTCGATCTCGACGCGCACGGTGTCGCCGGCCTTCAGGTACTTGGGCGGCTTGAAGCCGATGCCCACGCCCACCGGCGTTCCCGTCGCGATGATGTCCCCGGGGTACAGCGTGATGCCTGCCGACAGCGTCTCGATGAGCGTCGGGATGTCGAAGATCAGGTCGCGCGTGTTCGCGTCCTGGCGCAGCTCGCCGCTCACCCAGCAGCGCACGCGCGTGTTCGCCGCGTCGAACTCGTCGGCGCTGACGAGCCACGGGCCCATGGGGCAGAAGGTGTCGAAGGACTTGCCCATGTCCCACTGCTGGTGGCGCGACTGCCAGTCGCGCGACGTGACGTCGTTGACGATGGTGTAGCCCCACACGTGCTTCATCGCGTCGGCCTTCGCGATGCCCTTGCCGCCGCGGCCGATCACCACGGCCAGCTCGGCCTCGTAGTCGATCGCGGTCGACACGGCCTGCGGGATCACGATGTCGTCGTTCGGCCCGACCACGCACTCGGGGACCTTGGTAAAGATGATGGGGTGCTGCGGGATGTCGCCGCCCGACTTGGCGCTGGAGTCGAAGCCGCTGCCCGCGAACTCCTTCGCGTGCGCGTGGTAGTTCTTGCCGACGCAGAAGAGGTTGCGGCGCGGCCGCGGCAGCGGCGCGACGAGCTTGACCGCGCCCAGCGCGACGGGTGCACCCGTCGCGGGCACCTTGTCCGACTGCGCGAGTTGCTCGACCACACGCAGCGCGCCGAAGGCATGGTCCTCGTCGGGCATCTGCAGCGGCAGGATGCTCTGCAGGTCGGGCGAGACGATGCCTGCGCGGACACGTCCGGCGTCGAGGTAGGCGGCGATCTTCATGGGGAAAACTCTCTGGGCGTGAGCCCTTCAATGTAGCATGCTAACGACACATGAGGACCTCATCCATGATGCTTCGCCGCACCCTTTTGGCCGCCGCGCTGGCGGCGCTCGCCGCCCCCGTTTTTGCGCAGGGCACCTACCCCACCAAGCCGATCACCATGATCGTGCCCTTCCCGCCCGGCGGCGTGGCCGACACGGTTGCGCGGCCGGTCGCCGAGGCGATGTCGCGCGAGCTCGGGCAGACGGTGGTCATCGAAAACCGCGCGGGCGCGGGCGGCGGCATCGGCATGGCGTTCGTGTCGAAGGCGCCGGCCGACGGGTACACCGTGCTGCTCGCGCTGTCGTCGTTCACGGTGATCCCGGAGGCCGACGTGGTGCTCGGCCGCCAGCAGATGTACGCGCTCAATTCGCTGCGCCCCATCGCGCGCTTCACCGCCGACCCGACGGTGCTGGCCGTGCGCGCCGACGCGCCGTGGAAGACCGCGAAGGAGTTCGTCGACGACGCGCGCGCCCATCCCGGCACGATCAACTACGGCTCCTCCGGCAACTACGGCACCATGCACGTGCCCATGGAAATGCTCGCGCAGGTCACCGGCGTCAAGCTCACGCACGTGCCGTACCAGGGCGCGGCCCCGGCGGTGGTCGCGCTGCTCGGCGGCCAGATCCAGGCGCTGTCCACCGGCCCGGCATCGGTGCTGCAGCACGTGAAGGCCGGCAAGGTGCGTGTGCTGGCGCACTGGGGCACGACGAAGCTCGAGACGCTGCCCGACGTGCCGTCGCTCAAGTCGGCGGGCTACAACGCCGAGTACGCGCAGTGGTCGGGCCTGTTCGTGCCCGCCGCCACGCCCGAGCCCGTCGCGCAGCGCCTGCGCGCGGCGGCGCGCGCCGCGGCCAACGACCCGAAGGTGAAGGAAACCATCCTCACCGCCGGCAGCCCCATCCTCTACATGGATTCGCCGGACTTCGAGAAGTACGTGCAGCAGGATGCGGCGAAGATGGCGGACGTGGTGAAGAAGATCGGCAAGGTGGAGTGACGAGCGGAGCGTGTGACTCCATCCCGGCGCAGGCCGGGATCCAGTGAAGGAGAGCGGGCGATGAAGCGTGTTCGGACACTTCTCTTGTTGGCCATGGCGGCATTCGCGTGCCACGCCACGACCGCGTGGGCCCAGGCCTACCCCAACCGCCCCGTCAAGATCATCGTCCCCTTCGCCGCCGGCGGCCCCGCCGACAACTACGCGCGCTTCCTCGCGCTGCGCCTGCAGGATGCGCTGGGCCAGGCCTTCGTCGTCGACGACAAGCCGGGCGGCGGCTCGGTCATCGGCACCGACCTCGTGGCGAAGGCGCCGGCCGACGGCTACACGCTGCTGCTGATGTCGAACACGCACACCGTGAACGAGACGCTGCTGGCGACGAAACCCTTTGTCCTCACGCGCGACTTCGTCGGCATCGCGCCCATCAACTACTCGGACCTCGTGCTGGTCGCGCACCCGTCGGTGAAGGCGAACAACGTGCGCGAACTGCTGGCCGTCGCCAAGGCTGCGCCGGGCAGGATCAACTACGCATCGTCGGGCCCGGGCACGCCGTACCACATGGCCGGCGAGCTGTTCAAGAGCATGGCCGGCGTGTACCTGGTGCACATCCCTTACCGTGGCAGCTCGGGCGCGCGCACCGACGTCATGGGCGGGCAGGTCGACCTGATGTTCGATGCGGTGACGACGATGGCCGAGGTCGTGAAATCCGGCAAGGTGAAGGCGCTGGCCACCACCGGCCTGCAGCGCTCCAGCGTGCTGCCCGACGTGCCGACGGTGCACGAGGCGGGCGTGCCCAATTACGAAGCGACGATCTGGCTCGGCCTGATGGCGCCCAAGGGCACGCCGCGCGAGGTCGTGGAGAAACTGAACCAGGCCGTCTCGAAGATCACCGCGCAGGCCGACGTGAAGCAGCAGTGGGGCCGCCAGGGTGCCACGCCGATGGTGATGACGCCCGCGCAGTTCGAGAAGTACATCGACGACGACATCGCGAAGTGGGCGCGCGTGATCAAGTCCGCCAACATCAAGGCCGACTGACGTGGCCTTGAAGTTGCTGAGCGGCGGCGCCGCGCAGGCCCTGGTGGGCCGCATGAAGGGCACGCGCGACGTGCAGGGCACGTTCGGCGCCGTGGGCACGATGCGCGACAAGCTGCTGGCCGGCGAGCCCTGCGACGTCGTCATCCTCACGCAGGCGCTCATAGCCACGCTCACGCAGCAAGGCCATGTCGTCGCCGGCAGCGCCGCGCCGCTCGGCGTGGTGAAGACGGGCATCGCCGTCAGGAAAGGCGAGCGCCATCCCGACGTGTCCACCGCGCAGGCGCTGAAGGCGGCGCTGCAGCGCGCGCCGGGCATCTACTTCCCCGACCCGGAGAAGGCCACGGCGGGCATCCACTTCATGAAGGTCCTCACGCAGCTGGGCCTGGCCGTCCCGATGAAGGACCACCTGCGCACCTTCCCCAACGGCGCCACGGCGATGGGCGAGATGGCGCGCGCGCCGGTGCCCGGCGTGATCGGCTGCACGCAGGTCACCGAGATCCTTCACGTCGCGGGCGTGGAACTGGTGGGCCTGCTGCCGAAGGAATTCGAGCTGGCCACCGTCTACACGGCGGCCGTCTGCACGAAGGCGCAGTCGCCCGGCGAGGCGCGCGAATTCGTGCAGCTGCTGGCCGGCGCCGAGGCGGCGGCCGCGCGCGCGGCCTGCGGCTTCGAAGCCTAGGCGAGCAGCGCGTTCACGCGCTTGACGTAGGCCGCCGGGTCTTCCGGCAGGCCGCCCTCGGCCAGCAGCGCCTGGTCGAACAGGATGTGCGCCAGGTCGTCGAAGTGCGCGGTGTCGCTCTCGAGCTTTTTCACCAGGGCATGGCTCGCATTCACTTCCAGGATCGGCTTGACCTCGGGCGCCTTCTGCCCGGCCTGCTTCAGGATGCGCGCGAGCTGCAGGCTCATGGCGTCCTCGCCCACCACCAGGCAGGCCGGCGAATCGACCAGGCGCGTCGTCACGCGCACGTCCTGCGCCTTGTCCTTGAGCGCCGCCTTCAGCTTCTCGAGCAGCGGCTTGAAGGTTTCGGCGGCTTCCTCGGCGGCTTTCTTCTCCGCCTCGTCCTGCAGCTGGCCCAGGTCCACCTGGCCGCGCGCCACCGACTGCAGCGGCGTGCCGTCGAATTCGTTCAGGTGCGACAGCGCCCATTCGTCCACACGGTCGGTCATGAACAGCACCTCGATGCCCTTCTTGCGGAAGATCTCCAGCTGCGGGCTGTTGCGCGCGGCGGCTGCCGTGTCGCCGGTGATGTAGTAGATGGCCGCCTGGCCCTCCTTCATGCGCGCCTTGTAGTCGGCCAGCGACACGTTCACCGCGTCCGACTGCGTCGAGGCGAACCGCAGCAGCTTCGCGATGCGCTCCTGGTTGCCGAAGTCCTCGCCCAGGCCTTCCTTCAGCACCGCGCCGAACTCGGCGTAGAAGGCGTCGTACTTCGACTGGTCCTCGTCCTTCGCCAGGTCCTCGAGCATCGCCAGTACGCGCTTGGCCGAGCCTTCGCGGATCGCCTTCACGTCGCGGCTTTCCTGCAGCAGCTCGCGGCTGACGTTGAGCGGCAGGTCGGCCGAGTCGATCACGCCGCGCACGAAGCGCAGGTAGGTGGGCAGCAGCGCCTGCGCGTCGTCCATGATGAACACGCGCTTGACGTACAGCTTCACGCCCGCGGCCTTGTCGCGGTTCCAGATGTCCAGCGGGGCCTTCGCGGGCAGGAACAGCAGCTGCGTGTAGTCGGTCGCGCCTTCCACGCGGTTGTGCGACCAGGCGAGCGGCGCTTCCCAGTCGTGGCTAATCGCCTTGTAGAACTCGCGGTACTGCTCGTCGGTGATGTCCTTCTTGGGGCGCGTCCACAGCGCGCTGGCCTGGTTGACGCGCTCCCACTCGTCGCCGTCTTCCTTCTTCATCAGGATCGGCAGCGAGATGTGGTCCGAGTACTTGGCCACGATGGCCTTCAGGCGCCAGGCCGAGAGGAATTCCGCGGCGTCCTCGCGCAGGTGCAAGGTGACGCTGGTGCCGCGCTCGGCGCGCGTGATCGCCTCGACCTCGAAATCGCCCGTGCCGGTGCTCACCCACCGCACGCCCTCCTCGGCGGGAAGGCCGGCGCGGCGCGATTCGACGGTGACCTTGTCCGCGACGATGAAGGCCGAGTAGAAGCCCACGCCGAACTGGCCGATCAGTTGCGCGTCCTGCTTCTGGTCACCCGAAAGCTTCTGCATGAACTCGCGCGTGCCGCTCTTGGCGATGGTGCCCAGGTTGGCGATGGCTTCGGCCTGCGACAGCCCGATGCCGGTGTCGGTGATGGTGATCGTCTTCGCCTCGGCATCGAAGCCCACGCGGATCTCGAGGTTGGGCTGGTCGCCGTACAAGGCGTTGTCGTTCAACGCCTCGAAGCGCAGCTTGTCGCAGGCGTCGGAGGCGTTGGAAACCAGCTCGCGCAGGAAGATCTCCTTGTTGGAATAGAGCGAGTGCGTCACGAGGTGCAGCAGCTGCGCGACCTCGGCCTGGAAGGAAAGCGTCTGTTTTTGCGTCATCCCGAAATTGTGCCGCGCGTGACAAATTGACGGAGTGCCGCGGTTTCGATGGGCCGGCCGGCTGGACGGCGCTGGACAGCGGGTGACGGGTTGTTACATTAGGCGCCATGAGCATGGACCTGCTGCCCCTCAAGGCCTTCTCGCTCGAGTCGCGACCGGCGCCCGCCGCCGCGCCCGCGGAAGGCCATACGCTCACGCTGCAGCTGCGCACCGCGCCCGGTGCGATGGCGGGCCGACTCGCGCTGCGCGAGCCGGCGGCGGCCGCGCCCGACACGGTGCGCGTGCGCGTCGCGCCGGCGCCGCAGGAGCCGCTCTACTTCACCCGCTGATTCGCGGCCGCCCAAAAGAAAAGCGCCCCGAGGGGCGCTTCGTTGCTTTCCGGAGGTGCGCGGCGATCAGAAGCCGGCTTCGCCGTAGGCGATGTCGCCGTGGCGCACGGCTTGCGCCAGTTCGGCGCGGTTGTCCACGCGGGGCGTGACGACCACTTGCTTCGCGACGAACGCGGTGCCGATTTCGCCGGTGGCGACCTGGCCCTGGCGGATGGCGGCGAGCGTTTCGGCCTTGACGGCGTCGCGCGAGACGGCGGCTTGCACCGGCGCGTCGTTCACGGTGGCGTAGTCGATTTCGCCGGCGAAGGCGGAAACGGCGGCGAAGGCGGCGAGGGCAACGAGGGACTTCTTCATGATGGGACCTTTCTTCAACAGTGACTGAGGGACTCAGGGAGTTTCTTGACAGCGTTCGGTGCTGTTGATTCGTTTCAGCATCGACCGTGTTGTCACTGTAAAAGCGCGTCTTTAGGTGACGCTTAGCATTGGCTTAGCTGCGTCTTAGCAGCTGCCGCGAAGCTCAGGCGGCTTCGATGCGCGCGACGAGGCCGCTGCGGTCCGTGCGGTTGCGCAGCACGATGCGCAGGCCGCAGCGCTCGGCGGCCGCGCGCGCGATGGCCAGGCCCAGGCCGCTGCCGCGCACGTCGCTGCCCGGCACGCGGAAGAAGCGGTCGAACACGCGCTCCATCATCTCGGGCGGGATGCCCGGGCCGGTGTCGATCACTTCGATGGCGGGCTTGCCGTCGATGCAGGACACGTGAACGTCGACCACGCCGCCTTCGGGCGTGTAGCGCAGCGCGTTCTCGATCAGGTTGTCGATCACGCTGCGCAGGTCGCCGGGCGAGCAGTGCCACGGCGCGGACGCCGCGCCGCCGCCGGCCACGCCGAGGTCGATGCCGCGCTGGTCGGCCAGCGCGATCAGCGCGCCGATGCTCTCGCGCACCTGCGCGTTCAGGTCCATGTCGCGGCGCGCTTCGGCCGCGTCGGCCTCCTGGCGCGTCATCTTCAGCATCTGGTCCACCAGGCGCGTGGCGCGCTGCACGCCGCCTTCGAGCTGCGCGAAGCTTTGCTGGCACGACTCGGCCGGGATCTCGCGGCGCAGGTTCTCCAGCTGCAGCGACAGGGCTGTGAGCGGCGTGCGCAGCTCGTGCGCGGCGTCCTGCACGAAGCGGCGCTTGGCGTCGAAGGCGTTGCGCAGGCGCGTGAGCAGGCCGTTGAAGGAGATGACCAGCGGCTGGATCTCGTGCGGCACGCGGTCCAGCGGCAGCTCGGTGATGGTGTTGAAGTCCTGCGTCTCGGCCTTGCGGCCGATGTCGGTGACGGCCAGCGATACGGCGCGCGCCACGCCCCACAGCACGAAGATCGCCAGCGGCAGCAGGATCAGCACCGGCGCGAGCGACGCCACCGCCTGTTCCACCGCGAGGTGCTTGCGGAACACGCCGCACTGCAGGACCTGCACGCGCTTGCCGGTGCCGCTGGCCACGGTGGTGTACACGCGCCAGTCCTTGCCGTCGGCCATGACGTTGCTGAAGCCGGAGCCGGCCTGCAGCGGCGCCTGCAGCTGCGGCCAGGTGGACTTGGCCAGCGTGCCGTCCTTGTCCCAGACCTGCACGATGTACATGCCCCACTTCTCGATGCGCTCGGCCGACAGCGGCGGCGGCATCAGGTCGCCTTCGTGGCCCGAGAGCGACTGGCCCAGCTGCTCCATCTGCGTGTCCATGAACTCGTTGACCATGCGCCCATGGCTGAAGTACGAGAACGCGGCCGAGGCGAAGCCGACCACCAGGAACAGCGGCACCAGCCACAGCAGCAGCGCGCGGCGCAGCGAACACATGCGACCGTGGGGGAACACGCGCGCGTGCCAGGCCGTGTGGCCATGGCCATGCGCATGGGAAGGGGGATGCGGGTGCGCGATCGCCCCGCCATGCATCTTCATCATGGCTGGGCCTGCGGGCTGGCGGTTGCGGGAGCGGTGATGCGCCAGCCGAGGCCGCGCACGTTGCGGATGGTGTCCTGCCCGAGCTTGCGGCGCATGCCGTGGATCAGGACGTCGACCGCGTTGCTGCTCACTTCCTCGCCCCAGCCGTAGATGCGGTTTTCCAGCTGTTCGCGCGAGAGGATGGCGCCGGGCCGCTCCAGCAGCGCGTGCAACAGGGCGAACTCGCGCTGCGACAGCTGCGAGCGCTCGCCTTGCACGATGACTTCGCGCGTCGTCAGGTCCAGCTGCAGCTCCGGCGAGCCGATCAGCGAGTGCGCGGCGCCGTCGCGGCGGCGGATCACCGCGCGCATGCGGGCCAGCAGCTCGCGCAGTTCATAAGGCTTGACCAGGTAGTCGTCGGCGCCGACGTCCAGCCCGGTCACGCGCTGGTCGACGCCGTCGCGCGCCGTGAGCACCAGGATGGGGGTGTGGTCGCCCGTGCTGCGCGCGTGGCGCAGCACTTCGATGCCGTCCTTCTTGGGCAGGCCCAGGTCGAGCAGCACGCAGGCGTAGTCGCCGTCGGAAAGCGCGCTTTGCGCCAGTGAGCCGTCCTTGACCCAGTCGACCGACCAGCCTGCGGCCACCAGAGCCGGTTTCAGGCTCTGGCCGATCATCTCGTCGTCTTCGACCAGCAGGACACGCATGGCTGGATTGTCAGCGCAATCGGTAGCCCGCGTCCCAGCGGGCTTCGCGCAGCTGGTTGTGCAGCAGGACCACGCCGCCCAGGAGGACGGCGAAGAGGGCGAGGGCGCCGACGGCAACCGGCGGCGTGAGGGTCATGCCGAGCACGGCGAGGCCGGCCATGAGGGCGGCGGCAAGGCTGGCCAGCGCGAGCAGGGCCAGGGCCAGGCGGTGGTAGCGGGGCGAGTGCATCGTTTCTTCTCCTCGGCGGCGTTTCGCGGGAGTCTAGGGATGCAGACTTAGGCCCACATTAGTTTGACTTTAGAAGCGTTCGTGGGCGGCCAGGTACCGCCATTGCCCCAGGGGCAGCTGCCCCAGGAGCACCCCGCCGATGCGGATGCGCTTGAGCCCGACAACTTTCAGGCCGACCAGCTCGCACATGCGGCGGATCTGGCGCTTCTTGCCCTCGGTCAGCACGAAGCGCAGCTGCTCCGGGTTCTGCCACTCCACCTGCGCGGGCTTCAGCGGCTTGCCATCCAGGGCCAGGCCGTGGCGCAGGCGCGCCAGCTGCGCCGGCGGGAACGCCGCCTGCACGTTCGCCGCGACGTTGTCGAAGGTCACGCGCACCAGGTATTCCTTCTCGACCTCGCTGAACTCGCCGATGAGGTGGCGCGCGATGCGGCCGTCCTGCGTGAGCACCAGCAGGCCGGTCGAATCGATGTCCAGGCGCCCGGCGGGCGCGAGCCCGCGCGAGTGCGCCGGCGCGTAGCGCAATTTGCTGGGGTCGCCCAGCCAGTGCGTGCGCGCCTGCACCAGCGTCGCGGCCGGCTGGTAACCGTCCTCGGCCTGGCCGCTGACGTAGCCGATCGGCTTGTGGAGCAGCACGGTCACCTGTTGTTGCTGCTCGCCGCGGGCGCGCGGGTCGACCTCGATGCGGGCATCCGGCGCGACCTGCAGCCCCATGACCGCGGGCTTGCCGTCCACGCGCACCCAGCCGCGCGCGATCCAGTCGTCGGCCTCGCGGCGCGAGCACAGGCCCAGTTCGGCCATGCGCTTGTTCAATCGGGTGGTGTCTTCGGGCAAGATGCGGCCGGGAAAGAGGAGACGCGCATTGTGACGCGACTGACGCTCGTGCTGACCGAGTGGCCGCCCGCCGTGGGCGGCATGCAGACGCATGCGCGCCACCTGGCGCAGCACCTCGCGCACCGCGCCGATGCGGTCGAGGTGCTGACCTACCGCGTCACCGACCGCGACCTCGCGCAGCAGGCCGAGCAGTTCGACGCCGAGTGCGGCGTCACGGTGCGCCGCGTGCTCTCGCGCCTGGGCTACTGGCACAACCTCGCGACTGTCGCGCAGCACGCGCGCGATTTCCGTGCCGATGCCGTGTATGCGTCCACCGTGTTCTACGGCTTGCTGCGCGCCCGCATGCCGGTGCCGGTCGTGTGCCGCTCGGTCGGCAACGACGTGCTGCGGCCCTGGCTGGGCTACCCGTACCCGTGGTGCAGCGGGCTCGCGGCCTCACCCGCCTTGCAGCGTGCGATGCGCTGGTGGCTGGAACACGGCCAGCACCCGAACTGGGTCGACCGCGTGCTGCGCGAGGCGCGCGAGCGCGTCATGCGCGCCGCGGCCGCGGGCAACCACGCGATCCTCGCCAACAGCGACTACACGGCCGGCCTGCTGCGCACGATCGGGGTCGCGCCGGAGCGCGTGGACGTTGTCGCGGGCGGTGTCGACGCGCGGCGCTTCGACGCGGATGAGGGAAGGCGCCGGCTCGCGCGTGACGAGCTGGGCTTCGAGGCGGAGGACCGGGTGGTCCTCACGGTCTGCCGGCTCGTGGAGAAGAAGGGCGTCGAGGTGCTGCTCGATGCGGTCGCAGCGCTGCGCGCCGCCACGCCGCGCGTGCGCCTGGTGGTCGTGGGCGACGGCCGCAAGCGCGCCGCCTACGAAGCGCGCGCCGCGGCGCTGGGCCTGCGCGACGCGGTGCGTTTCGCCGGCCGCGTGCCGCACGAGGACATCCCGCGCTACTACTGGGCCAGCGACGTGTTCGCGCTGGCGAGCTACGAGAGCCGCCACGCGGGCGGGCGCGTGCGCGACGTGGAGACGATGGGGCGCGTGCTGTGCGAGGCCAACGCCGCGGGCCTGCCGCTGGTGGCCAGCGCCAGCGGCGGCATCCCGAGCGTGGTGCGCGACGGCGACAACGGACTGCTCGTCGCGCCTGGCGACGCGGGGGCCTTCGCCCACGCGATCGCGCGCGTGCTGCGGGAACCCGCGCTGGCCGCGCGGCTGTCGCGGCGCGGGCGCGAGCGCGCGCAGCACGAATTCGACTGGTCGGCGGTGCTGGGCCGCCACGAGCGCGCGATCGACGAAGCGATCCGCGCGGCCTAGGCCGCGACGGTGGCCCGCAGCGACTGCAGGTCGAGCACGCGCAGCCCGCCGTACTCCACGCGGATCGAGCCTTGCTGCTCCAGCGTCGCCAGCGCCTCGTTCACGCGCTGGCGCGACAGGCCGACGAGGTAGGCCAGCTCCTGCTGCGTGATGCGCAGGACGTCGCCCACACCGGGGAACAGCACGGGATTGAACAGCGCCGCCAGGCTGCGCGCCACGCGCAGGTCGGGGTTGTTCATGCGGTCGATCTCGCGCGCCGAGATGAACTGCGCCAGCCGCTCGTTCAGCTGGTTCATGATGAAGCGGTTGAAGCCGATCGAATGGTCGAGCAGCCAGTGGAAGGTGTCCGCCGGGATGCCCGCGACGATGCTCTTGCGCAGCGCCTGGATGTTGTACCGGTAGACCTCGCGCTTGAGCACCGTGCCCTCGCCGAACCAGCCACCGGGCGGCAGGCCGCTGAAGGTGACCGTGTGGCCGTCGTCGGTGTCGGCGCTCATCTTCAGCAGCCCCTCGATCACGCCGAACCAGTAGGTGACGGGGCGGCCGACTCGGCACACGTAGTCGCCCGGCTGCGCGTCGCTGACGCGGATGGCGGCGGCGGCGGTGCGGTATTCGTCGGGCTTGAGCACCTTCAGCCACGGCACGCCCGCGAGCTCCTCGGCCGTCGCTTCCCGGCGGCGCTGGTGCAGCGTGAGATCGGTGGCCATCGAAGGTTGGAGCGGGTAGGGCCTACTAGGACCTTCCCTAGGATTGTCGTTGCAAAGACAACTTGGCGTCAAAGTCGGTCCTACATTCGCGCCAACCCCGAGCGAAGCCCATGGAGACAACCTTTCCCCGCCTGCTCCTCGCGCATGCCGCGCAGCGCCCGAACGACGCCGCGATGCGCGAGAAGGAGTACGGCATCTGGCAGGCCTATTCGTGGTCCCGCATGGCGAAGCTGGTGGAGCACGTGGCCTGCGGCCTGCACGAGGCGGGCCTCGCGCGCGGCGAGCACATGGTGGTGATCGGCGCCAACCGCCCGCGCCTGTACGCCACCATGCTCGCGGCGCAGTCGCTCGGCGCCATCCCCATCCCGCTGTACCAGGACGCGGTGGGCGGCGAGTGCGTCTTCCCCATCAACAACGCCGACGTGCGCTTCGCCCTGGCCGAAGACCAGGAGCAGGTCGACAAGCTGCTCGAGATTCGCGCGCAATGCCCGCAGCTGGCGCACATCTACTACGACGACCCGCGCGGCCTGCGCAACTACGCCGAGCCGGGCCTCACGTCGCTCGAAGCCCTGATGGCCGCGGGCGAAGCCTACGCGGCGCGGCAGCCGGAATTCTTCCGGGCCGAAGTCGACAAGGCCGTGCCCGACGACGTGGCGGCGATGTTCTTCACGTCGGGTACCACCGGCAATCCGAAGGGCGTCGTGCATTCGCACCGCACGCTGCTCGACCGCGCGCACGCCGGTGCCCTGTTCGACAAGCTCACGCACGCAGAGGAAGTGCTCGCGTACCTGCCGCCGGCGTGGATCGGCCAGAACATCTTTTCGTACGCGCAGTGGCTCGCGTGCGGCTACGTGGTGAACTGCCCCGAATCGGCGGGCACCGTGGCGATCGACTTGAAAGAGATCGGCCCCACGTATTACTTCGCGCCGCCCCGAATCTTCGAAGGCCTGCTCACCACGGTGATGATCCGCATGGAAGACGCGGGCTGGACGAAGCGCACGATGTTCCACAAGTTCATGGACCTCGCGAAGCGCGTGGGCCCGGCGCTGCGGGACAGGAAGCCCGTCGCTTTCATGGACCGCTTGCTGTACGCGATCGGCGACGTGATGGTGTACGGGCCGCTGCGCAACAACCTCGGCTTCTCGCGCGTGCGCGTGGCGTACACGGCGGGCGAGGCGATCGGGCCGGACCTGTTCACGTTCTACCGCTCCATCGGCATCAACCTCAAGCAGCTGTATGGGTCGACGGAGACGGCCGTGTTCGTCTGCCTGCAGCCGGACGACCAGGCGAAGTCCGACACGGTCGGCGTGCCGATCAGTGGCGTCGAGCTGAAGGTGACGGACAGCGGCGAGGTGCTGGTGCGCTCGCCGGGGCTGCTCAAGGGCTACTACAAGAACCCGCAGGCGACGGCCGAAGTGCTCACGGCCGACGGTTGGTACCACACGAACGACGCAGGCTTCCTCGATGCGCAGGGGCACTTGAAGATCATCGACCGCGTGAAGGACGTGGGCCGCATCAAGGGCGGCGCGTACGACGGGGCGATGTTCGCGCCCAAGTACGTCGAGAACAAGCTGAAGTTCTTCCCGTACATCAAGGAAGTCGTGGCCTACGGCGACGGCCGCGAACTGGTGTGCGTGATGATCAACATCGACTTCGAAGCCGTGGGCAACTGGGCCGAGAAGCGCGGCCTGCCGTATGCGGGCTACACCGACCTGGCGCAGAAGCCCGAGGTCTACGCACTGATCAAGGAATGCGTCGAGAAGGTCAACGCCGACCTGTCGGCCGACGAGCGCCTCGCGGGCTCGCAGGTGAGCCGCTTCCTCATCCTGCACAAGGAGTTGGACGCCGACGACGGCGAGCTCACGCGCACCAACAAGGTCCGCCGCGGCTTCATCGCCGACAAGTACCTGGTGCTGGTCGATGCCTTGTACGGCGGCAAGAAGGAACAGTACGTCGAGACGCAGGTGAAGTTCGAGGATGGCCGCACCGGCAAGGTGGCGGCCACGTTGAAGATCGAGGACACGAAAGTGTTCCAGCCCGTGAAGGCGGCCGCATGAACATGGTGACCGAAGCAGAGATCGCCGCCGCGAAAGAGCAGGCCCTGGCCGTCTCTCCCACGACCGGCCGAAAGATCGGCGACGTGATCCTGCACGTCGACAACATCTCGCTGGCGTTCGGCGGCGTGAAGGCGCTCACCGACATCTCGTTCGACGTGCGCGAGCACGAGGTGCGCGCGATCATCGGCCCCAACGGCGCGGGCAAGAGCTCCATGCTCAACTGCATCAACGGCGTGTACCAGCCGCAGCAGGGCTCGATCACCTTCCGTGGCAAGACGTTCAAGCACATGAACCCGCGCGAAGTGGCCGAGATGGGCATCGCGCGCACGTTCCAGAACCTGGCGCTCTTCAAGGGGATGAGCGTGCTGGACAACATCATGACCGGCCGCAACCTGCGCATCAAGAGCAACCTGCTGCTGCAGGCGATCCGCATCGGCCCGGCCGAGCGCGAGGAAATCCGCCACCGCGAATTCGTCGAACACATCATCGACTTCCTGGAAATCCAGGCGTATCGCAAGACGCCCGTGGGCCAGCTGCCCTACGGCCTGCAAAAGCGCGTGGACCTGGGCCGCGCGCTGGCGATGGAGCCCAAGCTGTTGCTGCTCGACGAACCCATGGCCGGCATGAACGTCGAGGAAAAGCAGGACATGTGCCGCTTCGTGCTGGACGTGAACGACGAGTTCGGCACGACCGTGGTGCTGATCGAGCACGACATGGGCGTGGTGATGGACATCAGCGACCGCGTGGTGGTGCTGGACTACGGCAAGAAGATCGGCGACGGCGCCCCCAACGACGTGCGCGCCAACCCGGACGTCATCAAGGCCTACCTCGGAACTTCACACTGACATGGGCTTCTTCCTCGAAACACTGATGGGCGGCCTGATGACGGGCATGCTGTATTCGCTCGTGGCGCTGGGCTTCGTGCTGATCTTCAAGGCCTCGGGCGTCTTCAACTTCGCGCAGGGCGCGATGGTGCTGTTCGCGGCGCTGGCGATGGCTCGATTCGCGGAATGGCTGCCGAAGTGGCTGGGCTTCCAGAACCCGATCCTTGCCAACGTGCTGGCGTTCATCGCGGCGGGCCTGGTCATGTTCGCCGTCGCCTGGCTGATCGAGAAGCTGGTGCTGCGCCACCTCGTCAACCAGGAAGGCGCGACGCTGCTGATGGCGACGCTGGGCATCACCTACTTCCTCGACGGCGTGGGCCAGTCGATCTTCGGCAACGACATCTACAAGATCGACGTGGGCATGCCCAAGGACCCGACCATCGTGCTGGAGTCCACCTTCCAGGGCGGCGTGCTGCTGTCCAAGGAAGACATGATCGCGGCCGTCATCGCCGCAGCGCTGGTGGGCCTGCTCACGCTGTTCTTCCAGAAGACCAGCACGGGCCGCGCGCTGCGCGCGGTGGCCGACGACCACCAGGCCGCGCAGTCCATCGGCATCCCGCTCAACCGCATCTGGGTGATCGTGTGGTGCGTGGCGGGTGTCGTCGCGCTCGTCGCCGGGATCATCTGGGGATCGAAGCTCGGCGTGCAGTTCTCGCTGGCGACCGTTGCGCTGCGTGCGTTGCCTGTCGTGATTCTCGGCGGCCTCACGTCGGTGCCCGGCGCCATCATCGGCGGGCTGATCATCGGCGTGGGCGAGAAGCTCTCGGAGGTCTACATCGGCCCGATGGTCGGTGGCGGCATCGAGATCTGGTTCGCATACATGCTGGCGCTGCTCGTGCTCCTCGTCAGGCCGCAAGGCCTGTTCGGGGAGAAGATCATCGACCGCGTCTGAGGCACCGACCATGATCTACCGCGAAAACGGCCAGTTCAAGACCAGCTACCGCGCCGACCAGCAGATCTTCCCGATCCTGCAGGACCGGTGGGTGATCGCCGCCTTCATCCTCGCGTCGTTCATCCTCGTGCCGATGCTCGCGTCGGACTACATGTTCCGCGCCATCCTGATCCCCTTCGTGATCATGTCGCTCGCCGCGCTGGGGGTGAACATCCTCGTCGGCTATTGCGGGCAGATTTCGCTGGGCTCCGGCGCCTTCATGGCGGTGGGCGCCTACGGCGCCTACAACATCATCATGCGCATCGACGGCATGCCGCTGGTGCCGGCCATCCTGCTGGGCGGCCTGTGCGCGACGGTGTTCGGGATGATCTTCGGCCTGCCCAGCCTGCGCGTGAAAGGCCTGTACCTGGCGGTCGCGACGCTGGCGGCGCAGTTCTTCGCCGACTGGATGTTCCTGCGCATCAAGTGGTTCACGCTCAACACGCCCTCGGGCTCGGTGGCCATCTCCAACCTGCAGGTCTTCGGCTTCCCGATCGAGAGCGCCCACGCGAAGTACGTCTTCTGCCTGGCGTTCCTGGTGGTGATGGCGCTGCTGGCGAAGAACCTGGTGCGCAGCGCGATCGGCCGCGAGTGGATGGCCATCCGCGACATGGACGTCGCGGCGGCCGTGATCGGCATCCGCCCCATGTACGCCAAGCTCACGGCCTTCGCGGTCAGCTCCTTCATCGTCGGCGTGTCGGGCGCGCTGTGGGCCTTCGTCTACCTCGGCGCGTGGGAGCCGGCGGCCTTCTCGGTCGACATGTCCTTCCGCCTGCTGTTCATGGTGATCATCGGCGGCATGGGCTCCATCGTGGGCAGCTTCTACGGCGCGGCCTTCATCACGGTGCTGCCCATCTTCCTGAGCCAGGCGCTGCCCGCCGTGGGTGCGGCTTTCGGCGTGACGATCTCCACCGCCGGCATCACGCATGCCGAGTTCATGATCTTCGGCGCGCTCATCGTCTGGTTCCTGATCGTCGAGCCGCACGGTCTCGCGAAGCTGTGGTCCATCGGCAAGCAGAAGCTGCGCCTGTGGCCCTTCCCGCATTGATTTCACTGGTGTCGTTTCAACCTATACAAAGGAGACAGGTATGAAGTTGCTCAAGGTGGTTGTTGCCGCGGCCCTCGCGGCGTCCATAGGCTCCGTGTGGGCGCAGGCCAAGGAGCAGTTCATCCCGGTGCTGTCGTACCGCACCGGCGCGTACGCGCCCAACGGCACGCCCTGGGCCAACGGCTTCGTCGACTACCTGAAGCTGGTCAACGCGCGCGGCGGGCTCAACGGCGTGAAGCTCTCCTTCGAGGAATGCGAGACCGGCTACGACACCGCGCGCAGCGTGGAGTGCTACGAGCGCCTGAAGGGCAAGAACGGCGGCGCGTCCTTCGTGCAGCCGCTGTCCACCGGCGCGACCTTCGCCATCACCGAGAAGGCGCCCGGCGACAAGATCCCGCTGCTGAGCATCGGCTACGGCCGCAGCGAAAGCGCCGACGGCACCGTGTTCAAGTGGAACTTCCCGATCGCGGGCACCTACTGGGTCGCGGCCGACGCCATCATGCAGGCCATCGCCAAGAAGGAAGGCGGCTGGGACAAGCTCAGGGGCAAGAAGGTCACGCTCGTCTACCACGACAGCCCGTATGGCAAGGAGCCGATCCCGCTGCTGCAGGAGCGCGCCGGCATGCACGGCTTCCAGCTCTCGCTGCTGCCGGTGGCGCCCCCCGGCGTCGAGCAGAAGGCCACCTGGCTGCAGATCCGCCAGAACCGTCCCGACTACGTGCTGCTGTGGGGCTGGGGCGTGATGAACTCCACCGCCCTGAAGGAGGCCGTGGCCACCGGCTTCCCGCGCGACAAGATGTACGGCGTGTGGTGGTCGGGCGCGGAGCCGGACGTGAAGGACGTGGGCGACGGCGCCAAGGGCTACAACGCGGTGACGATGCAGCACGGCGCCGAGCCGCAGTCCAAGGTCGTGAAGGAGATCCTGGAGAAGGTGCACGGCAAGGGCCAGGGCACGGGACCGAAGGACGAGGTCGGCCAGGTGCTGTACATGCGCGGCGCGATGAGCGCGATGCTGGGCGTGGAAGGCATCCGCTCGGCGCAGGAGCGCTACGGCAAGGGCAAGGTCATGACCGGCGAACAGGTGCGCTGGGGCATGGAAAACCTGAACCTCACGCAGGCCAAGCTGGATGCGCTGGGCTTCGGCGGCGTGATGCGCCCGATCAGCACCTCGTGCGTGGACCACATGGGCGCCGCCTGGGCCCGCATCCACACCTGGGACGGCGGCAAGTGGCAGTTCACCAGCGACTGGCTGCAGGCCGACGAGCAGGTGATCAAGCCGCTGATCCGCACCACGGCCGCCAAGTACGCACAGGAAAAGAAACTCACTGCGCGTACGCCCGCGGACTGCCAGAGCTGATCCCATGAGCGGTTCGAACATCGTTCTCAACGTCAATGGCATCGAGGTCATCTACAACCATGTGATCCTCGTCCTGAAAGGCGTCTCGCTGCAGGTGGCCGACGGGCAGATCGTCGCGCTGCTGGGCGGCAACGGCGCCGGCAAGACGACGACGTTGCGGGCGGTGTCGAACCTGCTCAAGGGCGAGCGCGGCGAGGTGACCAAGGGCTCGATCGAGCTGCGCGGCGAGCGCATCGAGAACCTGACGCCCGCCGACCTGGTCCAGCGCGGCGTGGTGCAGGTGATGGAAGGCCGCCACTGCTTCGCGCACCTGACCATCGAGGAAAACCTGCTCACGGGCGCGTACACGCGCACCGACAAGGCCGAAGTGGCCCGCAACCTCGAGAAGGTCTACACCTACTTCCCGCGCCTGAAGGTGCGCCGCACCTCGCAGGCGGCGTACACCTCGGGCGGCGAGCAGCAGATGTGCGCCATCGGCCGCGCGCTGATGGCCAGCCCCTCCCTCGTGCTGCTGGACGAGCCGTCGATGGGCCTCGCGCCGCAGATCGTGGAGGAAGTGTTCGAGATCGTGAAGGACCTCAACGCGAAGGAGCGCGTGACGGTGCTGCTCGCGGAGCAGAACACCAACATGGCGCTGAAGTACGCCGACTACGGCTACATCATGGAAAGCGGCCGCGTGGTGATGGACGGGCCGGCCGCGGAGCTCGCGAACAACGAAGACGTCAAGGAGTTCTACCTGGGCGTGGGCGGCAGCGAGCGCAAGTCCTTCCGCGACGTCAAGAGCTACAAGAGGCGCAAGCGCTGGCTGGCCTAGGGGGAAGGAACATGGCCGAGTTTTTCGACGCACTCGAGACGCGCCCGCACGAGCAGCGCGAACGCGAGCTGCTCGCCGCGCTGCCGAAGCAGGTGGCGCACGCGCAGGCGAACACGTCCGCGCTGGCGGAGATCCTGAAAGGCGTGGACGCCGCGGGCGTCACCTCGCGCGCGGCACTGGCGAAGCTGCCGGTCACGCGCAAGCCCGACCTGCACGAGCGCCAGAAGGCGGGCCGGCCGCAGCACACGTTCGGCGGGTTCTCGGCGATCGGCAAGGGCCGGCGCATGCGCCGCATCTACGCATCGCCCGGGCCGATCTACGAGCCGGAAGGCGTAGCCGCTGACTACTGGCGCGCCGCGCGTGCGTTCTATGCGGCGGGTTTCCGCGAAGGGGACTTCGTCCACAACGCCTTCAGCTACCACATGACGCCGGGCGCGTTCATCATGGAGTCGGCCCTGTTCGCGGTGGGTTGCACCGTCTTCCCCGCGGGGACGGGCCAGACCGAGCAGCAACTGCAGGCGATCGCGGACCTGCGGCCCACCGGCTATGCCGGCACGCCGAGCTTCCTGCGCATCCTGGTCGAGAAGGCGAAGGAGGCGGGCTCCGACATCTCGAGCCTGCGCAAGGCAATGACCGGCGGCGAGGCGCTGCCGCCGTCGCTGCGCGACTGGTTCGCGGGGCACGGCATCGACGTGTTCCAGAGCTACGCCACGGCCGACCTGGGCCTGATCGCGTACGAGACCGCGGCGCGCGAAGGCATGGTGGTGGACGAAGGCGTGATCGTCGAGATCGTCCGCCCGGGCACCGGCGACCCGGTGGCGCAAGGTGAGGTGGGCGAGGTCGTCGTCACCACGCTCAACCCCGATTACCCGCTCATCCGCTTCGGCACCGGCGACCTCTCCGCGGTCTTGCCGGGCACCTGCCCGACCGGCCGCACCAACCAGCGCATCAAGGGCTGGCTGGGCCGCGCCGACCAGACTACCAAGATCCGCGGCATGTTCGTGCACCCGGGGCAGGTCGCGGACATCGCGCGGCGTTTCCCCGAGGTGGTCAAGGCGAGGCTGGTGGTCAGCGGCGAGATGGCCAACGACGTGATGACGCTCCAGGTCGAGGCCCGGGGCGCGCCCCAGGGCCTGCCCGAGCGCATCGGCGAAGCCATCCGTGACGTCACCAAGCTGCGAGGCGACGTGGTGCTGGTCGAGCCGGGGACGCTGCCCAACGACGGCAAGGTGATCGAGGACGCGCGCTCCTACAAGTGACGGCTGAGCGGGGAAACCCCGGGTTCCCCGCTACGTAATTCCCGCGATTTCCCCCCACGCTCCGCGCCGGACAATCCCGGCACACCCCCGTTCAAGGAGCGAACATGAAGAACATCCTCAAGCCCCTCGCCGTGCTGGCCGCCGCCTGCGCGGTGACGCTGGGCGCGCAGGCGCAGGGCTATCCCGCCAAGGACAAGCCCATCACCATCATCGTGCCCTTCGCGGCCGGCGGCCCGACCGACCGCGTCGCGCGCGACCTCGCCGAAGCCATGCGCAAGCCGCTGGGCGGCGTGAGCATCGTGGTGGACAACGCCGCCGGCGCCGGCGGCTCCATCGGCGCGAACAAGGTGGCCAAGGCCGCCGCCGACGGCTACACGCTGCTGGTGCACCACATCGGCATGGCCACGATGCCCACGCTCGTGCGCAACATCCCCTTCAAGGTCGAGACCGACTTCGAGTACCTCGGCGCGATCAACGACGTGCCGATGACGCTGATCGGCCGCCCGTCGCTCGAGGCCGGCAACTACGCGGCGCTGACGAAGTGGATCAACGCCAACAAGGGCAAGATCAACCTGGGCAACGCGGGCGTGGGCTCGGCCTCGCACCTGTGCGGCCTGCTGTTCCAGTCGGCCGTGAAGGTCGACATGACGCCCGTCCCGTACAAGGGCACCGGCCCGGCCATGACCGACCTGATCGGCGGCCAGATCGACCTGATGTGCGACCAGACCACCAACACCACGAGCCAGATCGAGGCCAAGAAGGTCAAGGCCTTCGCCGTCACGACGCCCAAGCGCCTGACCACGCCGGCGCTGAAGGACCTGCCCACGCTGAACGAAGAAGGCCTCAAGGGCTTCAACGTGACCATCTGGCACGGCCTGTACGCGCCCAAGGGCACGCCGGCGGACATCCAGAAGAAGCTCAACGACGCGCTCAAGGTCGCGCTGAAGGATCCCGACTTCGTCAAGAAGCAGGAAGGCCTGGGCGCCGTCGTCGTCGCCGACAAGCGCATGGAACCGGCCGAGCACAAGAAGTTCGTTGCCGCCGAGATCGCCAAGTGGAGCCCTATCATCAAGGCCGCTGGCGTCTACGCAGACTGACAACTCCAGACCCCCGGGTTTGCAGCCGCCTGGCGACAGGCGGCTTTTTTGCTTTTAAGGAGACGAACGTGGCCAAGAACACCCATATTTCCCGCCGCTCGGCGCTCGGTGCCATCGCGGCAGCCGCAGTCGGGGGGCCGGCATTCGCGCAAAGCGCGTGGCCGAACAAGCCGGTGCGCATCGTCGTGCCGTTCGCGGCTGCGGGCACGACCGACATCCTGGCGCGCGCCATCGCGCCGGAGCTCACGAAGGCGTTCGGGCAATCGTTCTTCGTCGAGAACCGTGCGGGCGCGGGCGGCAACGTCGGCACCGAAGTCGTGGCGCACGCGGCGCCCGACGGCTACACGCTGCTGATGGGCACCGTCGGCACGCACGCCATCAACAGCTCGCTGTACCAGAAGCTGCCGTACGACCCGGTCAAGGATTTCGTTCCCGTCACCATGGTGGCCGGCGTGCCGAACGTGATGGAGATGCCGACCGAGAAGGCGCGGCAGCTGGGCATCAACAACGTCAAGGACTTCATCGCCTATGCGAAGGCGCACCCCGGCAAGCTGAACATGGCGTCGAGCGGCAACGGCACCTCGATCCACCTCGCCGGCGAGCTGTTCAAGAGCATGACGGGCACCTACCTCGTGCACTTCCCCTACCGCGGCTCGGGCCCCGCGCTGCTCGACATGATCGCGGGCACGATGGACGTGATGTTCGACAACCTGCCCGCGTCGCTGCCGCACATCAAGGCCGGCAAGCTGAAGGCCCTGGCCGTGACGAGCCGCCAGCGCTCCGCGGCGCTGCCGGACGTGCCGACGATCGAGGAGGCCGGGGGGCTGAAGGGTTTCGATGCGACCTCGTGGTTCGGCCTGCTGGCCCCCGCGGGAACGCCGGCAGACATCGTCAACCGCGTCCAGCAGGAAGTCGCCAAGGCCCTCAACTCGCCCGCCGTGAAGGAAAAGCTCCTCGCGCAGGGCGCGATCCCCAGCGGCAACACACCGGCGGAGTTCGCGCGGCACATCGCCGCCGAGACGAAGAAGTGGGCGAAGGTGGTGAAGGATTCGGGGGCGAAAGTCGACTAGACGCCCCAGACGACCTCGGCCTTTTCCTTCTCCGCGCGCCGCAGCATGTCGATGAACGGCACGGCGCGCTGGCGCAGCGACACGGCATCGAACTTGGGGGGCACTTCGCCCTTGGCCTTCGCTTCGTCGACCGCCGCCTTCTGCTCGGCCTCTTCCTGGGCGATCGCCCTTTCAAGGGCGCCGATGGCGCCCGCCATCTCGCCGGGCTGGATGATCCCCTGCGCGCCGGCGTCCTTGCCGATGGCCTGGAGCACGCGCCGCCCGTTGGGCTCCAGCATGATCAGGTCGCCGGTGGCTTTCGATTTGAACTTGTAGAGCATCAGCCTTCGTCCCGGTAGATGTAGTCGCGGTTGAATGGGTAGCTCGATTGTGCGCCGCGGATGGTTCCCGTTTCGAGCCGGCCGTCGGGGCGCGTCGCGAGCACCTGGTGCAGCCCGAGCCAGCCGCGCTCGAAGCACATCGCGCTGCCGGCGAGGTACAGGCGGTAGGCGCGCAGCACCTTGCCCGCGTCGCGGCCTTCGCCGGTCGTCTCCAGCACGCGCTGCGCCTCGCCAAGTTTCGCCTCGAGCCCGTCCGACCACGACCAGAGGGTGCGCGCGTAGTGCGGACGCAGGTTCTCCACGTCGACCATCTCCAGGCCGCCGACGGCCAGGTCGCGCAGCACCATGCTCACGTGCAGCAGCTCGCCGCCGGGGAAGATGTACTTCTCGATGAAGTCGCCCATGCCCGCGCCCAATTGGCCCGCCGTGAGGTTGCCCGTGGTGATGCCGTGGTTCATCACCAGGCCGCCGGGCTTGAGCAGCGAGCGGATCTTCGCGAAGTACGCGGGCATGTTCGCCTGCCCGACGTGCTCGAACATGCCGACCGAGGCGATCTTGTCGTACTCGCCGTAGCCTTCCAGCTCGCGGTAGTCGCGCAGCTCCATGCGCACGCGGCCCTGCAGGCGCTTCTGCTCGACCAGGTGCGTGACGTAGGCATGCTGGTTGCGCGACAGCGTGATGCCGGTGGCGTCCACGCCGTAGTGCTCCGCCGCCCACAGCAGCAGGCCGCCCCAGCCCGCACCGATGTCGAGGAAGCGGTCGCCGGGCTTGAGCATGAGCTTGCGGCAGATGAGGTCGAGCTTGGCCTCCTGCGCCTGCGCCAGCGAAAGGTCCGGCCGTTCGAAGTAGGCGCACGAATAGACGCGCAGCGGGTCCAGCCACAGCGCGTAGAAGTCGTCGGAGACGTCGTAGTGGAACTGGACCTGCTGCGCGTCCTTCTGCGGCGTGTGCAGCGCCAGCGATTTCGCGCGGCGCAGCACCTGCGTCCACCAGGCGGTGTCGCTGCCCACCGGCGAGCCCGGCAGCAGCTGCGCGGCGACCTGCATCGCGTCGCGCATGTGGCCTTGCAGGCGCACGCGGCCTTCGACGATGTCCTCCGCGAGCTTGCCGATCTGCCCGGCGGCGAGCGTGGCCATGCTGGACCAGTCGAAGAAGTGCAGCGCCACCGGGGCGTTGGGCGCGCCGACCCGCTGGCCGCCCGGCAGCACGAGCGCCAGCGGCTGCGCCAGCCCGGCCAGCCGCGACTCGATCCTGCGCACCAAAGGTTGCATCCGCGATGTCCCTTCAACGCCGAAACCCGTCCCATGCAAGCGTAGCAAATGGGGGCCGATCCGTGTTGACACCGATTCGTTGAGGCTTAAACTATTTAGGTTCCCAGAATCTGGAAAGGACCCGGCCCATGGACATGGAAGCGCGCGCCCACAGCGAGCATCCCGAGGCGTTGCGCCTGTGGCTGAGGTTGCTCACCTGCACGCAGCTGGTGGAAAAGCAGGTGCGCAGCCAGCTGCGCGGGCGCTTCGACACGACCTTGCCGCGCTTCGACCTGATGGCGCAGCTGGAGCGCGCCCCGGATGGGCTGAAGATGAACGAGTTGTCGCGCCGCATGATGGTCACCGGCGGCAACGTCACCGGCATCACCGACCAGCTCGCGGCCGAAGGGCTTGTGGATCGCGTCGACGTCGAGGGCGACCGCCGCGCCTACCGCGTGCGCCTCACGTCCAAGGGCCGCAAGCTCTTCCATGACATGGCGCACCAGCACGAACGCTGGATCCTCGAAGCGTTCGCCGCACTGTCGGACAAGGAGATCGCCACCTTGCACAAGCTGCTGGGCAAGGTGAAGGACCACGCGCGCAGCCTGGCGGAGGCGGAATGAACGCCCGCGACAACGCGCGCTCGGCGCAGATCGACCGTTTCGTGCACGAGCGCCTGCCCGCGGCCGCGCAGTGGCCCCAGCTGGTGTACGACCGCCCCGAGCTGAAGCTGCCCGCGCGGGCCAACCTCGTGGAGGAGCTGCTCGACAAGGCTGCCGACAAGGGCTGGGCCGGCCGGCCGCTGCTGCGCTCCTCGAAGATCGTGCTGACCTACGGCGACGTGCGCGAGCGGGTCGACCGCATCTGCCGCGTGCTGGTGGAAGACCTGAAGCTCGTGCCCGGCAACCGCGTGCTGCTACGCGGCGGCAACTCGGTCGGCCTCGCGCTGGCGTGGCTCGCGGTGGTGAAGGCCGGCCTCGTCGCCGTGGCCACCATGCCGCTGCTGCGCGCGCGCGAGCTGGGCGACATCATCGACAAGGCGCAGCCCACGGTGGCGCTGTGCGACGCCAAGCTGCTCGAAGAACTGGAGCTCGCACGCCAGGACAGGCCCGTGCTCGCGACCGTCGTCGCCTTCAACGCGGCGAACGAGCCGGGCTCCCTCGCGGTGCGCGCCGCGCAGAAGGACGGCAACTTCGCCGCCTGCCCCACGGCCGCCGGCGACATCGCGCTGATGGCTTTCACCTCGGGCACCACCGGCAAGCCCAAGGCCGCCGTGCACACGCACCGCGACGTGCTCGCTGCCTGCGAGGCGTGGCCGCGCTACGTGCTGCGCGCGACGCCGGACGACATCGTGGTGGGCTCGCCGCCGCTGGCGTTCACCTTCGGTTTGGGCGGGTTGCTGATGTTCCCGATGTGGGCCGGCGCCAGCGTGTACTTCCCCGATGCGCCGTACACGCCGGAGTCGATGGTCCAGACCTTCCATGAAGTGGGCGCGACCATCTGCTACACGGCGCCTACCTTCTACCGCGCGATGGCGCCTTTCGCGAAGCAGCGCGGCGTGGCGAAGCTGCGCCTGAGCGTGAGCGCCGGCGAGGGCCTGCCCGACGCCACGCGCCAGCTGTGGAAGGAAGCCTCCGGCATCGAGATGATCGACGGCATCGGCGCCACGGAGATGTTCCACATCTTCATCTCCTCGCCGCCCGAAGAGGTGAAGCGCGGCGCCATCGGCAAGGTGGTGCCCGGCTACACCGCGAAGGTGGTCGACGACGAGGGCAGGGAAGTGCCGCGGGGCACCATCGGCAAGCTCGTGGTGATCGGCCCCACGGGCTGCAAGTACCTCGACGACGCGCGGCAGGCGAATTACGTGAAGGACGGCTGGAACTACCCGGGCGACGCCTTCGTGCAGGACGACGACGGCTACTTCTTCTACCAGGCGCGCGCCGACGACATGATCATCACGGCCGGCTACAACGTCGGCGGGCCCGAGGTCGAGGATGCGCTGCTGCGCCATCCGGCCGTGGCGGAGTGCGGCGTGATCGGCAAGCCCGACGAGGAGCGCGGCATGATCGTGAAGGCCTTCGTCGTGCTCAAGCCGGGCAACGCGCCCGGTGACGCAATGGCGAAGACGCTGCAGGACCACGTCAAGGCCTCGATCGCGCCCTTCAAGTACCCGCGCGAGATCGAGTTCGTCGCCACGCTGCCGCGCACCGAGACCGGCAAGCTGCAGCGCTTCAAATTGCGCCAAGCCTGAAGCGGCGGGGGGACATAATCCCCGCCATGCCGGCGTACAGCTTCGAAGCGCTCGATGCCCAGGGCGAGACCCGCAAGGGCGTCATGGAGGCCGACACCGCGAAAGCGGTGCGCACGCTGCTGCGCGCGCAGCAGCTCGTGCCGCTGCAAGTGCAGCCCGTGGCTGGCGCCGCCAACGATGCGCAGGCCGCGTTCGGCGGGCGCCTGTTCAACCGCACGGTCTTCAGCGCCACGGGCCTGGCGATCTGGACGCGCCAGCTCGCCGGCCTCGTCGGTTCGGGCCTGCCGCTGGAGCGCGCGCTCACGGCGCTGACCGACGAAGCCGAGAACGACCGCGAGCGCAACCTCGTGGCCGCGCTGCGCGCCGAGGTCAACGCGGGCTCCACCTTCGGCAAGGCGCTCGCGCGCTTCCCGCGCGAGTTCCCCGAGATCTACGTCGCCGTGGTCGGCGCGGGCGAGCAAAGCGGCAGCCTCGGCTTGGTGCTGGAGCGCCTGGCCGACGACCTGGAGGAGCGGCAGGCCCTCAATGCGCGGCTGATCGGCGCGGCCTTGTACCCGGCGATCGTGACCGTGGTCGCGATGGTCATCGTGCTGTTCCTGGTGTCGTACGTCGTGCCGCAGGTGGCGAACGTCTTCGCGGGCACCAAGCGCGCCTTGCCCTTCCTCACCGTCGCGATGCTGGCGATCGGCAACTTCGTGCGCAGCTGGGGCTGGGCGCTGCTGGCCGTGTTCGTCGCCGGCTTCGTGGTGCTGCGCCTGGCGTTGCGCAACCCCGCCACGCGCGAGTCCTTCGACGCCGGGTGGCTCAAGCTGCCGGTGATCGGCCGGCTTTCGCGCGGCTACAACGCGGCGCGCTTCGCCAGCACGCTGGCCATGCTCGCCGGCGCCGGCGTGCCGATCCTGCGCGCCCTGCAGGCCGCCGCCGAGACACTGAACAACCGCGCCATGCGCGCCGACGCGATGGACGCGCTGGTGCTGGTGCGCGAGGGCGCGCCGCTCGCCTCCGCCATGGCGCAAAAGAAGCGCTTCCCGGGCCTGCTGCCCATGTTCGCGCGCATGGGCGAACAAACCGGCCAGCTGCCGCAGATGCTGCAGCGCGCCGCCAACCAGCTGGGCGCCGAGGTCCAGCGCCGTGCCATGCAGCTGGCCACCATCCTGGAGCCGCTGCTCATCGTCGGCATGGGTTTCGTGGTCATGCTGATCGTGCTGGCGGTGCTGCTGCCGATCATCCAGCTCAACCAATTCGCGCGCTGAGGCGTTGAACCGACCATGGCCGTGACGCTCGACGACAAGCTGGTGGTGGCGATCTCCTCGCGGGCGCTGTTCGACTTCGAGGAAGAGAACGCGCTCTTCGAGTCGGGCGACCCGGCCGCGTACATGAAACTGCAGCTGGAGCGCCTGGACGTGCCCGCCAGGCCGGGCATCGCGTACTCCCTCATCAAAAAGCTGCTGGCGTTCAACGACGACAAGATGCAGCGCGTGGAGGTGGTGATCCTCTCGCGCAACGACCCGGTGTCGGGCATGCGCGTGTTCCGCTCGGGCGTGGCCAACGAGATCAAGCTGGTGCGCGGCGTGTTCACGCAAGGGCGGTCGCCGTTCAAGTACCTGCGGCCGCTGGGCGCCAAGCTCTTCCTCTCGGCCAACGCCGACGACGTGCGCGAGGCGCTGGCCGCGGGCTTCCCGGCCGCTCGCGTGCTCACCGAGTCGATGCTCGCCGGCACCAACTACCCGCACGAGGTGCGCATCGCCTTCGACGGCGACGCGGTGCTGTTTTCCGACGAGGCCGAACAGGTGTTCCAGGCACGCGGGCTCGATGCCTTCCAGCAGCACGAGCTGTCCAAGGCGCTGCAGCCGCTGCGCGAAGGTCCGTTCAAGCCCTTCCTGGCGGCCTTGCACCTGCTGCAGCAGGCCGGCTCGACCACGCCCATGCGCGTTCGCACGGCGCTCGTTACCGCGCGCAGCGCCCCGGCGCACGAGCGCGCCATCCGCACGCTGATGTCGTGGAACATCCGTGTCGACGAGGCCATGTTCCTCGGCGGCCTCGCCAAGGGCGAGTTCCTGCGCGAGTTCGAGCCCGACTTCTTCTTCGACGACCAGACCGGCCATGTCGACCATGCGGCGCGCCACGTGCCGTCGGGCCACGTCGCCGCCGGCATCACCAACACCAAGCACTGAGCGCGGCTAGCATTGGCCGCTTCGACGGGAGCCGCCATGTCCAAGCTCGCTACCTTCACGACCGCCGCGCGCCGCACCTGGGCGCTGGCCGTGCCGTACTTCCGCTCCGAGGACCGCTGGAAGGCGCGCGCGATGCTCGCCGCGATCGTCGTGCTCAACCTCGCGGCCGTCTTCATGGCCGTGCAGATCAACGAGTGGAACCGCACCTTCTACGACGCGCTGCAGAACAAGGACCAGGTGGTGTTCTGGCAGCAATTGGGGTGGTTCACCCTCCTGGCCTTCAGCGCGATCGTGATCGCCGTCTACAAGTTCTACCTGACACAGCTGCTGGAGCTGCGCTGGCGCGCCTGGCTCACCAACCACTACCTCGGGCGCTGGCTCGCGATGCAGGCGTTCTATCGCCTCGAACTCGCGCGCTATGCGAAGGAGGGCGCCACGCCCGACAACCCCGACCAGCGCATCCAGGAAGACCTCAACCTCTTCACCGGCTACAGCGTGTCCCTGTCGATGGGGCTGCTCAACGCGGTGGTCACGCTCGTGAGTTTCGTCGGCATCCTGTGGGGCCTGTCGGGCGACTTCGATTTCCGCATCGGCGGCGAGACCTACTACATCGCCGGGTACATGGTCTGGGCCGCGGTGGGCTACTGCCTGCTGGGCAGCGTCATCACGCACTTCATCGGCCGGCCGCTGATCGGCCTGAACTTCCAGCAGCAAAGGCTGGAGGCGGACTTCCGCCACCACATGGTGCGCGTGCGCGAGTACAGCGAGGCCATCGCATTGGACCGCGGCGAGGGCGTGGAGAAACTGCACCTGGACCTGCGGTTCTCGCACGTGCTCGCCAACTATCTCGCGCTGATCCGGCGCCAGAAGAACCTGATCTGGTTCAACACCTTCTTCGCGCAGGCCGCCATCATCTTTCCCTTCATCGTGGCGTCGCCGCGCTACTTCGCCGGCGTGATCCAGCTGGGCGAGCTGATGCAGATCTCCAGCGCGTTCGGCCAGGTGCAGGACTCGCTGGCCTGGTTCATCGACAACTACACGACTTTCGCGTCGTGGCGCGCCACCACCAACCGCCTGACCTCGTTCGAGGACAGCCTGAAGGCCACGGCGGCGGCGCCGCAGGCGCAGCGTGCCGAAGGCGACCAGCTGGCCGCGCACGGCCTCACGCTCGCCTTGCCTGACGGCCGCACGCTGCTCGAGGACGTCGACGTGCACCTGCGCGCCGGCGAGAACGTGCTGCTGCAGGGCCCGTCGGGCAGCGGCAAGTCCACGCTGCTGCGTGCGTTCGCCGGCATCTGGCCGTTCGCGCGCGGGCGCGTCGAAGTGCCCCGCGACGCGATGGCGGTGCCGCAGAACCCGTACTTCCCCGACGGCAGCCTGCGTGCGGCGCTGGCCTATCCCGATGCGGCCTCGGCGTATTCCGACGAGCAATTGAAGGCCGCGCTGGAGCAGGCGCTGCTGCCGCACCTCGCCTCGCGGCTGGACGACGAGGATGCGTGGACCCAGAAGCTTTCCGGCGGCGAGCGCCAGCGGCTGGCCCTGGCGCGCGTGTTCCTCAAGCAGCCGGCCTGGGTCTTCGCCGACGAAGCCACCAGCGCACTCGACGCGCCGGCCGAGCGCACGTTGTACGAACGCCTGGCGGCACTCGTGCGCGGCAAGGGCGGCGGGTTGGTGACGATCGCGCACGGCCACGAATTGGACGATTTCCACGCGCGGCGCTGGCAGCTCGTTCCCGCCGGCGAATGCCATCGCGTGCAGGCAAGCTAGGGCAAGCCTGCTTGCGCGGGCACGGCCCCGTGGTTTAAATCGCCGGGTGGTTGTGCTCGACAGGCTTTTCGCTGCCGTTGCCGCCGCGGCCCTCGCCGCTGCGCTGGCTTCGTGCGGCGGTGGGGGCGGCGGGGGCGCACCGCCGCCTTCGCCGGAGCCCGTGCCGCCGCCTGCGGTGGGCGACACACCGCTCAACGACCCCACCACCTATTCGGTCACTGCCAACGCTGCCTTGCCGGCGGGCACCGGCGAAGCGCACGCGGTCACGCATCGCACGATCACGCTGCCCACCGGCACGATCGCCTACACGGCGCAAGCCGGCCACCTGGTCGCGCGCGATCCCGCCGGCGTGCCGCAGGCCGCGTTCTTCCACGTCAGCTACACGGCGGACGGGTGGAACCCGGCGCTGCGCCCGGTGACCTTCTTCTACAACGGCGGGCCGGGGTCGGCCACCGTGTGGCTGCACCTGGGCTCCTTCGGCCCCAAGCGCCTCGCCACGGGATTGCCATCGACCACCGCGCCCAAGCCGTTCCCGCTCGTGGACAACATGGAGACGCTGCTGGACACGACGGACCTCGTGTTCGTCGACGCGGTGGGCACCGGCTACTCGCAGGCGATCGCCCCCAACAGAAACCAGACCTTCTGGGGCGTCGACAAGGACGCTGCGGTGTTCCGCGACTTCGTCGTGCGCTGGCTCGCGGCCAACGGGCGCGACGCCAGCCCCAAGTACCTGTTCGGCGAGTCGTACGGCACCACGCGCGCACCCGTGATGGCGCGCATGCTCGAGACGGCAGGCGTGCGGCTGGACGGCATCATCCTGCTGTCGTCGGTGCTGAATTACGCGACGAACTGCTCGGGCGCGTCGCTGTCCATCAGCTGCGCGGGCTTCGTGCCGTCGTACGCGCAGGCCGGCTCGTACCACCAGGTCGCCGCCGGCGCGCCCGCCGACAGCACGGCCAACGCGCAGCTGATGCGCGGGTTCGTTTCCGCCACCTACGATCCCGCGGTGGTCGTGTGGTTCTCGCAGCACACACCGCCGGCGCCCGCGCTCGCGACGCAACTGGAGGGCCTGACGGGGCTGCGTGCGCAGACGTGGGCCGCCAACCTCAACGTCGATCCCGACACCTACCGGACCGGCGTGATCCCCGGCACGCTGATCGGCCGCTACGACGCGCGCGTGTCGGCGCCGGTGGGCAGCACGCTTGCCAGCGACGGCGACCCGTCGAGCACGCTGATCGGCTCGCAGTTCGCGCAGGCCATCGGCCCTTACCTGAACCAGACGCTGCGTTACTCGAGCCCGTCGGCCTACGCGACCGGCAGCGCGGCCATCAACAGCTGGGACTTCCGGCACGACGGGCAGCCCGTGCCCGACGTGATCCCCGACCTCGCGACGGTGCTCGCGCTTCGGCCTACCCTGAAGGTGCTGGCGCTCAACGGCTACCAGGACCTCGCCACGCCGTTCCTGCAGACCGAGCGCGACCTCGCGCGCCTGGGCAGCGTGCCCAACCTCACGCTGCGCTACTACGACAGCGGCCACATGATTTACCTGGACGACGCGGCGCGCGTGCGGCAGAAGCAGGACCTGCGGCTGTTCTACACGGGAGGCTCGCCGTGAAGCGCGTCGTCATCGCCGGCTTGGCCTGCGTCGCCGCGCTGGCGCGTGCCGGCGACGGGCCGGTCGTCGCGCCGCGCGACCCGTGGGTGCCGCCGGCCGTGCGCGCGCAGCCGCACTCGGGGCACGAGACGCGCGGCGAGGCGCTGCGCGGGCAGGTCGAGCGCAAGCTGCGAGAGAGCTTCGAGGCTGCCGACACCGAGGGCCGCGGCACCATCACGCGCGAGCAGGCGCGTGCGGCGGGCCTCGGCGTCGTCGCCGACAACTTCGACGCCATCGACCATGCGCGCAGCGGCCGCGTGGGCTTCGACGACCTCAAGCGCTTCCTGCGCGCCCGCGGCGCGCGCACGCTCTAGCCGAGTCACCCACGCGCCAGCACGGGTTTCGCGGCGCCCCTATAGTTCAAGCGTCTTCAGGGCGGGGTGCAATTCCCCACCGGCGGTAGGCGGCGCAAGCCGCAAGCCCGCGAGCGCTCTTCCGCGAGGAAGAGGTCAGCAGATCCGGTGCGATTCCGGGGCCGACGGTCACAGTCCGGATGAAAGAAGGCACGTTGCGGCGTCCAGTTCGCCGCGCGTTCAGTCCTTGCTGCCTTGAGGCGCTTTGTTCAACCAACAGGAGCGTTTCATGTCGACAGAAACCGTCAGCGCCGACCCCGTGTCGGCCATCCCCCTTTCCCCGATGCCCGAGGTCATCGCCGCCGTCGCGGCGGGCGAACCGGTGCTGGTGCTCGACGATGCCGAGCGCGAGAACGAGGCCGACATCGTCGTCGCGGCCGAGCGCATCACGCCGGCCACGATGGCGATGATGATCCGCGAGGGCAGCGGCATCGTGTGCCTGTGCATCACGCCGCAGAAGGCGAGCGAGCTCAAGCTCAAGCCCATGGTCGAGGTCAACCGCTCGCGCTTCGCCACCGCCTTCACGCAATCGATCGAGGCGGCCTTCGGTGTCACGACCGGCGTATCGGCCGCCGACCGCGTGCAGACCATCCAGTGCGCGCTGCGCTCGACGCTGGAACACAGCGAGGTCGTCAGTCCCGGCCACGTGTTCCCGCTTGTCGCGAAGAAGGGCGGCACGCTGGAGCGCGACGGGCACACCGAAGCGTCGGTGGACCTGCCGATGCTGGCGGGCCTGCAGCGCGCGGGCGCGCTGTGCGAGCTGATGAACCCCGACGGCACGATGGCGCGCGGCGCGCAAGTGCGCGACTTCGCGCAGGCCCATGGCCTGAAGTGCACGACGGTGCAGGCGGTGGCCGAGTGGCGCCGCCGCCATCCGCAGCGGGACTGACCCGGCAGCCGGCGGCGCCTGAATCAGCGACCCTTGAATTCCGCCTTGCGCTTGGAAGCGAAGGCGTCCATGCCTTCCTTCTGGTCCTCGGTGGCGAAGAGCGCATGGAACAGGCGCCGCTCGTACCAGACGCCGTCGGTCAACGAGCTTTCGAAAGCGCGGTTGACCGCCTCCTTCGCGGCGATCGCCGCCAGCGGCGGCATGTCGGCGATGACGATCGCCGCGGCCAGCGCTTCGTCCATCAGCTTGTCCAGCGGCACGACGCGGCTGACGAGGCCCGAGCGCTCGGCTTCCTGGGCATCCATCATGCGTGCGGTCAGCACCATGTCCATCGCCTTGGACTTGCCGAGTGCGCGCGGCAGGCGCTGCGTCCCGCCGGAGCCGGGGATGATCCCCAGCTTGATCTCGGGCTGGCCGAACTTCGCGTTGTCGGCGGCGATGACGATGTCGCACATCATCGCCACCTCGCAGCCTCCGCCCAGCGCGAAGCCCGCCACCGCGGCGATCACCGGCTTGCGCACGCTGCGGATGGTTTCCCAGTTGCGCGAGATGTACTCGCCCTTGTAGACGTCGGCGAAACCGTAGGTCTTCATCGCGCCGATGTCGGCGCCGGCCGCGAAGGCCTTCTCGCTGCCGGTGACGACGATGCAGCCGATCGCGTCGTCGGCGTCGAAGGCTTTCAGCGCCGCGCCGAGTTCGTCCATCAGCTGGTCGCTCAGCGCATTGAGCGCCTTGGGGCGGTTCAAGGTGATCACACCGACCTTGCCCGCCTCGGTGCGGGTGAGGATGGTTTCGTAGGCCATGGGGTTCTCCTTCGGCGCGATTATCCCCAAGGGAAATCAATTACCCGACCAATCGGTCGGGTAATGGTAAAGTGCCCCTTCCACAGGAGACGACGATGACCGAGAAGACGGTGCTGTACGAGGCACGCGGCGCGGTGGCGCTGGTGACGCTCAACCGGCCGCAGGCGCTCAACAGCTTCACGCGCGAGATGCACGAGCAGCTGTGGGACGCGTTCGCGAAGATCGAGCACGACAAATCGATCCGCGCCATGGTGCTCACGGGCGCGGGCCGCGGTTTCTGCGCCGGCGCCGACCTCGCGGAATTCGACTTCACGCCGGGCCCCGACCTGGTGAAGCGCGCCGACCCCGGCCCCATCATCGACCAGGCCTTCAATCCCACGGTGCGCAAGCTGCAGGCGCTGCGCGTGCCGACGGTCGCCGCGATCAACGGCAGCGCCGCGGGGGCGGGCGTGTCCATCGCCATGGGCTGCGACCTCGCGCTGGCCGCATCGAACGCGTCGTTCACGCTCGCGTTCAGCAAGATCGGCCTGGTGCCCGATGCGGGCGGCACGTGGTTTTTGATCAAGAAGCTGGGCCTGGCGCGCGCCATGGGCGCCGCGATGCTGTCCGACAAGATGCCCGCGAACGACGCCAAGGAATGGGGAATGATCTGGGACGTCGTGCCGGAAGGCCAGAACTGCGTCGAGGCGGCGATGAAGCTCGCGCAGCGCCTGGCCACGATGCCGACGAAGGCCCTGGTGGAGACGCGGCGCCTGCTGCGCGCCGCCGCCAGCCACGACCTGGACCACCAGCTGGATCTCGAGCGCGACACGCAATCGGCGCTGGGCCGCACGCACGACTACTTCGAAGGCGTGGGCGCCTTCCGCGAGAAGCGCGCGCCCAACTTCAAGGGCGAATGACCATGGATGCACGCCAGCTCGCCGCGAAGGTCGGCGAGGCGATGTTCGCCTCCGACCGCGCCAGCCGCGAGTTCATGCAGATGGAGCTCGTGAGCTGCGAGCCTGGGCGCGCGGTGATGCGCATGACGGTGCGCGAGGAGATGCTCAACGGCCATGCCATCTGCCACGGCGGCCTGATCTTCACGCTGGCCGATTCGACCTTCGCCTTCGCGTGCAACAGCCACAACAAGGTGACGGTGGCCGCCGGCTGCAGCATCGAGTTCCTCAAGCCCGGCAAGGCGGGCGACGTGCTCACCTGCGAAGGCGTCGAGCAGGCGCTGCAGGGGCGCCACGGCATCTACGACATGAAGGTGACGAACCAGCGCGGCGAAGTCGTGGCGATGTTCCGCGGCAAGAGCGCGCACATCCAGGGGACGGTGCTCCCGGAGGGGACGGCGTGATCAACGACAGATTCGACCTCGAGCCGATCGAGAAAGCCTCGGTCGACGAACTGCGCGGCCTGCAGCTCAAGCGGCTGAAGCAGACGCTCGCGCATGCCTATGCGAACTCGCCTGTGTACCGGAAGAAGTTCGACGAGGCGCGCGTGCACCCCGAAGACTGCCGCAGCCTCGAGGACCTGGCGAAATTCCCCTTCACGACCAAGAAGGACCTGCGCGACAACTACCCCTTCGGCATGTTCGCCGTGCCGCGCGAGAAATGCGTGCGCATCCACGCGTCCAGCGGCACCACGGGCAAGCCGACGGTGGTCGGCTACACGAAGAACGACATCGACACCTGGGCGACCGTGATGGCGCGCAGCATCCGCGCGTCGGGCGCGATGCCGGGCGACCTGGTGCACGTGAGCTACGGCTACGGCCTGTTCACCGGCGGCCTCGGCGCGCACTACGGCGCCGAGCGGCTGGGCCTGACTGTCGTGCCCTTCGGTGGCGGACAGACCGAACGCCAGGTGCAATTGATCACCGACTTCCGGCCCGACATCATCATGGTCACGCCCAGCTACATGCTGGCCATCGCCGAGGAGTTCGAGCGCCAGGGCCTGGACCCGCGGCAGACCTCGCTGCGCGTGGGCATCTTCGGCGCCGAGCCGTGGACCAACGACATGCGCATGGCGATCGAGCAGCGCATGAACATGGACGCGGTCGACATCTACGGCCTGTCGGAAGTGATGGGGCCGGGCGTGGCCAACGAGTGCATCGAAACCAAGGACGGCCCGACGGTCTGGGAGGACCACTTCTACCCCGAGATCGTCGACCCCGAGACGGGCCGGCCGGTGAAGGACGGCGAACTCGGCGAACTGGTCTTCACGAGCCTCACCAAGGAGGCGCTGCCCATCATTCGCTACCGCACGCGCGACCTCACGCGGCTGCTGCCCGGCACGGCCCGCACCATGCGGCGCATGGAGAAGATCACCGGCCGCAGCGACGACATGATGATCGTGCGCGGCGTCAACGTGTTCCCCACGCAGATCGAGGAGCTCATCCTCAAGCGACCGGAGCTCGCGCCGCATTACGTGTGCATCCTCACGCGCGACGGCGCCCTGGACGAGCTGACCGTCGCGGTGGAAGTCCGCGCGGATGGTGACCCGGAAAGCGACGCCGCGAAGGGCGCCGCGGCCCAGCTCGCCCACGAGGTGAAGGCCTACATCGGCAGCTCGGCCCGGATCGAGTTGCGCGCGTCGGGCGGCGTCGAGCGCAGCCTCGGCAAGGCCAAGCGCGTCATCGACAAGCGCAAGTTATAGTTTCGCCCGGCCCCGACCGGGGCATCCCCCAACCACCGGGCCACGAGCCCCGACCAACATGAACAAGCTGTCCCTCACCCTCGTCGCGCTGGCCGCGACGCTCTCCCTTGGCGCCGGCGCGCAGCAAGCCTCCGGCAAGCGCACGGGAACCATCGACGAACTGCGCGCGTGCCTGAACACGCAGGACGACATCGAAGCGCGCCAGAAAGGCCTGAAGGAACGCAGCGAGAAGCTCGTCAAGGCGGGCGAGGCGTTCAACGCCCAGGCCAAGGAAATCAACGAGGAGGCCCAGCGCGTGGCCGAAGACATGAACGCCACCGGCTCGGGCCGCCGCGCGCGCTTCGAGCGCAAGGAGCGCGCGTTCAAGCAGGAAGTGGAAGCGCACCGCGTGGCCCAGGAAACCTTCAACGCCGACCGCGCGAAGATCGAGACGGACTTCACCGCGTTCCGCGAGAAGTGCGCCGAGACGGCGTACCTGCAGGACGACATCGAGAAGGTCAAGAAGGAACGCGAAGCCGCGGGCAAGAAGTAGGCGGCCCCAAAAAAAAAAGAAGGCCGGGATCGCTCCCGGCCTTCCCGCTTCGGGGGCCTTCACAGCCGGCTGACGCCGGACACGAAACCCACCAGCTCGCCGTTGACGTACAGCGCACCTTCGGGCGCGCCGGCGTCGCGGTGGTACGCGTGGAATTCCACGGTGTCCGTGCTCGCGGCCAGCAGTTCTTCCGCGGCGGCGAGCGCCTCGGCCTGCGCCGCCTGCGCCACGCGGGCGGCGCGGCCTTCGAGCAGCACGCTCGCCTTGCGCAGCACGGCGGCGAGGATGTTCAGCAGCGTGGCCGCCAGGGGCGGGGCCGATCCGCTCGGACCCCAGGGCATCGTTCTCGTCATGTCTTTTCTCCTGTTGGTTTTCTCTCGAGGAAACTGCGGGGCCAGAAAGCAAAACGGCCCGGGGCTGTCAACCACGGGCCGCGCATCGCGTCGCTGGGTTTCAGCGTGGCGGGGGCGCGGCGCCCGTGGTGGTCAGTGCGCGCATGGCTCGACGTCGGCCTGCAACCGGAAGCGATGCGGCGGCGCGCCGGGAGGCGGCGTTCGCGACTTGCTTCGAGGTCAGGCAGTGGGCGGTCATGCAATGCGTGCGGGGTGGATCGGAGGGCGTCATCGGAAAGGCGCGGCCCGTCCGACTTGCGCAAATGATAAACGATTGATTATCTTGCGCAAGCTGGATTTATCGCCAGGGCCGCTTCGGCGTGGCGCGTGCGCCACAAGGATCAGCGCTTCTTCTTCAGCGGGGCCACGCCTTGCTGCGACTTCTCCCACAGCGTGTGGCTGTCTTCCCCCGATGCGGGCCAGTTGCCTCGGGCGGGTGGCGGCGACGGTGCCGGCGGCGCCGCCGCGGGGACGAGCACCTCGCCGAGCAGGTCGAGCAGGCGCGTGCGGGCGCGCTCGGGATGGCGGCGGTAGTAGGTGAGCACCAGGCCGACGATGAAGCGCTCGTCGTCGTCGCGGGGCAGGTTGGGGTTCTCGTCCGCGGGGGGCGCCGCAACGGGCGCGGGCCTCTGGGTGGGGGCCGGGACGGGTGCGCCGCCGGGGTCGTGGGGCAGGTCCATCCAGCCGAAAGGTTTGTGCGACAGCTGCTCGAACTGGCGCGCCAGCCGTTCGCCGATCTGGCGCGACCGGCTCTTGATCTGGCTCCAGTAACTGGGCTGGATCTGCAGGCGCTCCGCGAATCGGCGCTCCAGCCCCCTCAAGGTCGCGAGGTCGGGGTCCTTGACCGTGTTGCGGACGAATTCGTCGAACAGCGCCAGGGCGTTGTCCAGGCGGATCGACGCGACGTCGCGCGGCTTCGAATGCATGGACGCCTATGATAAACGTCCGTTGCCCCCAAGCTCAACGCTGCTCGATCCGGTCCACCATCAGGTCGGCCCACGCCTCGGTGCCCACGTTGATCTTCACGCGCACCGGCATGTACTGCAGCGAGGGCGCGAACCAGATCTCGGAGGTGATGTTGCCGCGCGGGTTGGCGATGGGGCGGGGCTTGAGGTGGTACGCCTCCAGGGTCCCCAGGTGCGGCGTCGCGAGCAGCTCGCGCCCCACGATGTCGTAGGTCCACAGGTCCAGGCCGCCGGGCCGCGCCAGCCAGAACTGCACGACTCCGCCGGCCACCAGCTTGTCCCTGCCGGTGGCGAAGCGGTGCCCCAGTTCGACGAACTGGCTCGCCGTGTCCTGCACCGCGACGTCCGCGGGCCGCGGGACGTTGCGGCCGTCGTTGAGGACCACGTGGTCGGCGCCGATCTGCACGACGCGCGTGCGGTTGGGCGTCGTCTCCTGGTAGGCGCGCGGCAACAGCGAGTCGCTGCCGACCTCGCCCTGGCTCAGGAACGTCATGCGGAAGACGGCGACGTCCAGGTCGACGCGGGCCTGGTAGCGCTCGCCCTGGCGCTGCCACTGCACGCGCGCATCCCCGATGAGGTCGCCGCGGTAGTAGCCGGTGAGCTTGTACGACACACGCGTGTCGGCTGGCCAGTTGTCGGCGGCCATGGCAGGCCCCATCGGCGCGGACGCAGCCGATGCGGCGGCGACGGCCGCCGGCGCCGACGCCGCGGCCGCGGGCGGCTCCGGGACAGGGGTCGGGGCGCTGGCGACGGTTTCCGGCTCGGGTGTGGGCGGCTGCCGCGCGGATGCCGCCCGTTTCGGGCGCGGGACCACGTTCGATGCGGCGATGGCCGTGCGCTTCTTCGGCGCTACAGGTGCGGCTTCCGGCGTTGGGGGAGGGGCTTCCGGCTGCAGCAGCCGCGTGAACATCGGGTCGGCCATCGCCTGCAGCGGCGGCGGGCCGTCGAGCGCGTCGTCGGCCCAGTTCAGAACCAGTGCGTGCAGTGCGACGACGGCCGCCACCACGCCCGCGAAGCGGAACCCGCGGCGGACCGTCAGTCGTTCGCCGCCAGCCACGATTGCGCCCGTGCCGCGTCGCGCAGCACCAGCCGCCAGGTGGTGGACGCGGCGGGCAGCTGCAGGTCCAGCCGCAGCAGGCGGCGGTCGCGCGCGACGAGCGCCGCCACCTTGCGCTGCGGGCCGGCGTACAGGGGCAGGTCATCCACCTTGGCCAGGCGCCAGCCTTGGCCGCCGGCTTCGATGCCCAGCCACTCGTCGCCCGCGGCCATGCCGGCCTGTTCGGCGGGGCCGCCGCGCAGCACGTTCTTCAGCACGACCGAGCCGCCCGTTTCCTGCGCGCGGATGCCCAGGCGCTGCTGCCACTGCGCGGGTTCTTCCAGCACCTGCACGCCCTGCGAGCGCAGCAGGTCCGCCAGCGGCAGCTCGCGCGTGCCGTGGACCCAGGCCGCGAGTTCCTTCGAGAACGAGCGGCCGCCGAGCTCCTTGAGCACCGCCGCGAAATCCGATTCGGCCATCGGGCCCGCATGGCAGCGCGCCCACAGCGCGCGCATCGCGTCGTCCAGCGTCGCGTGGCCCTCGGCGCGCAGCGTCAGGTCGAAGCACAGGGCGACCAGCGCGCCCTTGGTGTAGTAGCTGATGGTGGCGTTGGGCGTGTTCTCGTCCTGCCGGTAGTACTTCACCCATGCATCGAAGCTCGCCTGCGCCACCGATTGCACCTCGCGGCCCGGCGCCTGCAGCACCTGGTTCACCGTCTTGTTCAGCACCTTGACGTAAGTGGCGTCGTCGATGACGCCCGAGCGGCGCAGGAGCAGGTCGTCGTAGTAGCTGGTGAAGCCCTCGAAGAACCACAGCAGCTGCGTGTAGTTCTCGCGCGTGTAGTCGTAATGCGCGAACTCCGCCGGCCGCAGGCGCTTGACGTTCCAGGTGTGGAAATACTCGTGGCTCACCAGGCCCAGCAAGGTGACGTAGCCGTCGCTCTGGCGCGGCTCGCCCGTGCGGGGCAGGTCGCGGCGCGAGCAGATGAGCGCCGTGGAGTTGCGGTGCTCCAGGCCGCCGTAGCCGTCGTCCACCGCATTGAGCATGAACAGGTAGTACTTGAAGGGCGGGCGCTTGCGCTCGTGCCAGAAGCGGATCGCGGTCTCGCAGATCTTCTGCGCGTCGCGCAGCAGGCGCTCGCCGTCGAACGACGCGGGCGCGCCGGCGATGACGAAGCGGTGCGGCACGCCGCCGGCCTTGAACTCCGCGTCCCAGAACTCGCCCATCTCCACGGGGCAGTCGGCGAGCTCGTCGTAGTCGGTGGCCAGGTACACGCCGAAGCCGCGCTTGTTGATGCGGTAGCCCGCGAGGCCGCTGGCGGCGCGCCACTGCGGGCGTCCCTTGACCGGCGCGAGGTCGAGCGAGTGCACCATGTGCTCCAGGCCGTGCACGCGCAGGCACAGGCTGGTGGCGTTGAAGAAGCCGCGCTGCGAATCGAGCCACGCCGTGCGCACCGAGTTGTCGAAGGCGTAGACCTCGTAGGTGACCACCAGCGGGCTGCTGGCCACCGAGTCGAACTGCCAAGTGCACTTGTCCAGCTGCTGCACGGGCACGTTGCGCCCGTCCTGCCTCGCCGAGAGCCGCTGCAGGTTCTTGGAGAACTCGCGCACCAGGTAGCTGCCGGGGATCCACACCGGCAGCGACACCTGCTGGTGCGCCGCGGGCTCGGCCACCTGCAGCGTGACGCGGAACAGGTGCGCGTGCAGGTCCGCGGCTTCGACGCGGTAATGCACGCTCGCGATGCGAGCCGCGGTCATTGCTTGGCCAGCAGTTTCTCGATTTCGGCGGTGGGCATCGCCCCGGCCACGCGCGAACCGTCGGCCATGATCAGCGTGGGCGTGCCCGAGATCTTGTACTTGCGCCCGAACTCCACGTTGCGTGTCACGGGGGTGACGTCGCAGCTGGCAGCGGCGCCCGGCGCCGCCTTGTTGCGCAGCATCCAGTCCAGCCACGCGGCCGGCTTGTCGCGGGCGCACCAGAGGTTGCGCGACTTCTCGGTGGAGTCGGCGCCGAGGATGGGGTACAGGAACATGTACACCGTGACGTTGTCGATCTTCTGCAGGTCGCGCTCGAAATGCTTGCAGTAGGGGCAGTTCGGGTCCTCGAAGACGGCGAGCTTGCGCTTGCCGTCGCCGCGCACGAGGGTGAAGGCGTCCTTCAGCGGCAGCTGGTCGAACGGGATGGCCAGGAGCTTCTCTTGCCGTTCCTCGGTGAGGTTCTTCTGGTTCTTCGCGTCGATCAGGTGGCCGTTGAGCAGGAAGTTGCCGCCGGCGTCGGTGTAGAACAGGTCCATGCCCACGCGCACCTCGAAGAGGCCGGGCATCGGGGTCTTGTTCACCTCGTCGATCTTGCCCAGCAGGGGCAGGCGTTCGGCGAGGTTCTTGCGGATCCTGTCCACGTCCTGCGCGGCCGCGGCCGCGGCCAGCACGGCCAGCCCCAGCGCCAGCAGCGCCTTGCGGATCGGTTTCATCGTTCGTTCCATTCCTTCGTTCGTCCCAACGCTTGTTTCATCCCATGGCCCGGCGCGCCAGCCAGTCCTTCACGGGGCCGGTGCGGTCCACGCCCGTCATGCCCCAGTTGCGCAGCGAGCTCCACGGCTCGCTGCCCCGTGCGAACAGCTGCTGCAGCCCGTCGGTCACCGCGCCCATCGCCAGCACGTCGGCCTTGCGCGAGCGCTCGTAGCGGCGCAGCAGGCGCAGGTCGCCCACGCTGCGCCAGTATTCGCGCTCCTGCAGCACCTGTGCGAGCTCGCGCGCATCGCCCAGGCCCAGGTTCAATCCCTGTCCCGCGAGCGGGTGCACCGTGTGCGCCGCATCGCCCGCCAGCACCCAGCCCGGCCCGCACCAGCGCTGAGCCCGTGCCAGCTGCAAGGGCCACGCGGCGCGTTCGCTCGCCAGTGTCATCTTGCCGAGCGCACCGTGGCAGGCGGCCTCGACCGCCTGCGTGAACGCCGCGGCATCGAGCGAGAGTAGCCCGCCGCTGCGCGCATCCGCCACCGACCAGACGAGCGCGACGCTGCGCCCGCCGAGCGGCAGCAGCGCCAGGATCTCGCCCTGCGAGAACCACTGCCGCGCGACGCCGTCGTGCGGCTTTTCGCATTCGAGGCGGGCCGCGATCGCATGCTGCGGATAAGGCGTGACTTCGAACGGCACGTGCAGCTCGTCCCGCGTGCTGCTGGCGCGCCCTTCGGTCACGACCGTTAGCGCGGCCGGCTGGGGCGCATCCACCCATTGCACCTGCGGCGCGTAGCGCAGCGCGTCTTCCAGGCGCGCGAGCAGCGCGCCGACGTCGACGATCCACGCCAGCGCCGGCACGGCCTGGTCCTCGGCGCGGAAGAAGAGTTCGCCGCCCGCGTCGCCGTGCACTTCCATGCGGCACACGGGCGTGGCGTGCGCGTCGTCGGGCCAGGCCCGCACGCGCTCCAGCAATTCCTTCGAAGCGGCATTGAGCGCATACGCGCGCACGTCGCTGTTGGCCCCGGCGGCCTGCTGCGGGCTGCGCACCAGCGCCACGCGCAGGCGGGCCTGCGCGAGCAGGAGCGCGAGCGTGCGGCCGACGATGCCGGCGCCACGGATGCAGACGTCCACGGGCATGGGGTCATTGTAGGAGCGGGGCAGAATCCACACTTATGAGCAGCAACGCAGAACCCGACGTCCGCACCCGCATCGCGCGCCTCTTCGTCTACCCCGTGAAGTCCTGTGCCGGCGTGGCGGTCACCGAGGCCCCGCTGACCGAGACCGGGCTCGACCTGGACCGCGCCTGGATGGTGGTGGACGAGGCCGGCGAGTTCGTCAGCCAGCGCGAATTGCCGCGCATGGCGCTCATCCGCCCGCAGCTGAAGCACAGCGAGGTCGTGCTGCGCGCGCCCGGCATGCTGGCCTTGCACCTGGCGGCCGACCAGGTGGCGGCGCCGGCGCGCGTGCGCGTGTGGGACGACGAGGTCGAGGCCTGGGACATGGGCGACGTCGCCGCGCAGTGGTTCACCGACTTCCTCGGCACGAAGCTGCGCGTGGCGCGCTTCGACCCCGAGGTGAAGCGCGCCTCGAACACCAAGTGGACCGGCGGCGTCGAAGCGCTCAACCAGTTCAGCGACGGCTACCCGCTGCTGGTGGCCAGCGAAGGCTCGCTCGCCGAACTGAACCGGCGGCTGGCGGCGGCGGGCCATGCGGCCGTGGGCATGGAGCGCTTCCGCCCGAACATCGTGCTGGCGGGGCTGGAAGCGCAGGACGAGGACCGCCTCGATGTCCTGCGCATCGCCGCCGACCGCGAGGTGCTCCTGAAGCCCGTGAAGCCCTGTCCCCGCTGCCCGATCCCGGACATCGACCCGGCGACGGCCGAATCGACGCCTTACGTGAGCGAGGCACTGCGCCAGTACCGCAGCAACCCGATCGTCGACGGCGCCATCACCTTCGGCATGAACGCGATCGTGCTGGAAGGCATCGACGCGACCCTGCGCGTCGGCCAGGACGTCACTGCGAACTGGGTTTTCGCGTAAGCGGCACGACCGAGCCGCCCACCGGCGGCGTCGAGGGCAGCACGCTGTCGCCGCCCAGCAGGCCCGAGTCGGTGGCCAGCGCCTGCGGCTGCGTGTCCTCGGGTTCGAGGAAGCGGATCGGCCGGCGCGTGCGGGGCGACATGCTGGCGAGCAGTTCGTCCAGCGCCGACACGAGCTCCTCGGGCTCGCCCATGCGCTCTTCGAGCAGCACCGCGCCGATGTGGAACTGCAGCGTCACCTCGGGCTTCAGGCCCTTCAGCGGCATCAGGCCCGCGGCGATCAGGCGCGCGGCGCGGTCGGTGACCGCGATGCGCGAGGTGACGCCTTCGAGGATGAGGCCGAAGCGCGCCTCGCCGATGCGGCTGACGGTGTCCACGTCGCGCAGCAGGCGGCGCAGCTTGATCACGCTGCGCAAGAGGCTCTGCTCGGCCACCGCCGAGCCGAACTGCGCCTTGATCTGCGGGTAGTTCACCAGGTCGATGAAGACGATCGCGGCGTTGTCGGGGTCGCGCTTGAAGCGCGCGACCACCTGGCGCAGGCGGTCGTGGAACAGGTGCGCGGCGAGCAGGCCGGTCAGCGCGTCCTGCGAGGACAGGGCCAGCTCGCGGATCTGCGCGCCGTGGCGCTCGCGCGAGCGGATGTTCAGCGCGACCAGCAGCAGCGGCACCTCGATGGCCATCGCGACGACGATCGCGTACTGCGTACCGAAAGACACCGGCAGCCAGCCGGCCATGCGCCCCACGGCCAGCAGGACGGCCAGCGTGAGCGGCCCATAGGCGACCAGCACCCACGCGCCGACGGTATCGCCGCGGCGCCAGGCCTCGAAGGCGATCCACATGTTCACGAGCGTGGCGCCGGCCACATACGCGCCGACCAGCGCGAGGCCCGGCCCCTTGGCGATCACCGGCAGCAGCGCGGCCAGCGCGATGCCCGCCAGGCCCGTGGCCAGCACGCACTTGTCGATGACGTGGTGGCGGCCCGAGATGCCGATCAGGTTGCGGATGAAGAGGATGGCGGCCGAGCCCGCCAGCAGGGCCAGCATGCCCTGGGGCGCGTCGCCCAGCGCGCCGAAGCCGGGCCAGAGCAGGTGCGCGGCCACGCCGGTGTACGCCGCCACGCCCAGCGTGGTGACCACCGCGTAGCCCGCGTACCAGCCGTAGATGGCGTCGCGGTACACGAAGCTTTGCGTGATGCACGCCGTGATCAGCAGCAGCAGGGCGCCGAAGGCCAGGCCCAGCCCGAGGTACTCGACCTGGATGCGTTCGTCGAAGGCGGACTCCGGCATCAGTTGCACCGGGAAGTTGGCCGGCGTGAGGTGCCTGATGCGCGCGTAAACGTCGCGCGTCTGGCCCGCCGGCAGCTCCAGCCGGAAGTGCGGGTAGCGGCCGGGCTCGGCCCACGACGCGACCGGGATCGTGTCGCCCGCCGACAGCGTGGTCCAGTACCCGCGCTCGTTCTGCTGGTGCAGCGTCACGTTGTCCAGGGCAGGCATCGGAAAGACGATCAGCCACCCGTTCTCGGCGTTGCGCGCCCGCGTGAAGCGCCAGCGCAGCCACAGCTGGCCGTCGCCCAGCGAGTGGATCTGCTCCGGGCGCGCGGGCTGGAAGCTCGCGCCCGCCGTGCCCTGCAGCACCTGCTCCAGCGTGGCGGTGCCGCGCGGGTCGTACCAGACCGTGGCGGACTCCAGCGCGTCCAGCGTCCCCTGGTCGGACAGCACCTGGGCGCGAGCCGGCGGCGGCGCCGCGGCGAAGGCGGCGGCGCATGCGGCCAGCGCCAGCAGGGCGGCGACCGCGCATCGCATAAACTTGCCGGCTTCGAATCGCGGGTATGTCATGAGCTTGAAGTGCGGGATCGTGGGTTTGCCGAACGTGGGGAAATCCACGCTGTTCAACGCGCTGACCAAGGCCGGCATCGCTGCGGAGAACTATCCCTTCTGCACGATCGAGCCCAACGTGGGCATCGTGGAACTCCCTGACCCCCGGCTCCAACAGCTCGCGGCCATCGTCAAGCCCGAACGCATCGTGCCAGCCATTGTCGAGTTTGTCGATATTGCCGGGTTGGTGGCGGGCGCCAGCAAGGGGGAAGGCCTGGGCAACCAGTTCCTCGCGCACATCCGCGAAACGGATGCGGTCGTGAACGTGGTGCGCTGCTTCGACGACCCCAACGTGATCCACGTGGCAGGCCGCGTGGACCCGGTCGCCGACATCGAGGTGATCCAGACCGAGCTGTGCCTGGCCGACCTGGGCACGGTGGAGAAGAGCCTCCAGCGTTACACCAAGGCGGCGAAATCGGGCAACGACAAGGAAGCCGCCAAGCTCGTGCAGGTGCTCACCAAGGCGCAGGCGCACCTGGACCAGGGCCAGCCCGTGCGCACGCTCGCGCTCAACGACGAGGAGAAGGCGCTCATCCGCCAGCTGTTCCTCATCACCGCCAAGCCCGCGATGTTCGTCGGCAACGTCGACGAGAACGGCTTCGAGAACAACCCCTACCTCGACCGCCTGCGCGAGTACGCCGCGAAGCAGGACGCGCCGGTGGTCGCCATCTGCGCCAAGCTCGAAGCCGAGATGGCCGACATGGGCGAGCAGGACAAGAAGATGTTCCTTGCCGAGATCGGGCAGGACGAGCCGGGCCTGAACCGCCTGATTCGCGCCGCGTTCACGCTGCTGGGCCTGCAGACCTATTTCACCGCCGGCGAGAAGGAAGTGCGCGCCTGGACCATCCACATCGGCGACACCGCGCCGCAGGCGGCCGGCGTCATCCACACAGACTTCGAGCGCGGCTTCATCCGCGCGCAGACCATCGCCTTCGCCGACTACATCGCCTTCAAGGGCGAGCAGGGCGCGAAGGACGCGGGGAAGATGCGCAGCGAAGGCAAGGAGTACGTCGTCAAGGATGGGGATGTGCTCAATTTCCTTTTCAACGTCTAATCAAGCAACACTTCCAGAAGGGTTCCCATGTCGTTCATCGCTTCGCGCGCTTCGTTCGTGCGCCCGTTCCTGATCGCCTGCGCCGCGGCGGCGGCGCTGCTGCTCTCGGGCTGCGCCACGTCGTACCTCGACGGCGCGGTGAAGGACGTGCCGGACTCGCAGTTCGCGAAGCCGGCGCAGCTGCAGCCGGTGCAGGTCGTGGTCGAGTTCCAGACCAACGGCAAGCCGAACGCCCGGGCGACCGATTTCGTGAAGCCGATGGTGATGGAGCGCATCAAGGCCAGCGGCCTGTTCTCCGACGTGCAGGACAAGCCCAATGGCGGGGCGCTGCTGAGCGTCCAGATCAACAACGTGGCGCTCATCGACGATGCCTACAAGAAGGGCTTCCTGACGGGCCTGACCTTCGGCATCAAGGGATCGACGGTCACCGATGGTTATGTCTGCACGGTGAGCTATTCCCGCGGCCAGTCCGCAGCCATCGTCAAGACCAGCAAGCATGCGATCCACACCTCGATGGGGTCGGGCGGGGACGTGCCGGGTGGCGTCAAGGCCGCCAGCACCGCCGAGGCCGTGACCATCATGGTCCGCCAGATCGTTGGCGTGGCGTTGAAGGACCTTTCCGACGATCCGGCCTTCAAGTGAGGCAGGCGCGTTTCCTCGCGGCCCTGCTGGCGCTGGCCGCCCTGGGCGGCTGCGCGCAATACCGCCTGGGCCCGCCGGTGGCGAGCATCGACAACATCCGCGCGGCGCGTTCGCTGCCGTTGGCGCCCGTCGCGCTCGGCGAATTCAGGCTGGCTCCCGGGCGACCCGCGGGCATCGACCGCTCGATCGGCATGCGGACCAACACGATCAGCTCGCCCTACGGCGAGTCGTTCGCGCAGTACTTGAAGGAGTCGCTGGCAGCCGATCTCGGCGCGGCCGGGCTGCTGGACCCCGCGTCTTCCATAGTCGTGAGCGCGGAGCTGAACGACACGGCGATGGACATCCCACCCGGTGCGGGCTCCGCGCGCTTGGCGGCGCGTGTGAAGGTCACCCGCTCGGGCCGCATCGCCTTCGACAAGGAGCTCATCGTCGAATCGACCTGGCCGTCCTCCTTCGTCGGCGTGAACGCCATCGTCACCGCGGTGAACGAGTACGGCCTGCTGTACCGCAAGCTCGTGAGACAGCTGCTGGCCGACCCGGAGTTCGTCGCCGCGGCTCGCCAATCCTGAGCTGGCGGGTGATAAAGTCCGCGCGTCCGAAATCAGGGGGAAACCATGTCGGGTAACTGGGCGGTGGCACCGCTTCATCGTGTCTTGCTGCGCTTGGGCGCGGCCGCCGCAGTCGCAGCCCTGGCCGCTTGCGCCGCCCCGCTCGACATGCGCCCGAGCCGCCTCGTGCCGCTCGCCGCGACCGGCGCGCAGCCGCGCGTCATCGAACTCATTGCCCCCGCCGCCGTGCAGCCTGCCGGCGGGCGCCGCCGCCCGATCGAGGTCGGCTCGACCTGGCAATCCGTCGGCCGCATCGACCAGGGCGAGGTCTACAAGCGCCTCGGCGGTGTCTTCATCGTCCAGGCCCGCGACGTGCACGAGGCCTGCCTGGTCGTCTCCGACGGCAAGGTCGTGGGTGTCTACCTGCCCGTCGAACAGACCTTTTCACCTGTCGTACCCCCTGTCCAACTGACCCTGAGAGGAACCCCATGAGAAGAAACTTCCTGCGCTTCGCGGCCGCCGCTGCCGTCGTCGCGCTCGCCGGCTGCGCCGCCACCGGCGCCAAGTACGAAACGATGGCTTCGGGCCTGCCCGCGATGAAGGCCGGCGAGGGCCGCATCTTCATCCTGCGCGACTCCGGCATGGTCGGCGCGGCGCTGCAGCCCGAGATCAAGCTCAATGGCGTGGTCGTGGGCAAGTCCCAGCCCGGCGGCTTCTTCTACGTGGACCGTCCGGCCGGCAACTACACGGCCACCGCGGCCACCGAGACCGAGAAGGCAGCGACATTCACGCTCGCCGCCGGCGAAACGAAGTACGTCCGCTCGTACATGACCATGGGCATCATGGTCGGCCGCGTCAACCTCGAGCTGCTCGACCCGGCGCGCGCCAGTGCGATGCTCCAGGGCCTGAGCTACACGGGCGCCGGCAAGTAAGCCGCCGCAGCGCCAACAAGGGGCCGCAACGCGCGGCCCTTTTTCATTTCAGGGTGCCCACCAGTTGCCCGACACCGTGAGCAGCACCTGCATGCGGATGGTGTCGCCGTAGTAGTCGACGGTGGGCCCGTAGTCGCCGCCGGTGATCGAGGTCCACAGGCTGTTCAGCCACTCCTGCGACGACGGGCCGCCCAGCATCGCATTGACCGCCATCGGCGCGGTGAACGCCAGGTCGTCCCAGTCGGCGAAGGCCTTGCCGTTGGTCCCGTTGCGCACGTAGTAGCCGGCGCGGATGTTCCTCGGCACGCCTTTCGCGGATGCCGCGATCCACGTTGCGGTCTGGCGCTGCGACGCGAGCAGGTCCGTGCGGCCGTCGACGATGTGCGACATGGCCAGGCGCCACGGCGTGCGGCAGGCGTTGTAGCTGAAATCGCCGTCGTGCAGGGACTCGAGGTAGGTGCCGGGCACGGGCACGAAAGCCGCGCCCGACTGCACCATGAAGTCCGGCACCAGGCCGGTCGCCGCGCTGCCGTTGGCGTACTGGTGGTTCACGATGGCCGACACCGTGTCGTACACGGCCGTCCACTTCGCCGCGTTCACCGTGTCGGCGCGCGCGAAAGCCAGCAGGTGGCTCGTCATGAAGTCCGAGGGGCGCGTGTGCACGCGGTCGCTGCCCTGCGCCCAGTCACCCGGCATCAGGTTGCCTGCCGTCGCGTTCACCTCGTGCGCGAGGATCTCGCGCGTCACCTGCAGCGCTTCGGCCTTGTAGTCGTAAGCGCCGGCCGATCCCCACTGCGCGTGCGCGAGCAGCAGCGCGTACGCGACGTCCATGCTGCCGTCGGTGGCGGAGTCGACGCCTTCGACGCTCTTCATCACGCCCCCCGACAGCGTCTGCTTCCACGCCATCAGGTGCGGCGCGTTCGCGCTGGGGTGCGCTTGCGCGTAGCGCAGCATGTCGTCGAAGAGCGCCCTGTCGCCCATGTACGCAGCGATCACCATGCCCCAGCCATGCGCTTCGGACACGGTGGAGTTGGTGGCGTCGTACTTCACCCAGGACCCCTGGCCGCCGGTGGTGCGGATGTAGGCGCCCTTCCAGGCGGCGTAGTGCGCCTGCACGGCCTGGTCCATCGCGGCCTGCGTGACGTGCGATGGCTTGATGACGCCGGCGGTGTAGCTGGCGTGGGCCGGGAAGGCGCGGGCCGGCGCATCGGGAGATGGGGCAGGCGCGGGTGCGGGCGCCGGCGCAGGCCCTGCAGGCACTGGAGCCGGGGCCGGAGCTGGCACTGGCGCAGGTGCCGGTGCCGGCGCGGGCTGTGGCGCGGGCGGGGGTGGTGCGGGTAGCGGCGCAGGCGCAGCGGCAACCGGTTCGCTGGCGCCCCCGCCGCCCCCGCCACCGCATGCGGCAGCCATCGCCGCGGCCAGCAGCGCATTCAACAGCTTCAGCTTGTGGGGTGCCATCCGTCCTCCGGCGTTTGCACGGATTCTGGGAAGCGAGCATGTCGGGAAACTGACTTGCGCGGGACTTACTGCATCGGCCAGATGTACACCAGCGCGTACGTGTAGATCACGTAGCGGATGAACTTGCCGATCGCCATGTAGAACGTGCAACGCCAGAACGGCATGCGCAGCCAGCCGGCGACGGCGCACAGCGGGTCGCCGATGACCGGCAGCCAGGCGAGCAGGCACGCCTTGGGCCCGGCGCGCTCCAGCCAGCCGAGCGCCTTCGCGTGCCACTTCGACTGCGAGTACTTGTCAACGATGTGGTGCGCTTCCCAGCCCATCCACCAGTCGACCATGCCGCCGAGCGTGTTGCCCGCGGTGGCGACGAAGATGGCGCTCCAGAACAGCTCGGGATTCAGCCGCAGCAAACCGTAGAGTGCGGGTTCACTTGCAACGGGCAGCAGCGTGGCCGAGACGAACGACGCGATGAAGAGAGTCAGCAGCCCGAACCGCGGCAATGCGAGCAGATCGAGCAGCGGGTCCAGCCACGACATGCCGTGAAGCATACCGGTGCGCAAGCTCGGCAAACACTCAGCCGGATACGCAGTTTTTTATTTCAGCCGGCGGAATGGCGCGGGCATACAATCGTGCCTCATTTTTCAGCAGCCCCTTCCTCGCATCCATGAACATCGGCCCGCACGCCACGGCGAACAACCTGTTCGCCGCCCCGATGGCGGGCGTCACCGACAGGCCGTTTCGCATGCTGTGCCGCGCGCTCGGCGCGGGCTACGCGGTGAGCGAGATGGTGACGTCGCGCAAGGATTTGTGGGCGAGCCTCAAGACCTCGCGCCGCGCCAACCACGACGGCGAGCCGGGCCCCATCGCCGTGCAGATCGCCGGCACCGACGCTCCGATGATGGCCGAGGCCGCCGCCTACAACATCGAGCGCGGCGCGCAGATCATCGACATCAACATGGGCTGCCCGGCCAAGAAGGTGTGCAACAAGTGGGCGGGTTCGGCGCTGATGCAGGACGAGCCGCTGGCCGTTGCCATCGCCAGCGCCGTGGTCGAAGCCTGCGCGCCGCACGGCGTGCCCGTCACGCTGAAGATGCGCACCGGCTGGTCGCACGAACACCGCAACGCCGTGCGCCTGGCGCGGGCCTTCGAAGCCGCCGGCGTGCAGATGCTGACGGTGCACGGCCGCACGCGCGAGCAGGGCTACAAGGGTTTCGCGGAGTACGACACCATCGCCGCCGTCAAGGACGCGGTGCGCATCCCGGTCGTGGCCAATGGCGACATCGACTCGCCCGAGAAGGCGCGCGACGTGCTGGCGTACACGAAGGCCGACGCGGTCATGGTTGGCCGCGCGGCGCAGGGGCGGCCGTGGATCTTCCGCGAGATCGCGCACTTCCTGGCCACCGGCACGCACCTGGCGCCGCCGCTGGTCGTGGAGGTGAAGCGCCTGCTGCTCGACCACCTGAAGGACCACTACGGCCTGTACGGCGAATTCACGGGCGTGCGCAGCGCGCGCAAGCACATCGGCTGGTACGTGAGGGGCCTGCCGGGCGCGGAAGGTTTCCGCGCGCAGATGAACCGGATCGAGGACTGCGCGGCGCAGCTCGCGGCGGTGGCGGGGTATTTCGACGCGCTGGCCGCGTCGGGGGACCGCATGCCGCAGCCGCAGGGCGCCGCCGGGGACAACGAAGAAGAGGCAGTGGAGACAATCGAATGAGCAAGAAGCACATCGAGGAGTGCGTGCGCGCCAGCCTGGAGGGCTACTTCAAGGACTTGCGCGGCACGGAGCCGGACGGGATGTACGAGATGCTGGTCAAGGTGGTGGAGAAGCCGCTGCTGGAAGTGGTGATGGCCAAGGCGGACCACAACCAGTCGCGGGCGGCCGAGTGGCTGGGCCTGAATCGCAACACGCTGCGCAAGAAGCTGGTCGAGCACCGGCTCATCAAATAACAAACACATGAACGCACTGCTATCCGTCTCGGACAAGACCGGGATCGTCGAACTCGCGCGCGCGCTGGATGCGCTGGGCGTGAAGCTCATTTCCACCGGCGGCACCGCCAAGCTGCTCGCCGGCGAGGGCCTGCCCGTCACCGAGGTGCAGGACGTGACGGGCTTCCCGGAGATGCTCGACGGCCGCGTGAAGACGCTGCACCCCAAGGTGCACGGCGGCCTGCTGGCGCGGCGCGACGTGCCGGAGCACATGCAGGCGCTGCGCGCCCACGGCATCGACACCATCGACATCCTGGTGGTCAACCTCTATCCCTTCGAGGCGACGGTCGCCAAGCCGGGATGCACGCTGGAGGACGCGATCGAGAACATCGACATCGGCGGGCCGGCCATGGTGCGATCGGCGGCGAAGAACTGGAAGGACGTCGCGGTGCTGACCGACGCGTCGCAGTACCCGCAGGTGCTCGAAGAGCTCAAGGCGAAGGGGAAGGTGTCGGACACGACGCGCTTCGCGCTGTCGGTCGCCGCGTTCAACCGCATCAGCAACTACGACGGCGCGATCAGCGACTACCTCTCGTCGCTGCAGGAGGATGGGACGCGTTCGGTGTTCCCGGCCCAGGCCAACGGCCGCTTCGTCAAGCTGCAGGACCTGCGCTACGGCGAGAACGCGCACCAGCAGGCGGCCCTGTACCGCGACCTGCATCCCGCGCCCGGCTCGCTGGTCACGGCCCAGCAGCTGCAAGGCAAGGAGCTCTCGTACAACAACATCGCCGACGCCGACGCCGGCTGGGAATGCGTCAAGAGCTTCGACGCGCCGGCCTGCGTGATCATCAAGCACGCCAACCCCTGCGGCGTGGCCATCGGCCGGGACGCGCTCGACGCCTACTCGAAGGCGTTCAAGACCGACCCGACCTCGGCCTTCGGCGGCATCATCGCCTTCAATCGCCCGGTGGACGGCGCGGCGGCCCAGGCCGTCAGCAAGCAGTTCGTCGAGGTGCTGATGGCGCCGCAGTTCTCCGAGGAAGCGCTGGCGATCTTCAAGGCCAAGGCCAACGTGCGCGTCCTGCAGATCGCCTTGCCGCCGGGCGGCAAGACCGACTGGGACAACGGCCGCAACCTCATGGACGTCAAGCGCGTGGGCTCGGGCCTCTTGATGCAGACGGCCGACAACCACGTGCTGCAGCTCGCGGACCTGAAGGTGGTGACGAAGAAGCAGCCGACCGCGGAGGAACTGAAGGACCTGCTGTTCGCCTGGACGGTCGCCAAGTACGTCAAGTCCAACGCCATCGTCTTCTGCAAGGGCGGCATGACCATGGGCGTGGGCGCCGGGCAAATGAGCCGGCTGGACTCGGCCCGCATCGCCAGCATCAAGGCCGAACACGCGGGGCTGTCGCTCAAGGGCACGGTGGTCGCCAGCGACGCCTTCTTCCCCTTCCGCGACGGCCTGGACGTGGTGGTCGACGCCGGCGCCACCTGCGTCATCCAGCCGGGTGGCTCGATGCGCGACGCCGAAGTGATCGCCGCCGCCGACGAGCGCGGCGTGGCGATGGTGTTTTCAGGCGTGCGCCACTTCCGGCATTAGGCCAGCGACCGGAACACCGCTTGGGCCGCCGAAATGGTTTCGGCGATGTCCGCGTCGGCGTGCGCCGAACTGACAAATCCGGCCTCGTAAAGCGCCGGTGCGATGTACACCCCGCGGTCCAGCAGGCCGTGGAACAGGCGGTTGAAACGCTGGCCGTCGCTCTTCATCACCTGCCCGTAGTTACCGGGAAGTTCCGGAAGCAGGAAGAAACCGAACATCCCGCCTTCGCAGTCGGCGCTGAAAGGCACGCCGGCTGCGCGGGCGGCGGCCTTGAGGCCGTCAACGAGCGTTGCCGTTTTGGCTGCAAGCTCGTCAAAAAATCCTGAACGAGCGATTTGTTGCAATGTGGCCAGCCCGCAGGCCGTGGCCACCGGATTCCCCGACAAGGTGCCGGCCTGGTACACCGGGCCGAGCGGCGCCAGTTGCTCCATGATGGCCCGGGGGCCGCCGAACGCCGCCAGCGGCATGCCGCCGCCGATCACCTTGCCCAGCACCGTGAGGTCGGGGCGGAAGGCGGGGATCGCCTTCGCGTACACCGCCTGCGCGCCGCCCAGCGCCACGCGGAAACCCGTCATCACCTCGTCGAAGACCAGCAGCGCGCCATGCTGCGTGCACAGCTCGCGGGTGCGGCGCATGAAGTCGACACCGGCGCGCACGAAATTCATGTTGCCCGCGATGGGCTCGATGATCACGCAGGCGAGGTCGCGCCCGTGCAGCGCGAACGCTTCCTCCAGCTGCTGCAGGTTGTTGTACTCGAGCACGAGCGTGTGCTGCACCACCTCGGCGGGCACGCCGGCGCTGGTGGGATTGCCGAAGGTGGCGAGGCCGGAGCCGGCCTTCACCAGCAGGGCATCCGCATGCCCGTGGTAGCAGCCTTCGAACTTGATGATCTTGCTGCGCCCCGTGGCCCCGCGCGCCAGGCGGATGGCGCTCATGCCCGCCTCGGTGCCGGAGCTCACCAGGCGCACCATCTCGAGCGAAGGCACGTGGCGGATGATTTCCTCGGCCAGTTCGAGCTCGCGCTCGGTCGGCGCGCCGAAGGAGAAGCCGTCGCGCGCGGCCTTCTGCACCGCCTCCACGACCACCGGGTGGCCGTGCCCCAGGATCATCGGCCCCCAGGAGCCGATGTAGTCGATGTAGCGCGTGCCGTTCGCGTCCCAGAAGTGGGCGCCCTGCGCACGGGTGACGAAGCGCGGCGTGCCGCCCACCGCGCGGAAGGCGCGCACGGGCGAGTTCACGCCGCCGGGAATGAGCTGCTTCGCGCGGGCGAACAGCTCCTCGTTGCGGTCAATGTTTCGTGTCATGGGCGGGCATGTCGATCACCTGCAGCGCCTGCGCTTCTTCCTTGGTCAGCTCGCCGGGCTCGTCGCCCTCGGGCTGCGCCCAGAACAGGCGGTCGGGCACGACGTGGCCCATGCCGGGGCGGAAGCCCGCGTCCAGGCACTGGTCCAGGTAGGCCAGCGCTTCGCCTGCGGCGCCATTGAGGTCCTGGCCCGTCGCCACCAGGGCGGCGAGGGCGGCCGACAGCGTGTCGCCGGCCCCGGCGAAGGTGGCTTCGAAGCGCTCGAATTTCTCGCTCGCCAGCACCGCCTGCGGCGTGGCGAGCACGTTGTCGATGTACTGGTCGGGCAGCACGATGCCGGTGACCAGCGTGTAGGGCACGCCCATCTCGCCGGCGGCGCGCGCGATGTCGCGTGCCGTCGGTGCGCGCTCACCGTTCCACTCGGGCAGCAGCCAGCGCCAGAGCGTGCTGTGGTTTCCCACCAACACGGTCGTCTGGGGCAGCATCAACTCGCGAAAAGCATCGAGGTACAGGTCGATCTGCCCTTCGTCCCACCACGCGAGGTTCGGCATGTAGGCGATCACCGGTACTTCTGCATAGTCGGCGGCAATTTCTGCAATCGCGCTCACCGCCTCCGGCGTGCCCACGAAGCCCACCTTGAACACCTGCACGCTCGCGTCCTCGAGGATCGCGCGCGCCTGCTCGGCGATGGCGTCCTCGTCGAGCGCGAAGTGATCGAAGGTCTCGGCCGTGTCGCGCGCATAGGCCCCGGTGACCACCGGCAGCGCGTGCGCGCCCACCGAGGCGATCGCCGCGATGTCGGCCGCGAGCCCGCCCGCGCCGCTCGGGTCGCTCGCGTTGAAAACGATCACGCATGCGGGATCGGCGTCCTGCGAGGCGGCATCGTTGTCGCTGGGGGGATTGGGGTTTGTCATAGGGCGGAGATTCTTCCAGTCGTCGGCCCTGAGAGTCCGCTGGGCGGGGCGCTGGGAAGGCCCTCGATACAATCGTTGCATTCTATTCGAAGGCCCTTTAAGCTGTGACGACAGAGACGAGTACCAAAACCTGGATGTGCCTCATTTGCGGGTGGATCTACGACGAAGCCGCAGGCGCACCTGACCACGGCATCGCCCCCGGAACCGCCTGGTCCCACGTTCCCATGAACTGGACCTGCCCCGAATGCGGCGCCCGCAAGGAAGATTTCGAGATGGTGCAGATCTAGGCGGCCCACAGCGCCTTTGTTACACGTTGGGCGAGATTGGGTTGATGCCGCCACCGAAGCAGTTACAAATATGAGGAGCAGCGTCAAGTGAGCACAGGGCTGAAGGTGCTGGTGATCGACGACAGCAACACGATCCGCCGCAGCGCCGAGATCTTCCTGAAGCAGGGGGGGCACGACGTGCTCCTGGCCGAAGACGGCTTCGACGCGCTCGCGAAGGTCAACGACTACCAGCCGAACCTGATCTTCTGCGACATCCTCATGCCCCGGCTCGACGGGTACCAGACGTGCGCGATCATCAAGCGCAACGCCCGGTTCTCCAACACCCCGGTGGTGATGCTGTCGTCGAAGGACGGCGTGTTCGACAAGGCGCGCGGCCGCATGGTGGGGTCGCAGGACTACCTGACCAAGCCTTTTACCAAGGACCAGTTGCTGCAGACGGTGCAGCAGTTCGGCGCGCAAGAAGCCGCGCAATGACAGGAGTGAGTGACATGGCGATCCAGAAAGTGCTGGTCGTGGACGATTCGAAGACGGAATTGATGTTCATGACCGATTTGCTGCAGAAGAACGGCTTCGCGGTCAAGACGGCGGAGAACGCGGACGACGCGTTCAAGCGCCTGGCCGAGGAGAAGCCCGACCTGATCCTGATGGACGTGGTGATGCCCGGCCAGAACGGCTTCCAGCTGACGCGCGCGATCACGCGCGACCCGCTGTATGCCGACGTGCCGATCATCATGTGCACCAGCAAGAACCAGGAAACGGACCGCGTCTGGGGCATGCGCCAGGGCGCGCGCGACTACATCACCAAGCCCGTCGACGCCGACGAGCTCATGGCCAAGATCAAGGCCCTGAGCTAACCGGCCGGACCCCAAGCAGTACACGGACATGGCCAACCGCGAAGCGCTGCGAGAACTTCAGGCACGCCTCGCCAGCCGCCTGCAAGCCGCCCGGACCGAAGGCGTCCAGGCGTCGTGGCTGGCCGTCGAATCCGGCGGCCACAAGTTCCTCTTCCCGCTCGCCCAGTCGGGCGAGATCTTCCCTTTTGCGAGCACGCTGCCCGTGCCGTACACGCAGTCGTGGTTCCTCGGCGTGGCCAACCTGCGCGGCGGCCTCTACGGCGTGGTCGACCTGGCCAGCTACGTCCGGGGCGAGGCGCCGGCGCAGCGCTCGGACGCCGGCCGCGCGGAGTCGCGCCTGGTCGCCTTCAATTCCGCGCTCGAGGTCAATTGCGCGCTCCTGATCGACCGCCTGGCCGGCCTGCGCAACATGGACGCGTTTGCCTCCTCCACCCCGCCCCCCGAGGGCGCGCCGGACTATTTCGGCACCGGATTCACCGATTCGAACGGCGCCTACTGGCAGGAATTGAACCTGCAGGCGCTCTCCCAGCAACCCCAGTTCCTGAGCATCGGCGCGTAGCGCCGTTTTTGATCGTCCCGGAAGGCACGCACCATGTCCGTCGTTGAGAAACTCTCCAAGCTGTTCTCGAAGAAGTCCGATGAACCCCAGGCGGAAACCACGGGCGACCTGAGCCTGAACGCCCCCGACGCCTCGGCCGACCCGCTCGCCACCGGCGCGATGGAAGCGCAGGTCACCGAGCAGACGCTGCAGGAAGCGGTGGAGCCCGACAGCATCGACGATTCCATCGCGCCTGCCGATGCGGCGGAGGAAGCCGACCTGATCTCGGTGCCGCTGCTGGGGCGCCGCTCGGTCGTCATCCACCAGCGCGTGCTGTTCACCTTGCTGACCCTGTCCCTGGTCGTGCTGGGTGCCGTGGCGTTCTTCGCGGTGAACCAGGCGGACCGCGTCGCGCAGCAGGTGGCCGGTACCGGTAACTCGCTGATGCAGTCGCAGCGCCTCGCCAAGTCGGTGTCGCAGGCCCTGGTGGGTTCGCCCCAGGCCTTCCCCGACGTGAAGGAAGCTTCCGAAGTGCTGGCCAAGACGGTGCGCGGCCTGAAGGCCGGCGACGATTCGCTGCGCCTGCAGCCGGTGAACGAGGTGCTGCAGGAAGACGTCGAGAAGATCAACCCGCTGATGGAAAAGGCCGAAAAGAACGCCACCACCGTCATGGGCCAGCAGAAGATCCTGACGCAGGTGGGTTCGGCGCTTCGCACCATCAACCGCCAGTCGTCGGACCTGCTGGAAATCGCCGAGACGGTGTCGTCGCTCAAGCTGCAGCAGAACGCGCCCCCGGCCGAAATCTCCGCCGCGGGCCAGCTGGTGATGTTGACGCAGCGTATCGGCAAGTCCGCCAACGAATTCCTGACGATGGAAGGCGTGTCCCCCGAGGCCGTGTTCCTGCTGGGCAAGGACTTGAACTCGTTCAAGGAAATCGCTCAGGGCCTGCTGGACGGCTCGCCCGAGCTGCGCCTGCAAGGCACCAAGGACGGCCAGACCCGCGAGCGCCTCGAGGCGCTGATGAAGCTGTACGAACAGACGCGCACGCAAGCCGGCGCCATCCTGGGCAACCTGCAGGGCCTGGTGTCCGCGCGCGAAGCGCAGGCGGCGATCATCCAGGACTCGGAACCGCTGCGGAAGGCGCTGGAAGAACTGCAGGCCAAGCTGCAGGCCAACACGGGCCTGGGCGCCGGCGCGCTCACGACCCTGATCGTCTCGGCCATCTTCGCCATCCTGTGCGCCGTCGGCCTGGCGTACGTGCAGCTACAGGACTCGCGCAAGCGCCAGCTCGTTGCCGAACAGCAGCGGCTGGAAGCCGAGCGCCAGGAGCAGGAGGCCAAGCGCGTCAACGACGCCAACCAGGCGGCCATTTTGCGATTGATGAACGAACTGCAGTCGGTCGCTGAAGGTGACCTGACGCAGGAAGCAACCGTGACCGAGGACATCACCGGCGCCATCGCGGACTCGGTGAACTACACGGTGGAAGAACTGCGGCAGCTGGTGGGCAACGTGCAGGCCACGGCCACGAAGGTGGCGGCCACGACGGCGCAGGTGGAATCGACGTCCACCGAGTTGCTGGCGGCCTCCACCGAGCAGCTGCGCGAAATTCGCGAAACCGGCCAGTCGGTGCTCGACATGGCGGCCCGAATCAACCAGGTGTCCGGTCAGGCCCAGGAATCCGCCCAGGTTGCGCGCCAGTCGCTGCAAGCGGCCGAGTCGGGCCTCGCGGCCGTGCAGAACGCCATCGGCGGCATGAACTCGATCCGCGACCAGATCCAGGAAACCTCCAAGCGGATCAAGCGGCTCGGCGAATCGTCGCAGGAGATCGGTGAAATCACGGAACTGATTTCCGACATTACCGAACAGACGAACGTGCTGGCCCTGAACGCAGCCATTCAAGCGGCGTCCGCCGGTGAAGCCGGGCGAGGCTTCTCGGTGGTTGCGGAAGAAGTGCAGCGACTCGCCGAACGCTCCGCCGACGCCACACGCCAGATCGCGGCGCTGGTGAAGGCGATTCAGACCGACACGCAGGACGCGGTGGCCGCCATGGAACGCTCCACGCAGGGTGTGGTGGAAGGGGCCAAGCTGTCCGACAACGCGGGTACCGCGCTGACCGAGATCGACCAGGTGTCGCGGCGGCTCGCCGAGCTGATCGAGCAGATCTCGAGTTCCGCGTCCAAGGAAGCCGAGTCCGCCAACGTGGTGGCCGGCAACATCCAGCACATCTTCGCGGTGACGGAACAAACCGGTGAAGGCACGCGCTCCACGGCGCAGCAGGTGCGCGAGCTGACACGAATGGCCGAGGAACTTCGCCAGTCGGTGTCCCGATTCAAGATCGCGTAACCAGCAAAGGGTGACGCGAGCGTCATCGGGAACGGACATGGAAGCAGGACAAGACCTGGACCTGGCCACCAACGACCTCGGGCCGCTGGCCTGGGTGCTCGACGAGCTGCGCAAGTCGCTCGAGGCGGCCTCCGCGGCGTTGCGCCGCTTCGTGCGCGACACGGCCGCGGCGCGCGGCACCGACATGGCCGGTGTCGACAACGCGCAGCTGCGCCTGGCGCGCCAGCAATTGCACCAGGCCGTCGGTGCCCTCGAGATGGTCGGCCTGGGTGCGCCCGCGCTCATGCTGCACTCGATGGAAGCGACGGTGCAGCGCTTCATCGACAAGCCCGAGCTGTGCACCGACGCGGCCGCCGCCAAGGTCGAGCGCGCCGGCTTCGCGCTGGCCGAATACCTGGAGGCCGTGCTGCTCGGCAAGCCCGCCTCGTCGATCGCGCTGTTCCCGCAATACCGCGACGTGCAGGAGCTCGCCGGCGCCGACCGCGTGCACCCGGCCGACCTGTGGAGCCACGAGTGGCGCTGGGTCGAGCCCAATACGCCGGCCGCGCGCAAGGCCGTCGTGTACGACCCGGCGGTGCGCCAGAAACTCGACACCGCGGTGCTCAAGGTGATGAAGACCGGCGATGCCGCGGCCGCGAAGGAACTCGCGGACCTGAGCCTGTCGCTCGCCGCCACGCAGGCGGCCAAGCAGCCCAAGATCTTCTGGAAGGTGTGCGCCGCCTACTTCGAGGCCATGGGCCTGGGCCTGCTGCCGCTGGACATCTACGTCAAGCGCGCGGGCTCGCGCATCCTGCTGCAGTACGCGTCGCTCGCCAAGGGCGAGCAGGGCGTATCCGACCGCCTCGCGCAGGACCTCGTGTTCTTCTGCGCGCAGGCCGTGCCGCCGAAGGGCGCGGACGCCGCGGCACTCGTGGCCGTGCGCCAGGCCTGGGGCCTGGGCAAGCACAGGTCGGTGGACTACCAGACGCCGCAGTACGGCCGCTACGACCCCGCGCTGCTCGCGCAGGCGCGCAAGCGCGTCGCCTCGACGAAGGAGCAGTGGTCGGCGCTGTCCGGCGGCGACGCCGGCAAGCTCAAGGGCCTGACGGACCTGTTCAACAACCTCGGCGACACGCTGCAGAAGCTGTATCCGCAAAGCACCGCGCTCGCGCCGGCGTTGGCCAACGTCGTCGATGCGGTGTTCCGCAGCGGCCGCCCGCCCAGCCCCGAGATCGCGATGGAAGTTGCCACCGCGGTGCTGTACCTCGAGGCGGCGCTGGCCGACCTCGACCCCAACGAAGCGCAGCTGGCCGAGCGCATGGCCAAGCTCGGCGCGCGCCTGCAGGGCGTGCTGCAGGGCGGCCAGCCCGAGCCGCTCGAGGCGTGGATGGAGGAGCTCTACCGCCGCGTGAGCGACCGCCAGACCATGGGCAGCGTCGTGAGCGAGCTGCGCGGCACGCTGTCGGAGCTCGAGAAGCTGCTGGACCAGTTCTTCCGCAACCTCGCCGACAAGGCGCCGCTGCGCGACGCGCCGAACCACCTCGCGCAGATGCGCGGCGTGCTGTCGGTGCTGGGCCTGGACCAGGCCGCCGCCGCCGTGCAGCGCATGCGCGACTCGGTCGAGGAGATCATCGTCACCGAGATCGACGAGGAGCACGCGCGCGGCGCGGGCACCTTCGACAAGCTGGGGAACAACCTCGGCGCGCTGGGCTTTCTCATCGACATGCTCAATTACCAGCCGGCGCTGGCCAAGAAGCTGTTCCTCTACGACGAAGCCACCGGCGAGCTGCGCCCCCTGATGGGACGCGTGCAGCATCCGCAGGAGGCCGAGGAGCAGGCCGATTCCAGCTTCGCCGCGCTGACCGAGGAAGTCGAGGAAGTGGCCAGCGGCTTCGCGCCGATGGAAACGTCGCAGCAGCTGAAGGACAAGCTCGACTCGATCGCCGCGCATGCGGTGCTCGCCGAGCAGCCCGGCATCGCGCAATCCGCGCGCGAAGCCGCCGCCGCCGTGGCGCACGACCCGGCCGCCGCGCCCAAGGCGCTCGAGCAGCTCGCCGCCGCCGTCAAGCCCGTGCCAGCGCCCGTCGCGCCGCCGCCGGCGTCCGACGACATCGAGGAAGACGACCTGCTCGACATCTTCCTGGAGGAAGCGCGCGAAGTCGTGGGCAACGGCCTGGCCGCCATCGAGTCGCTCGTGGTCGCACCCGCCGACGTGGGCGAGATGACCACGCTGCGCCGCGCTTTCCACACGCTCAAGGGCAGCTCGCGCATGGTGGGCCTGAACGAGTTCGGCGAGGCCGGCTGGGCGATGGAACAGGTGCTCAACACCTGGCTGGCCGACCAGAAGCCGGCCAGCGACGAGCTGCGCACGCTCGCAACCGACGCGCTGAAGGGCTTCGGGAAGTGGATCGAGGACATCGCCGCCAAGAACGACGGCGCGTGGAAGTCCTCGTTCTTCCGCGGCCCGGCCGATGCGCTGCGCACCGAAGGCCGCCTGGTCGCGATCACGCTGCCGGTTGCCGGCGAAGCCGCGCCGGCCGCGGTCGAGGAAGTGCCCGCCCTGGAGATTCCCGCCGAACCCGCGATCGGGGTCGAGGTCGAGGTCGTCGAGACCATCGAGCTGTCGGCGCCGGCGCTGGAGTTGCCGCCCGAGCCCGCGCCGGAACCGGCCCCCGCCGCGGATGCGGTGGCGTTCGAGATTTCGTTCGATGCGCCCCCCGCCGAAACGCCGCCGGTGCAGGAAGCCCCGGCCGAGGAAGCAGCGCCGGCCATCGAACTGTCGTTCGACCCGTTGCCCGACCCCGCGCAGGAAGTCGTCTCCTTCAACCAGACGCAGATCATCCGCGGCGAGCCGCCGCAGGCCGCCGAGATCCCGGCGGCCGAGCTGCCGCCGGAATTCGATTTCTCGCCGACGCCCACGCTCACCATCCGCGCCGAGGCCCAGCAGCCCGAGGCGGAGGAAGAAGCACCCGCGCCCGTGCCCGAAGCCGTCGAGATCGAAGGCATCGACTTCGCGAGCCTGTCCGCCGTCTCCGGCGCGGCCGAAACGCCGGAGCGCGCGCCGATCGCAGCCGAGAGCGACGACCAGGTCAAGGTGATCGGCACGCTGCGCATCGGCATCCCGCTGTACAACGTGTACCTCAACGAGGCCGACGAGTGGTCGCGCCGCCTTGCCACCGAGCTCGCCGAATGGGCGCTGGAGCTGGACAAGCCGGTCCCCGAATCGGCCGTCGGCATCGCGCATGCGCTGGGCGGCAGTTCCGCCACCGTCGGCTTCCACAGCCTGTCGGAGATCGCGCGCGCGCTCGAATACGCGCTGGAGCACACGCGCATGCTCGCCTGGGCCACGCCGCAGCACGGCAAGGCCTTCACCGAAGCGGCCGAGGAAATCCGGCGCCTGCTGCACCAGTTCGCCGCCGGTTTCCTCAAGGACCCGAACCCGGGCATCGTCACGGCGCTCGAGGCACTGAAGGCGCTGGACATCCCGCAGCGCGCCGACACGTCTTCCTCGGGTCCCGCGCCGCTGGACGAGCCGCAGGTGGATTTCGGCGAGATCGTCCCCGAGCCTCCGGTAGCCGTGCCCGCAACGCCCATGCCGGCCGCGCCGGAAGTGGCGCCGCTCGCGGCCAACGTCGTGCCCATGCCGTCCGCGGCCGCGCAGCGCGTCGTCGCGCAAGTGGATGTCGATGACGACGAGGAAGACATCGACGTCACGGACGCGGTGGACCCCGACCTGTTCCCGATCTTCGAGGAAGAGGCGGTCGAACTGCTGCCGCAGATGGGCGCCGCGATGCGCCAGTGGTCCGCGCGGCCCGACAACCGCAGCGCCCGCGACGAGGTGCTGCGTGCGCTGCACACGCTCAAGGGCAGCGCACGCCTCGCCGGCGCGCTGCGCCTGGGCGAACTCGCGCACCGCATGGAGTCGCACATCGAGTCGCTCGGCTCCGAGGGCGTGAGCGCCGCGGCCATCGACCCGGTGCTGCACCGCTTCGACGTCATCCAGACCAGCTTCGAGCACCTGCGCGCCGGCGGCGCCGCCCAGCCGGCAGCCGCCGAGGAGGCCGTTCAGCCCGACGCCGTCCAATCCGCCGCGCCGGCCACGCCGGCGCAGGCCGCTCCGCAGCTCACGCAGCTCGGCACGCAAGCCACGCCGCAGCGTGCGCTCGTCGCGCAGCCCGCGCTGCAGGTGACGGCGCAACGCGCGGCGGGCCATGCGGTCCGCGTGCGCGCCCAGCTGCTCGACCGCCTGATGAACCAGGCCGGCGAGGTGATGATCACGCGTTCGCGCCTGGAGTCCGAGCTGCGCCAGCTGCGCGGCTCGCTCAACGACCTCACCGGCAACCTGGACCGCCTGCGCGGCCAGCTGCGCGAGATCGAGGTGCAGGCCGAGACGCAGATGCAATCGCGCCTGGCGCAGGCCAAGGACACGGCCGCGGGCTTCGACCCGCTCGAATTCGACCGGTTCACCCGCGTGCAGGAACTCACGCGCTTCATGGCCGAGTCGGTGAACGACGTGGCCACGGTGCAGCGGAACATCCAGCGCGTCGTGGAATCGACGGAAGACGACCTCGTCGCGCAGGCCCGCCAGACGCGCGAGCTGCAGCGCGACCTGCTGCGCACGCGCATGGTGGAGTTCGAAGGCATCTCCGACCGCCTGTACCGCGTGGTGCGCCTGGCATCCAAGGAATCGGCCAAGCAGGTGAAGCTGGACATCACCGGCGGCTCGATCGAAATGGACCGCGGCGTGCTGGACCGCATGACGCCCGCGTTCGAACACCTGCTGCGCAACTGCGTGGCGCACGGCATCGAGGAGCCGTCCGTGCGCACCGCCGCCGGCAAGGACCCCAGCGGCACCATCGTCATCAACCTGCACCACGAAGGCAACGACGTGTCGGTGGAGTTCCGCGACGACGGCGCCGGCCTGAACCTCGCGCGCATCCGCGATAAGGCGGTGCAGCAGGGCCTGGTGCCCGCGGGCCACGAGCTCTCCGACGCCGAGGCGGCGCAGATGATCTTCATGCCCGGCTTCTCCACCGCGACGCAGGTGACCGAACTGGCCGGCCGCGGCATCGGCATGGACGTCGTCCGCGCCGAGGTCAACGCGCTGGGCGGCCGCATCGAAACGGCGACCACGGCGGGGCAGGGCACGAGCTTCAAGCTGGTGCTGCCGCTGACCACCGCCGTGACGCAGGTCGTGATGATCCGCGCCGGCAAGCTGTCCTTCGGCGTGCCCGCGAACCTGATCGAGATCGTGCGCCGCGCCGCCGCCAAGGAGGTCGAGCAGGCCTACAACAGCGGCACGTACGCGTTCGGCGACGAGCAGCTGTCCTTCTTCTGGTGCGGCGCCCTGCTGCAGGCTTCGCAGCGCAGCTCGGAGCCGGTGGGCAAGACGCTGCCGGTCGTGGTGTTCCGCAGCGCCGCGCAGCGCATCGCGGTGCACGTGGATGAAATCCTGGGCAACCAGGAAGTGGTGGTGAAGAACCTCGGGCCGCAGCTGGCGCGCCTGCCGGGCCTGGCGGGCATGACCGCGCTGGCCTCCGGCGCCGTGGTGCTGATCTACAACCCGGTGGCCCTGGCCACGGTGTACGGCGACCTCGCGCGCCAGCTCAGCGCCGACAGGGCGCAGCCGGAAGTGCTCGAGCAGGAGGCCATGCCGGCGCAGCCCGCCGCGGTGCTGATGCCCGCCGCACCGGCGATCCCGCTGGTGCTGGTGGTCGACGACTCGATCACGGTGCGCCGCGTGACGCAGCGCCTGCTGCAGCGCGAAGGCTACCGCGTCGCGCTCGCCGCCGACGGCCTGCAGGCGCTGGAGCGCTTGGCCGAGGAAAAGCCCACGGTGGTGCTGTCGGACATCGAGATGCCGCGCATGGACGGCTTCGACCTGGCGCGCAACATCCGCAACGACGATCGCCTGAAGGACCTGCCGATCATCATGATCACGTCGCGCATTGCGCAGAAGCACAAGGACCACGCGCAGGAGCTGGGCGTCGACCACTACCTCGGCAAGCCGTACTCGGAAGAGGAACTGCTCTCGCTGGTGCGGCACTACAGCACGCAGGCCGTCACGGCCTGACGGCGGCGTACCGGCGCAAGGCGCGCTCGCGCGCCTCGCCATGCGCCACGATCGGCGGCACGGCCTTGCGCCCCGCCAGCCAGTAACCCACGAACGACCCCTCGGGGTCGAACTTCGCCTGCTGGCTTTCGGGGTTGAAGATGCGGAACCACGGCTGCGCGTCGCAGCCGGTCGACGCGGCCCACTGCCAGTTGCCGTTGTTGGCGGCCAGGTCGTAGTCGTTGAGTTTCTCGGCGAAGTAGCGCTCGCCGCGCCGCCAGTCGATGCCCAGGTCCTTCACCAGGAAGCTCGCCGCGACCATGCGCAGGCGGTTGTGCATGAAGCCGGTGGCGTTGATCTGCGCCATGGCCGCATCGACGATGGGATAGCCGGTACGCCCCTCGCACCAGGCCGCGAAGCGCTCGTCGGCGTGCGCGCCGCTTTCCCACTCGATGGCGTCGTACTCGCGGCGGAAGGCGCCGTCCACGACGTGCGGGAAATGGGCGAGCACCTGGAAGAAGAAGTCGCGCCACACCAGCTCGGACAGCCACACGCCCGCGCCTTCGCTGCCCGCGCGCATGCGCCGGTGCGCTTCGCGCGCCAGTTCGCGCACGGACACGGTTCCGAAGCGCAGGTGCACGCCCAGGCCGCTGGTGCCGTGCAGGGCCGGGAAGTCGCGTGTGGCGCCATAGGCATCGATGTGCGCGAGGAAGTCGCGGAACATGGCGGCTCCGCCCGATACGCCGGTGGGCAGGTCGAGCTCGCGCAGGTTGGTCGCCTCGAACCCGAGGTCGGCCAGCGACGGCACGGGTTCGGCTTGGGGCGTCGGCACGAGCCGGTGCGCATGTTTGTCGACGGCATAGGAGCGCAGCTGGAAATCGTCGAGCTTCGCCAGCCAGGCGTTCTTGTACGGCGTGAACACGGTATAAGGCTTGCCCGCCTGCGTGAGGACCTCATCCCCGTCGAAGACGGCCTGGTCCTTGAACGCGTGGAAGGCGATGCGGTCGCGGGCCAGCGCGGTGCGCACCGCGTCGTCGCGGGCAATGGCCGCCGCCTCGTAGTCGCGGTTGGCGAACACCGCCTGCACGCCCAGCTCGCCGGCAAGCCGCGGGATTTCGTCGGCGGCACGGGCGTGCCGCACCACGAGCCCCGGCAGCAGCCGGCGCAGCTCGGCGACGCTTTCGCGGACGAATTCCACCCGCCGGTCCCGGCGCGGCAGGCCGCCGAGGATGGCCGGGTCGAAGACGAACACGGCGTGCACGCGCTCGCAGGCCCGCAGCGCCTCGTACAGCGCCGCGTGGTCGTGGGCCCTCAGGTCGCGGCGAAACCACACGAGGCCCTTTGAATACTTGGCTGGCACGGCAGGCGGCACCCGGTAAAATGGCGATCATGCCGTCCGATGCCGAGCCCATCAACCTCACGCATCACTTCCTCATCGCGATGCCGGGGCTGCAGGACGAGTCGTTCGTCCGCAGCGTGGTGTACCTGTGCGAGCACAGCTCGCGCGGCGCCCTGGGCCTGGTGATCAACAAGCCCAGCGACATCAACCTGCGCCACCTGTTCGACAAGGTGGACCTGCCGCTGGGCCGCGACGACCTGGCGGGCGCCCCCGTGTTCCAGGGCGGCCCGGTGCAGACCGAGCGCGGCTTCGTCCTGCACGAGGCGGTGTTCAAGGACCAGGACGCGGAATCGAAGGAGACGGTGTACGCCTCCACCATGACCATCCCCGGCGGGCTGGAGATGACGACGTCCAAGGACGTGCTGGAGGCGATCTCCACCGGCGCCGGCCCGAAGAAGGTGCTGGTGTCGCTCGGCTACTCGGCCTGGGGCGAGGGCCAGCTCGAGACGGAGCTCGGCGAGAACAGCTGGCTCACCGTCGGCGCGGACATCTCCGTGATCTTCGATACGCCGGTGGAGGAGCGCTACGAGAAGGCGCTGCTGCTGCTCGGCCTGCAGCCGTGGATGCTGACCACGGAGGCGGGGCACGCATGATGGGGCGACCCATCGACGTCCCGCCCCACTTCTCCACCTTTTTAGCTTTCGATTTCGGCGCGAAGCGCACCGGCGTCGCCGTGGGCAACCGCATGCTGCGCACCGCCACGCCGCAGCCGACGATCCGCGCGGAAGCCGGCGACGCGCGGCTGCAGGCGGCGGCCGACCGGGTGCGCGAGTGGCAGCCCGATGCCCTGGTGGTCGGCGTACCCTTCCACCCGGACGGCGCGAGCCACGACAATACGGCCCGCGCCCGGAAATTCGCCCGCCAGCTGGCTGCCCGCACGAAGCTGGCGGTGTACGAAGTGGACGAGCGCTACAGCACGACGGAGGCCGAGGGTTCGGGCGCGACCGACCCCGATGCCGGCGCCGCGTGCGTGATCCTGGAACAGTTCCTGAGGAGCCTGCCATGAAACCTGCGCTCGACGCCGAAGCCCTGTACCGCGACCTCGTGCGCGGCGTGCGGCAGCTCGGCGCCGGCAGCGCGAAGCTCGTGGGCATCACCTCGGGCGGCGCGTGGCTGGCCGAGCGCCTGCAGCAGGACCTGCAGCTCGCCGGCAAGGCGGGCGTGATCTCCTCGGCGATGCACCGCGACGATTTCGCGCAGCGCGGCCTCTCGGGCGCCGGCCAGCAGACGCAGCTGGATTTCGACGTGAACGGCGCGCACATCATCCTGCTGGACGACGTGCTGTACACGGGCCGCACCATCCGCGCGGTGATCAACGAGCTGTTCGACTACGGCCGGCCCGCCAGCGTGAAGCTCGCGGTGCTGGTGGACCGCGGCGGGCGCGAGCTGCCGGTGCAGGCGGACTTCGCCGCGGCCACGGTGCAGGTCCCCGACAAGCAATCGCTCGCGCTCGCGCGCGGCGCCGACGGCACCTTCAGTTTCCAGGTGGAAGGCCCCTGATGCTCCACAAGCGCAACCCGCAACTCAACCGCAACGGCGAGCTCGTCCACCTGCTCTCGGTGGAAGGCCTGCCGCGCGACATCGTCACGCACATCCTCGACACGGCGTCCACCTTCGTGAGCGTCAGCGACCGCGAGGTCAAGAAGGTGCCGCTGCTGCGCGGCAAGAGCGTCTTCAACCTGTTCTTCGAGAACTCCACGCGCACGCGCACCACGTTCGAGATCGCGGCCACGCGCCTGTCGGCCGACGTGATCAACCTGGACATCGCCCGCTCCTCCGCGAGCAAGGGCGAGTCGCTGCTCGACACCATCGCCAACCTCTCGGCCATGGCCGCCGACCTGTTCGTGGTGCGGCACAGCGAGTCGGGCGCGCCCTACCTGATCGCCCAGCACGTCGCGCCGCATGTGCACGTGATCAACGCGGGCGACGGGCGGCACGCGCACCCCACGCAGGGGCTGCTGGACATGTACACCATCCGCCACTACAAGAAGGACTTCTCGAACCTCACGGTGGCGATCGTCGGTGACGTGCTGCACTCGCGCGTGGCGCGCTCCGACATCCACGCGCTCACCACGCTCGGCTGCGCCGAGGTGCGCGCCGTCGGACCCAAGACGCTGGTGCCCGCCGACATGGCGCAGATGGGCGTGCGGGTGTGCCACACGCTCGAGGAGGGCCTGAAGGGCTGCGACGTGGTGATCATGCTGCGCCTGCAGAACGAGCGCATGAGCGGCGCGCTGCTGCCTTCGTCGCAGGAGTTCTTCAAGGGCTACGGCCTGACGCAGGAAAAGCTCGCGCTGGCCAAGCCCGACGCGATCGTGATGCACCCGGGGCCCATCAACCGCGGCGTGGAGATCGACTCCGCCGTGGTCGACGGCAAGCAGAGCGTGATCCTGCCGCAGGTCACCTTCGGCATCGCCGTGCGCATGGCGGTGATGAGCATCGTGGCGGGGAACGAAGCATGAAGATCCTGATCAGGGGCGGGCGCGTCGTCGACCCGGCCAGCAAGCTCGACAAGGTCTGCGACGTCGCGATCGCGGCGGGGCGCATCGTCTCGATCGGCGAGGCCGCCAGCTTCAGCGCCGCGCGGACCATCGATGCCGCCGGCTGCATCGTCGCGCCCGGCCTCGTGGACCTGGCGGCGCGCCTGCGCGAGCCCGGCTACGAGCACGAGGGCATGCTGGAAAGCGAGATGGCCGCGGCGGTGGCCGGCGGCGTCACCAGCGTGGTGTGCCCGCCCGACACCGACCCGGTCCTCGACGAGCCGGGGCTGGTCGAGATGCTCAAGTTCCGCGCCGAGAAGCTGCACCAGGCGCGCGTGTTCCCGCTGGGCGCGCTCACGCGCAAGCTCGAAGGCGAAATTCTGACCGAGATGGTGGAGCTCACCGAGGCCGGCTGCGTCGGCTTCAGCCAAGCCGACGTGCCGCTGGCCAACACGCAGGTGATGCAACGCGCCTTCCAGTACGCGGCGACCTTCGGCTACACGGTGTGGCTGCGGCCGCAGGAGCTGTATTTGGGCCGCGGCGTCGCGGCCAGCGGTGCACTGGCGACGCGCCTCGGCCTGCCGGGCGTGCCGGTCGCCGCCGAGACCATCGCCCTGCATACCATCTTCGAGCTGGTGAAGATCACCGGCGCGCGCGTGCACCTGTGCCGCCTGTCGAGCGCGGCCGGCGTGGACCTGGTGCGCCAGGCCAAGGAGCAGAAGCTGCCCGTCACCTGCGACGTCAGCATCAACTCGCTGCACCTGACCGACGCCGACATCGGCTTCTTCGACGCGCGTGCCCGACTGAGCCCGCCGCTGCGCCAGCAACGCGACCGCGACGCGTTGCGCGCGGGGCTGGCGGACGGGACCGTCGATGCGCTGGTGTCCGACCACACGCCGGTGGACGAGGACGCCAAGACCTTGCCCTTCGGCGAGGCCGAGCCCGGCGCGACGGGGCTAGAGCTGCTGCTCCCGCTGGCGCTGCGCTGGGGCGAGGAGAGTGGTGCGGGCCTGGTGCGCGCGCTGGCCGCGGTCACCAGCGCGCCGGCGAAGGTGCTGGGCGCGTCGCTGGGCACGCTGCAGGCCAGCGTCGGCCAGCTGGCCAACGGCGCGGTCGCCGACGTGTGCGTGTTCGACCCGAAAGCCGAATGGACGGTGGACGCCGAAGGCCTGCGCAGCCAGGGCAAGCACACGCCGTTCGCGGGCTACCCCATGCGCGGCCGCGTGCGCTGCACGATCGCGGCGGGCCAGCTCGCGCACGAGGACCGCCCGGCCGCGTGACGCGATGAGGGCCTTGCGCGCCGCGTGGCGCCTCCTGCGCGCGCTCGGCGTGGGCCTCGCCGGCTGGCGCACCATCGCCTTCGAGTTCCCGCGGCTGGCGCCGCACGAGCGCGAGCAGCGCGTGCAGGACTGGGCGCGCCGCATGCTGCAGGTGCTGGGCATCGAGCTGCGCCTGCTCGGCACCGCCCCCGCGCACGGTCCCCTGCTGCTGGTCGCCAACCACATCTCGTGGCTGGACATCCTGGTGATACATGCGGCGCGGCATTGCCGCTTCGTGTCGAAAGCGGATGTCAAGCACTGGCCCCTGATCGGCACGCTCGCGACCGGCGCGGGCACGCTCTACATCGAACGCGAGTCGCGCCGCGACGCCATGCGCGTCGTGCACCACATGGCCGATGCGCTGCGCGCGGGCGACATCCTGGCCGTGTTCCCGGAAGGCACCACGACCGACGGCCGCGAGCTGCTGCCCTTCCACGCCAACCTGATCCAGGCGGCCCTCTCGGCGCCCGCGCCCGTGATGCCGGTGGCGTTGAGCTTCGTCGATGCGCACAGCGGCGAGACGAGCTTCGCCGCCAGTTACATCGGCGACGAGACGCTCGTGGGATCGCTCTGGCGCACGCTCACCGCGCCGCCGCTGGCGGCCATCGTCGCATTCGGGGAGCCGCAGCCGCCGCAATCGCGCGAGCGGCGCGCCTGGGCCGCGGACCTGCGCAAGGCGGTGGGCGAGCTCAGGGCTCGTCGCTGAATTCGGCGCGGCCGGCGGGCTGCTTGCGGAAGAGGACCTCGCCGGTGGGCACGTGCACCACGCGGATTTCGCCCGACGGCTGGGTGAAGCTCTTCGCGGCCATGGCGACCGCGAGGCCGCGATCGCTGAAGAAATACTGTTGCGCGCCGGGCTGGGGCAGGAAGCGGCCGGCGATCGGGTAGCTGCTTTCGACTCGGAATTCCTCGGAAGGCATCGTGTTCCCCTGGTGCGTCTTCAATGCTACGCAGGGCATTTGACGTCGCGGTGGCAGCCCTGTCTGTAGGAGCGCGCCGACACCAGCGTCGGACACCGCGATGGCTACCCCTTTCCAGTCCTAGCCCGTCTGCGCCATTGCTGGCACGGCAGTGCATTCCTAAAGTCGTCCCATCAATTCAGGAAGGCTTTCGCAATGGCAATTCAGACTGGCACCTCGGGCAACGACGCGTTCGTGGCCCACCCCGCAATCGACTACCAGAAGGGCCAGCTGGTCTTCGTCCTCGGCGGCATCCCCGCCGGCGGTGAGTGGCCGAAGATCGGCGTCCTGATCAATGGCCAGTGGACCGCCACGGCCACGATCGACGCCTATGTCATCAACGGCAACACGCAGACGGTGACGGTGCAGCTGCCGACCGGCACGATCACGAGCGTGGGCCTGCAGTACTTCAACGACGGCAGCGTCGGGTCCGAGAACCGCGACCTGTACATCGGCAGCGCATCGCTCAATGGCGTGAACCTGCCCTTGAACCAGGGCACCTACGCGATCGACGGCGCGTCGCCCATCCCCGGGCAGAACGAGATCTACCGCAACGGCACGCTCACGTGGAGCGGCTCGGTGGTCAGCAATGCGATGGCGACCTCGGCGAAGGCCGAGAACAACGACATCACGGGCGGCGCGGGCTTCGACGTGGTGAGCTACACCGGCAAGGAGCTGCCCCTCTTCGACTTCAAGTACCAGGCCGACGGCTCCATGACCGTGGAGAGCTACCGCGCGGGCTTCAAGGACACGCTGCACGGCATCGAGAACATCCTGTTCGACGACACGAGCGGGTCGGGCGCCAATGCCACGGTCGACGCCGCGGGGCGCGTGATCGACGGCGGCCGCGGGTTGGACACGCTGGTTCTGTTCGGCCACACCGACCAGTACTACGTGTCGCACACGGCAACGGGCGTGTCGATCTACGGCAATGGCGTGGACGAATGGATCACGAACGTCGAGCGCGTGCAGTTCACGAACGGCTTCCTCGCCTTCGACATCAACGGCAATGCGGGCATGGCTTACCGCCTGTACCAGGCCGCGTTCGACCGCAAGCCCGACGTCGGCGGGCTGAGCTACTGGATCCATGCGATCGACGGCGGCCAGTCGGTGCGCGACGCCGCCGCCTACTTCGCAACCAGCCCCGAGTTCAACTCCAAGTACGGCCCGCTCGACAACCAGCACTACGCCGCGCAGCTCTACACCAACGTGCTGCACCGCACGCCGGACGCGGGGGGCCTGCAGTACTGGGTCGATTCGCTCAACAAGGGCACGTCGCGCGCGGAGGTGCTGATCGGTTTTTCGGAGTCCGCCGAAAACCAGGCGAACGTGATCGGCGTGATCGAGGACGGGATCTACTACACGCTGTGATCGCGCCGGGAGGCCGGCGCCCTCAGTGCGCCGCCGCCCAGGCCAGCAGCAGGTCGATGGCCTTCGCGATCTCGCCGGCGGTGCCGCGGTATTCCGCGGAGCCGCGCGGCGCGCCTTCGCGCGTGTACCACTCGTAGAAGCCGTTGTCGCGCACCACGCGATCGAGCATGGGCCCGATCTCCTGGTAGGCCTGCGCGACTTGGCCGTGCGCCACCATCTGCTGCACGATGCGCGCGCCGAACCACGGCCAGTCGCCCCCGTTCTGGTAGAAATATTCCGAGCCCATGTACTCGGTGTTGGCGAAGAAACCGGCGGGGTAGGCCGGGTAAAGCGACACGCCGACGCTGGCCGAACCCGAATCCACCTTGTTTCGAACCATGCGCGCGAAGGCCTGCAGCACTTCCGCCTCTTCCAGCATGCCGGCCTGGATCGCGACCGCAGTGCCGCCCTGGAAGTAGATGCGCGATTCGTCGAAGCTCGCCGGGAAGGGCGAGCCTTTCTCCAGGTAGACGTGCGGGATGAACTGCGTGCCGGTCCACAGGTGCGTGCGGACGGCGGCGCGCAGCGCGGTGCGCTTCGCTGCCCACGCGGAGGCATCGCGCGCGATCGCCCCTTCCAGCGACTGCAGGTCCGCCAGCGCCAGCGACAGCATCGCGTTGTCGTAGATGCTGATGGCCGGGTGGCTCGCATCGCTCAGGTCCACGCCGGGCACGTCCTCGGGCTGCACGTCGCCCCAGTCGGCGCGCGTTCCGCCCCAGACCAGGCCGTACGCCGCCGCATAGCGCTGCGAGTACAGGAAGTTCAGCGCGTTCTCCAGCCGCACGATCACGGGCACGCCTGCCACCGATTGCGTCAGGAACGCCGTGTCACCGGTGGCGGCGACGTACTTCGCCACCGCCTGCACCAGCGAGCTTTCCTGGTCCGATTCGACCGTGCCCTTGAACGTCGCGCCGTCCAACAGGGCAATGCCGTCGGCGATGTTGCCGTCCGCGCCCTGGTGCGCCAGGAAGAGTTCGAGGTACTCGCGCACCTTCTGCGGCCCCTGGGCCTCGATCGCGAGCGCAAGGAAGGTGTTGAGGTCGCGGATGAACACCGCCGGGTAGCCGCTGCCCGCCGCGAGCGAACCCGCGGCGAGCTGCCTGGCCTTGGCGCGCACGGATGCGAGGCGCGTGTCGCTGCGAATGGTCGCGGCGAGCGTGGCCTCTGGCGACGGCGGGGGCGACGAACCGCCGCCGCCACCGCAGGCATGCAGCAACAGCGCGGCGAGGGCGACCGCCAGCGCGGCGAGGAACGGGTGTTTCATAAGACCTAGAATCGGCGTCACCGCCGCCGTAGTTCAATGGATAGAACGAGCGCCTCCTAAGCGCTAGATACAGGTTCGATTCCTGTCGGGGGCGCCAGGGCGGCCTTGAGGTAGTCGCGCACTTCGGGCGTGCACAGGCGCAGGGCCGCGCGCAGCGCCGCCACCTGTTGCGGCGAGGTCTTTTGCGGCCGCGCCGGGAACGACGGGTCGGGGTCGTGGAAGGCCGGTCCCAGCTCGTCGCGTAACCACGCGTTTTCGGCGGCGATCAACTCCGCGAGCGGCCGGGCCTCGGCCTCCAGCAAACCGAACTTCGGCCCCTTCATCCGCCGGATCGCCTGCAAGCCGGGCTGGGTCAGGAACTGCTTGAGCTCCTGGTTGGTTCCTTGCCACCGGCTACGGCCGAAGCGCCGGAACAGCACCGACAGGACGCGCACCGACAAGTCGCTGGACCCTTCGTTGACCCGCTTCCACTCGAGGCCCTCCAGGTTGCGCAAGCCGATGGTTTCGAGGAAGTAGCCCGGCGGGCCGTGCGGGTGCGCGACCGCCGTTTCATGGCTGTGGAATTCCACCTGCGGGAACACCGAGCGGACCATTTCCATGCGGGGCCGGACGATGCCCTTCGAACGCACGAGTTCGTCCACCGCCTCGCCCAGCGTCAGCGCGAGCTGCCCGCGCACCCGCTGCCCCACCATCGAGTCCAGCCACGGGGTGATGTGCCGTACGTGGCAGACCACGCGCAATTCGCACCCGATGGACGTGAGCCAGTCGCGCAAGGCGGCCAGTTCGTCCGGTGCATACGTCGAAAGGCCTTCGGCCGACAGGATCGAAGGGCCGCGGTAGGACCGCAAGGCATCGGCGAACTGCGCCTTCACCGTCTCGCGCTCGTGGTCCGCCAAGGTGAAGGAACCCGCCTCGAACTGCCCCTCCAGGCCCATGCGTCCCGGGTCGCGGCGGAACAGGTTGCGCAGGATGAACGTGTGGTTGGCTTCCTCGGGCCCGCGCGCGCGCACCGTGGGGTACTGGAAGCCGCGCGCCCGCAGAACGACCTGGTTCGCCGCGCAAGTGGCCTGGATCGAGGAGGAGGCCGTCTTGTGCAGGCCGACGTGGAGGATGAGTTGCTGCGCCATGCGTGGGCCCGGTTGGGCGCTGGAAGCATAGCGCAAGCGGTGTGCGACACTCGCCGCAGGAGCGACGATTGCGGGGAATCCATGCGCTTGCCTCCGGCGCCTTGCGCCATCTTTCCGCTGCTGCTGCTGGCTTCCGGGCTCGCGGCGGCGCAACCCGAAACGCCGGAACGCGCGGCTGAGTTGCTGGCGCGCGGCGCGCCTCCCCCGATGATGGCGGGGCAGAACCATGCGGTGCCGCCCATGCCCACGGCGGCGCAGCAACCCAACCCGCTGGATGCCACGTTGCGCCAGGTGCGCACCACGCTCGCGGCGTCGCCGCTGCGCTCGCCTACCGGCGTCACGAGCCGCGACTACGCCGCGATCGCCAACGGCATCGTGCAGTACTTCCGCCACTTCCAGGCGCCGGGCGGGCGCATCGTCGACCCGTTCATGCGCCGCGAGTTCCAGTACAGCACGCCAACGTATGCGCTGGCGGCGGCCACGCTGGCGACAGGCGCGGGTGTGAACGACCTGCTCGACAGCGCCGCGCGCGCTCTCGACAGCTCCCTGTTCCAGCTCGCCTCCGGGACGCCCGCCGACCGGCACGGCGACTTCTTCATCGTGCCGACGATGCTCGCGTACGACCGCCTGCAGGGCCGCGTCGATGCGGCCACGCGCGCGCGCTGGGAGAAGTACCTGCGCATGATCGACCCCAAGGTGGCCTACACCGACCTGATCGGTCCGGGCCAGGCCGACGTCATCAACTGGAACACCGGCGCGATCGCCGGCGAGTTCATGCGCCACAAGCGCGGCTTCACCGACGCGGCCTTCGCCGAGCGCTACCTTGCCGCGCAGCTGCCGCGCTTCACGCCCACCGGCACCTACCGTGACCCCGGTGCGCCGGTGGCCTACGACGCGGAGGCGCGCTTCAACCTCACGATGCTGCTGGAAGCGGGATACGACGGCCCGCAGCGCCAGGCGCTCGAGACGCTGTTGGAGCGCGGCGCGTGGGCGGCGCTGCTGATGCAGTCGCCGCGCGGCGACGCGCCCGCCGGCGGCCGCAGCGCCGAGCATGCGTGGAACGACGCGCTCGCTTGCGCGACGTTCGAGCTGTGGGCGCGCCGCAGCAAGGCCAGGGGCGACATGGCCGCCGCGTCGGCCTTCAAGCGCGCGGCCCGCCAGGCGGCGCGCGCCGTCGCGCGCTGGGTGCGGCCCTCGGGCGAGCTGTGGGTGGTGAAGAACCGCTTCGACCCCGCGGTGCGGCGCGGCTTCGAGCCCTACTCCTCGCACTCGCAGTACAACCTGCTGGCCGCCGCTTACCTCGCGATCGCCGCGAGCGTGGCCGACGAATCCATCCCCGAAGGTCCCAGCCCCGCCGACGCGGGGGGCTTCGCGATCGAGCTGCCGGCGCTGCACAAGGTGTTCGCGAACGCCGGCGGCCACTACCTGGAGATCGACACCGCCGCCGACATCGACTACGACAGCACGGGCCTCATGCGCGTGCACCGCCCGGACATGGACAACGCGATCGGGCCCAACGCCAGCGCACCGGCGAAGCTGCTGCCGCTCGCGGCCGGCGGCATCGCCTGGCCCGACGGCAAGGGGGGCTGGGAGTGGCTGGCGCAGTTCGGGCAGGGCAAGGTCAAGGCGTCCATGAGCGTGGCCACCGCCACGCCCGCGAAGGTGGAGTTCTCGGTGCGCTACGAGCTCACGGGCGCCGCGATCGCGGCGGTGACCGAGAGCTATTCGCTCGCGCCCGACGCCGTGACCGTCACCGTGCGCCTCGAAGGCGGCACGGCCGACCGCTGGCGCCTCGCGTTCCCTGCGTTTTCGGGCGACGGCCGCGAGCGCGCAGGCATAGGCGCCGCCAACGAAGGCCTCATCGTGCGCACGGCATCGTCCGCGCAGGGCCTGCGCATCGTCGCGCCCGACAAGGCGCAGGCGCTGCGCACGGGCCGCATCGTCGCGCTGCGCAACGGCGACTACGAAGCGATCGAATGGGGCGGCGCGGGCCGCCAGGTCACCTACCGCCTGGCGGCACCATCCGCCGCAGGCACGCCGCCGTGAAGGGCACGCGGCGCGACTTCGTGCGGCAAGGCGGCTGGGCCGTCGCCGGCGCATACGTGCCGGCGCAGGCGCAGCAGCAGCGCCCGGCCGCCGACCCGGCGGCTTCGGTTCTCGCGCCAGCGGTGGTGCGCACCTTGCGTGCCAGCGCCGAAGCGATCACCGGCGTGGCGCCGCTGCGCGGCCACTACGAAGCCTACTGGCGCTACCACGCCCTGCACGACGCGAAGCGCCGCGAACTCTATGGGCGCTTCGCCGACACCGTCACCGCGAGCGCCGCGGCCGCCGGCATCGCGGACTTCGCGGCTGCTTCGCCGCAGTCGCGCCTCGCCGTCCTGCAGGGCCTGCGTTCGCTGCCCGAGCAGGCGCGCGCCTTCGAGAGGCCCGTGTTCCAGGAAATCCTCGCCATCTTCCAGCGCACGGATGCCTGGCTGCAACTGGGCTACGAGGCCTGGCCGGGCAGCGCGCGCGGCCTCGACGAGTACCGGCGCGCACCGCGATGAAGCGCGTGGCCATCGTCGGCGCGGGCATCGTCGGCACCACGCTCGCGTGGCACCTCGTGAAGGCCGGCCATCGCGTCGACCTCTTCGAGACCGGGCCCGACATTCCCTATCCGCACGCGCCGCAGTTCGCCAACGAGGTGCTGTTCGCGAACCAGTTCGCCAGGCCGGCGCAAGCGATCCCCGCCGCGCTGCCCGCGGACGTGCGCGGCCTTGTGCAGACCGGCGACTATGCGTGGCGCATCGACGACGAAAGGTCGATGTGCGTCGGCGGGCAGGCGACGCGCTGGTGGGGCATCACGCCGCGGCTCGTGCCCGAGACCTTCGCCGGCTGGCCCATCACCTACGACGACCTCGAGCCCTGGTACGGCGAGGCGGAGCGTTACCTCGGCATCTCGGGCTCGGCCGACGACAACCCGTTCGCGGCGCCGCGCAAGCAGCCGTACCCGCTGCCGCCGTTCGAGCTGGGCGCGGTGGACCTCGAGCTGGCGGCGCGCCTGAAGGCGCAGGGGCTGCACGTGCACACCACCGCGCAGGCGCGCACGCGCCGCGCGTACGACGGCCGACCGGCGTGCAGCAACTACGGCACCTGCGGCACCTGCCCGACGGGCGCGCGCTACAGCCCCAACCACCACCTCGCGCAGGCGCTGCGCACGGGCCTGGCGACGCTGCACACGCGCTCGCTCGTGCGCCGCATCGTGATGGAAGGCAACCGCGCGCGCGCACTGCTGGTCCACCCCGGCCTCGGCGCCGCTTCGCGTGAGCACGCAGCCGACGCCATCATCGTCGCCGCGGGCGGCATCGAATCCGCGCGCCTGCTGCTGCTGTCCAAGGCCGGGGGCCCGCACCGCGAAGGCCTGGGCAACGACTCGGGCCAGGTCGGCCGCAACCTGGTGTTCCACCATGTCTGGCGCGGGCAGGTGGAGTTCAGCGAACGGATGCTGCCGGGCCGCGCCGGGCCGCCGACGATGCTGTCGCACCAGTTCGTGCGCCCGGCGGCGCCGCGCGAGCACGGCGGCATGACGGTGGAACTGTTCGACACCTTCAGTTCGGCGGCACTTGACGCGGTGATGCGCAAGCCCTGGCGCGACGGCGCGCAGGTCGTCGAAGCGATGCGCCCCGGCACGCGCCTGCGCACCCTCACCTTCAACGCCGAGGCGCGGCGGGGGCCGGGCAAGTACGCGGCCTTGGCCAAGCAGTCGGCCGACCGCTTCGGCGATCCCTACATGCATGTGCACTACGAACTGGACGACTTCGACCGCGCCACCTACAAGGCTGCGACGGGCATAGGCGCGCGCTTCGCGCAGGCGATGGGCGCCGTTGCGGGGCGGCTCGACGACATCGCGTCGTACTGGTCGGCCCACCACCACCTGGGCACGTGCCGCATGGGCGCCGACGCGCGCGAAGGCGTCGTCGACTCGTTCGGCACGGTGCATGGGGCGCAAGGCGTCTACGTCTGCGGCGGGAGCACCTTCGCCAGCGCGGGCGCGCTGCAGCCGACGCTGACGATGGTGGCGCTGGCGATCCGCAGCGCCCGCCGCATCGCGGACACGCTGCGCGGCTGAGCAATTGGGGCCGACCCCGCGTGCGGCGCCGCCGACGCGCGGCAGGGCAGCGGGCCGTCGCACCTGTCAACGGTTCGCGGGCAAGCTGGTGGGGGTGAGCATCCTCTTCGTCGTCGACCGCACTTCGCACTGGCCGTTCGAGATCCCTGGCTCGAGCGTGGCCAGCGCCCGCGCCTACCTCACGGAACCCGCGTACGCCAACCACCTGAGGGCACGGGTCGTGAACCTCTGCCGTGTCAACCGCTACCAGGGGCGCGGCTATTACGTCTCGCTGCTGGCCGAAGCGCGCGGCCATGAACCCCTGCCCAGCGTGAAGGCGCTGGGCGACCTGCAATCCGACGAGCTGCGCCAGGCCATCGCCGACAAGGTCGCGGAGCTGACGCGTGGCATCCAGCACGAGGAGAGCGACCGCTTCGAGCTGGATGCCTATTTCGGCCGCGACCCCTCGGGTGCGCATGGCCCACTCGCCCAGCAACTGTTCGACGCGAGCCAGGCGCCGCTGCTGCGTGCGCAGTTCCGCCGCAGCGACGATGGGTGGCAGCTGGAGAAGCTCACCCCGATCTCGGCCGACGACGTGCAAACGCGCCACCGCGAGTTCCTGCTGTCCGCGGCGACGGAATTCGTGACCGGCGACAACCGCGCGCCGGCAGCCACCGGGGGCAGCCGCCGCACGCCCGTGCTCGCGATCCTGCACGACCCGGCCGCCGAGGACAAATGCTCCAACGAAGGCGCGCTGCGCAAGTTCGTCGAGATCGCGCCGCGCGTGGGCATCGAGGCCCGGCTCATCGAGCCGGGCGACGTGGACCGCATCGAGGAGTTCGACGCGCTCTTCATCCGCGCCGACCCCAGCGTCGACAACTACACCTACCCGCTGGCGCGCAAGTGCGAGTCGCTGGGCATGCCGGTGATCGACGACCCGGAATCGGTGCTGCGCTGCTCGAACAAGGTCTACCTCGACGAGCTGCTGACGCAGCACGGCATCCCCAAGCCCAAGACGCTGAAGGTGCACAAGGGCAACGTCGGCGAACTCATCCCCGCGTTGGGGCTGCCGCTGGTGCTGAAGGTGCCCGACGGCGCGTTCGGCCTCGGGGTGGTCAAGATCGAGAGCGAGGAGGACCTGCAGAAGCACGCGAAAGAGCTCTTCGCCCGCTCCGAGCTCCTCGTGGCGCAGGAATGGCTTCCCACCGAATTCGACTGGCGCATCGGCGTCTTCGACGGCCGCCCGCTTTTCGCGGCGCAGTACATGATGGCGCCGGGTCACTGGCAGGTGCACAAGCGCGAGGACGGCCAGCACACCGAGGGCGACACGATTGCCTTCTCGATCGGCGAAGTCCCCGAAGTGGTGGTCGAGACCGCGCTGCGCGCCTGCAACCTGATCGGCCGCGGCCTGTACGGCGTCGACCTGAAGCAGTCGGGCGAGAAGTGCTGGCTGATCGAGGTGAACGTCAACCCGAACATCGACGCGGGCAACGAGGACCAGATCCTGGGGGATGCGATCTACCGGGAGATTCTCGGGGTGTTCGCGCGGCGCATGCGCGCGAAACGCAAGACGGCCGCGCCCGGCTACGGCCGCACGGCGTACACACGGAACCCGGAGGCCACCCTGTCCGAAACGAACGACGAGCGCCTGGCCGCGGCCGCCAGCGGCAGCAGCAAGGGCACGCGCAGCAGCTTGTAGGCGAAGCTGTCCTTCATGTGCAGCCACTCCCACACCACCCAGTAGAGCGTGTGGTAGACGGAGGCGAGGGCGCGGACCTCCTCGACCCGGAACCCGTTCCTCTCGAACAGGAGCGTGAACCCGTCGCGCGTGAAACGCTGGAAATCCCCCGGCACCTTGTGCTCCGGCTGCAGGAAAGGAACGCTCGCCACCACGCGGCCCCCCGGCCTGAGCACGCGCAGCATCTCCGCCACGCACGCGTCCGGGTTGGGGACGTGCTCGAGGACGGCGATGCAGATCACCGTGTCGAACGACGCATCTGCCAGCGGCAGTTCGTGCAGCGGGGAGACGACGTCGATGGCCTGGCGGTCGTCGCCGGGCCAGGCGTCCTGGTTGACGAGTTCGCCGGGAACCAGGTGGCGGATGCTGCGCCAGCCGGCGCCGGCGTTGAGCACGCGCCCGTCGAACCAGCCGCGCTCCCGCGCTTCGCGCAGCTCGTCGTCGATCGGGGGCCAGATCACGGACTGGGACACCGCCCGCCTCAGTCCGTCGAGCAGCTGCATCGCTACTTGGACAGCAGGCGCATCGCCTCTTCCAGCCCCTTGATCGTCAGCGGGTACATGCGCTGGTTCACCAGCTGCTGGATCACGCTGATCGACTGGCGGTACTGCCACACGCCTTGCGGCTCGGGGTTGATCCACACGAACTTCGGGAAGGCGTTCGTCAGGCGCTGCATCCATTCCGCGCCGGCTTCCTCGTTGTTGTATTCCACGCTGCCGCCGGGCTGCAGGATCTCGTAGGGGCTCATCGTGGCGTCGCCGACGAAGATGAGTTTGTAGTCCTTGTTGTACTTGCGGATGATGTCCCACGTGGGGAACTTCTCCGAGAAGCGGCGGCGGTTGTTCTTCCACATGAAGTCGTAGACGCAGTTGTGGAAGTAATAGAACTCCAGGTGCTTGAACTCCGCCTTGGCCGCCGAGAACATCTCCTCGACGCGGTGGATGTGCTCGTCCATCGTGCCGCCCACGTCCATGAGCAGCAGCACCTTCACGTTGTTGTGGCGCTCGGGCACCATCTTGATGTCCAGCCAGCCCGCGTTGGCGGCGGTGGACTTGATGGTGTCGTCCAGGTCCAGTTCCTCTTCGGCGCCCTCGCGCGCGAACTTGCGCAGGCGGCGCAGCGCGACCTTGATGTTGCGCGTGCCCAGCTCCTGCGAGTCGTCGTAGTCCTTGTAGGCGCGCTGGTCCCACACCTTCACGGCGCTCTTGTTGCGGCCCTTGTCCTGGCCGATGCGGATGCCCTGCGGGTTGAAGCCGTAGGCGCCGAAGGGTGAGGTGCCGCCCGTGCCGATCATGCGGTTGCCGCCTTCGTGCCGGTCCTTCTGCTCCTCGAAGCGCTTCTTCAGCGTCTCCATGAGCTCGTCCCAGCCCATGGCCTCGATCTTGGCCTTCTCCTCGGGCGACAGCTCCAGCTCAAGGTTCTTGCGCAGCCACTCCAGCGGGATGTCCTTGGTGAAATCGGCCACCAGCTCCACGCCCTTGAAGTACGCCGCGAACGCACGGTCGAACTTGTCGTAGTGCTTCTCGTCCTTCACCAGCGACGTGCGGGCGAGGTAGTAGAAGTCGTCGATCGCGTAGCCGTCCTCGCTTTCGGGACCGACCACGCCGTGCTTCAGCGCGTCCAGGAGGGTGAGGTACTCCTTGACGGAGACCGGCAGCTTCGCGCTGCGCAGCGTGTAGAAGAAGTCGATCAGCATGGCGTCACTCCCGCGGCTTCGAGAGCAGGTACTGCAGCTGGGCCTTCACCTCGGGCCACTCGCCCGCGGCCAGGCTGTACATCACCGTATCACGAACCGTGCCGTCGCGGCGCAGCCCGTGGTGCCGCAGCACGCCGTCCTTGCGCGCGCCCAGGCGCTCGATCGCCTTCTGGCTGGCGTGGTTGTAGTTGTCGGTGCGCCAGCCGACGAGCTTCGCGCCGAGCGTCTCGAAGGCGTGCGTCATCAGCAGCAGCTTGCACGTCGTGTTGACGTGCGTGCGCTGCCAGCTCCTGCCGTACCAGGTGTAGCCGATCTCCAGCCGCTCCACCGCCGGCACGATGTCGTGGTAGCGCGTGCTGCCGATCACCTTGCCGCTGCCCAGGTCGCGCACGACGAAGGGCAGCATGTGGCCGTCGGCGTAGCCCTTGAGCGCGGTGTCGACGTACGCCGTCTCCTCGCCCGGCGCCGGCACCGAGGTCACGCGGATGTTCCAGAGCTCGCCGTCGCGCGCGGCCGACGCGATGTCGGCGGCATGGTCGCGCGTCATCGGCTCCAGCCGCACGCGGCCGGATTCGAGCGTGACGGGCTCGTGCTTCTTCATGCTTCTTCCTTGCGCTGCGAACGGCGCCAGGTGCGGGCCACCCGCAGGCCGAGGCCGCCGCCGATGCCGCACAGCACGATGCCGGCAATCGCGCGGGGACCGAACCCTGGCTCGAAGATGCTCCAGCCGAGCAGCTGCCCGATGCCGAAACCGAGCACGCCGCCCAGCACGAAGCCGACGGCGTCCGAGACGCCTTCGACCAGAGCGTCGCGGAAGGCCGTGTCCATCAGCGGTTGTGCTTCTGCATGAACACGAGCTTCTCGAACAGCGTCACGTCCTGTTCGTTCTTCAGCAGCGCGCCCACCAGCGGCGGCACGGCCACCTTGTCGTCCTTGCTTTGCAGCGCGGCCGGCGGGATGTCCTCGGCCACCAGCAGCTTGAGCCAGTCGAGCAGTTCGCTGGTCGAGGGCTTCTTCTTCAGGCCCGGCAGGTTGCGCACGTCGTAGAAGGTCTTCATCGCCGCCGTGAGCAGGTCCTTCTTGAGCGTCGGGAAGTGCACGTCCACGATCTGCTTCATCGTGTCGGCGTCGGGGAACTTGATGTAGTGGAAGAAGCAGCGGCGCAGGAACGCGTCGGGCAGCTCCTTCTCGTTGTTCGACGTGATGAACACGAGCGGCCGGTGCTTGGCCTTCACGAGCTCCCGCGTCTCGTACACGTAGAACTCCATGCGGTCGAGCTCGCGCAGCAGGTCGTTGGGGAACTCGATGTCGGCCTTGTCGATCTCGTCGATCAGGAGCGCCACCGGCTGGTCCGCCGTGAAGGCCTGCCACAGCACGCCCTTGACGATGTAGTTGTGGATGTCCTTGACCTTTTCGTCGCCCAGCTGCGAATCGCGCAGGCGGCTGACGGCGTCGTACTCGTACAGGCCCTGCTGCGCCTTGGTGGTGGACTTGATGTGCCACTGCAGCAGCGGCATCTTCAGCGCCGTCGCCACTTCCTCGGCCAGCATGGTCTTGCCGGTGCCCGGCTCGCCCTTGACCAGCAGCGGCCGCTTGAGCGTGATGGACGCGTTGACCGCGAGCATCAAATCCTGCGTCGCGACGTAGTTCTGGGAGCCTTGGAACTTCATGGGTGCTGTGCCGGAAAAGCGGCGGGATGGCCGCCGATATAATCGATCGTTTGGAGGGACGGGTCGTCCCCTCGCATCGGATTCTGCCCCCAAAATGAAGAACCTGTTCTCCACGCTCTTCGCCGTCGCTGTCGCTTGCGCGACGGCCCCTGTGCTGGCCCAGGCGCCCGCTGCCGCCCCCAAGGCCGCTGCGTCGGCCGCCCAGCCGGGCCCCGTCTCCAAGTCGGTCGAGGCCCGCGTCGCCATGTGCATGGGATGCCACAGCATCAAGGGCTACCAGGCCAGCTTTCCCGAGGTGCACAAGGTGCCGATGATCGCGGGCCAGAGCGCCAAGTACATCGTCGCGGCCCTCAACGGCTACAAGAACGGCGACCGCAAGCACCCCACGATGCGCGCCATCGCCGGTTCGCTGTCCGACCAGGACATCGCCGACGTCGCCGACTACTACGCCAAGCTGGGTGGCGACGCCAAGGCGCCCGCGCAGCCCTCGAAGCAGCCGGACGCGCAAGTCGCCGCGCTGCTGCAGAAGGCCGCTTGCGCGTCGTGCCACGGCGCCAACTTCTCGCTGCCCATCGACGTCTACCCGAAGATCGCCGGCCAGCACGCCGATTACCTGTTCGTCGCCCTGAAGGCCTACAAGCAGGAGAACAACCAGGCGGTGGGCCGCAGCAACGGCGTGATGGGCGCCATCGCCAAGCAGTTCAGCCACGCGGAACTCAAGGCGCTGGCGAATTACATGGGTTCACTGGATGGCGACCTGAAGACGGTTCCGGAATCGCGCTTCCATACTCATTAGGCCCTTCGGGTCTACGTTCAACAAGGCCCGCTCAAGCGGGCCTTGTTCTTTGTGGACTGACTCCGTCAGTCCTTGGTGGCTCGCTTCTGCACGCACTCCACGTAGGCGTCCCCATCCGGCGGTCGCCCGCTGCGCTGGCTTTCCCACAGCATCTGCCCCAGGCACTCCATCGCCTCGTGGTGCGCATCGTGCAGCGAGTTGCGCCTCGCCGCGAGCAGTTCCACCGCCTGCCGGATGCCGCGCGGCTGGTCGATGGAGCATTGCTCGCTGATCGACAGGTGCATCGCCAGGTGCAGGAAGGGGTTGGCGCGCCCGTCGCTGCCGTCATGCTGCGCGGCCAGCGCCGCCTGCTCGTCGGCGAGGTCGCCCGCGTACTCGGGGTGCTCGCCCACCCATTGCCCGGCCAGCGTCTCCAGCGCATCCATGGGGTGGCCGGCCCGCGACTTGGCCGCGACACCGCAGAAGAAGCGGCGCACGTCCTGCTGGGAAGGGTTGAACATGCAGGCAGCGTAGCACGGGCCTAAACTTGCGCCGTTGGCCCATGTGCAACACGAACAGGAGATTCCGATGACCCGCCATGCCTTCATCTGCGATGCGATCCGCACGCCTTTCGGCCGCTACGGCGGCGCCTTGTCTTCGGTGCGCACCGACGACCTCGCCGCGATCCCCCTGAAGGCGCTGATGCAGCGCAACCCCAAGGTCGACTGGCAGGCCGTCACCGACGTGATCTACGGCTGCGCGAACCAGGCCGGCGAGGACAACCGCAACGTCGCGCACATGGCGACGCTGCTCGCGGGCCTGCCGGTGGAAGTGCCCGGCGCGACCATCAACCGCCTGTGCGGCTCGGGCCTCGACGCGGTCGGCACCGCGGCGCGCGCCATCAAGGCCGGTGAAGCCACGCTCATGATCGCCGGCGGCGTCGAGAGCATGAGCCGTGCGCCCTTCGTCATGCCCAAGGCCGACAGCGCCTTCTCGCGGACCAACGCCGTCTACGACACCACCATCGGCTGGCGCTTCGTCAACAAGCTGATGAAGGAACAGTACGGCGTCGACTCCATGCCCGAGACGGCGGAGAACGTCGCCACCGACTACAAGGTTTCGCGGGACGCGCAGGACCGCATGGCACTCGCTTCGCAGACGAAGGCGGTGGCCGCGCAGAAGGCCGGCTTCTTCGCCGGCGAGATCACGCCCGTCACCATCCCGCAGAAAAAGGGCGAGGCCGTCGTCGTCGACAGGGACGAACACCCGCGCGAGACCAGCCTCGAGGCGCTGGCCCGGCTGAAGGGCGTGGTGCGTCCCGACGGCACCGTGACGGCGGGCAATGCCAGCGGCGTCAACGACGGTGCGTGCGCGCTCGTCATCGCCGACGAAGCCACGGCATCGCGCCACGGCCTCACGCCGCGCGCTCGCATCGTGGGCATGGCCACGGCCGGCGTGCCGCCGCGCATCATGGGCATCGGCCCCGCGCCGGCGACGCAGAAGGTGCTGGCGCTGGCGGGCATCCAGCTCGAACAGCTCGATGTCATCGAGCTGAACGAGGCCTTCGCCGCGCAAGGCCTCGCGGTGCTGCGCCTGCTCGGGCTGCAGGACGACGACCCGCGCGTGAACCCCAACGGCGGCGCCATCGCCCTGGGCCACCCGTTGGGCGCATCGGGCGCGCGGCTTGCCACCACCGCGGTCAGCCAGTTGCACCGCACGGGCGGGCGCTACGCGCTGTGCACCATGTGCATCGGCGTGGGGCAGGGCATCGCCGTCGTCCTCGAGCGCGTTTGAACCTCCCGCTCATCACCGACCCGTGGTTCTACGCCGCGGCGGTGCCCGCCGTGCTGCTCATGGGCATCAGCAAGAGCGGCTTCGGGTCCGGCTTCGGCTCGCTCGCGGTGCCGATGATGGCGCTGGCCATTCCCGTGCCGCAGGCCGCCGCGATCTTCATGCCCATCCTGTTCGCGATGGACCTGATGGGCATCGCGGCTTTCCGCCGCCACTTCGACTGGGCCTTGATCCGCTTCCTCGTGCCGCTCGGGCTGGCCGGCAGCCTGATCGGCGCCTTGTCGTTCCGCTACCTCGATGCGAAGACGGTGGCGGGCATCGTCGGCGTCTTCACGCTGCTGTTCCTCGCGCAGCGCCTCGCGTTCCCGCCCAAGCCCGACAGCCCGCACCCGCCGAAATGGGCCGGCGCGCTGCTGACCGTCACGTCGGGCTTCACGAGTTTCATCGCGCATGCCGGCGGGCCGCCCGTCAACGCCTACATCATCCCGATGCGGCTCGCACCGATCACCTTCACGGCGACCATGGCGGCGTTCTTCTTCACCGTGAACCTGAGCAAGTGGGTCCCGTACGCGTGGCTCGGATTGCTCGACGCGCGCAACATGGCGACCTCGCTGGCGCTGCTGCCGCTCGCGCCCTTCGGCGTGTGGGCCGGCGTGCGCCTGGCGCACCGCATCCGCCCGCAGCTGTTCTACCGCCTGGTCTACGCGGGGATGTTCCTCACTGGCGTCAAGCTGGTGTGGGACGCGTTTCAGTAGGTCGTCGCGCGGGCCTCGGCCACACGCTCGGGGTCTTCCGACTCCAGCAGCGTGACGATGCGATCCAGACGTGCCTTGTCGGTGACGTCGCGAAAGCTGGTGACGCTGCCGACCCGGCGCCCGCGCACGCGCTGCGGCATCACGTGGCATTCGAGGATGCGGCCGTCGGTCAGCTCGACCAGGTCGCAGCGCTCCTCGTCGGGGCGTGCGCGCCGGGCCTGCGAGATCTCCAGGAACAGCTCCGGGTCCTTCACCTGCGCCATCTGCAGGGCGAGCAGCGCGGCCTCGTTCAGGCACGACGCCCTGTCTTCCGCGATGCCCCACATGTCGACGAAGCGCGAGTTGAAATGCATCGCGCGGCCGAAGTAGCCCATCGCCAGGATGCCGTCCTGCGAGGCGTCCAGCGTGGCCAGCAGCAGGTCGAGGGCCGCGCGGGCCTCGATCAGCTCCTGGGTGCGCGCTTCCAGCGAGCGCGTCACCGAATGCAGCTTCTGCTGCGAGGCGCCGAGCTGGCGCTGCACCTGCGCGACTTCCTGGGCCAGCCGGTTGACCAGCCCGTTGTATTCGAGTTCCTTGGTTTCGCTCATGGGGTGATCAGACCATCTCGCGGTGCGATGCAGTTAAGCCGATTGCCTAAACAGGTTGAGCCGACAGCTGCGCGTCCAGGGCGTCCAGCAGCGGCAGCACCGCGGCGTCCAGTGCGTCCAGGAGCACGCCGGTATCGGCGGGACGGTGGCGCAAGGCCTGTTCGAGCTGCTCCGCCTGGTCCTGCACCAGCGTCGCGCCCACATTGCCCGCGACCGCCTTGGCCGTGTGCGCCAGCCGTTCCGCGGTGGCGGTGTCGCCGGCGGCCAGGGCGTCGCGCAGCTCGCGCATCGCTTCGCGCTGGCCGCTGGCATAGCGCTTCAGCATCGCCAGGTACAGCGGCTTCTTGTTCATCATGCGCTTGAGGCCCAACGCGGTGTCGAGGCCCGCGATGCCGCGGGGAATGCCGTCGGCTGCCGCGGCACCCGTGGGCGCGGCGGCCGGCACCGCGGCGACGCGGCGCGGGCGGATCCAGCGCAGCAGGATGTTCCACATGTCCTCGGGGTCGATCGGCTTGACCAGGAAGTCGTTCATGCCGGCGTCGAGGCACTTGCGCCGGTCGTGCTCCATCGCGTTGGCCGTCATCGCCACCACGGGCAATGCGTCGAAGTGCTTGAAGGCGCGGATCTGGTGCGTGGCCGTCACGCCGTCCATCACGGGCATCTGCATGTCCATGAAGACCAGGTCGTACTTCGCCGCCTCCAGCCGCTCCAGGGCCACCTGGCCGTTGTCGGCGACGTCGACCACGAGGCCGGCGTCCTCCAGCAGTTCGCGCGCCACCTGCTGGTTGATGTCGTTGTCTTCCACCAGCAGGATGCGCGCGCCGCGGATGGCGGCGAGGCGCTCCCCGGGCTCGGCACGCCCGGGCTCCGTGGGCGCGGCGCGCGCAGCGCGCGAGCCCAGCGCGCCCACCGTCGTGTCGAACAGGATCGACGGGCTGACCGGCTTGACCAGCACGCTCTGGATGCCCACGCCGTGCGCCTCCTTGAGCACCTCCTCGCGCCCGAAGGCGGTCACCATCAGGATCATCGGCGCGGCTTCGAGCCCCAAGGCGCGGATGCGGCGCGCCGTCTCCATGCCGTCCATGCCGGGCATGCGCCAGTCCAGGTACACGACGTCGTAGGGGTTGCCCGCAAGGTACGCGCTGCGCACTTCCTCGATCGCCGCGGGGCCGGAGCGCACGCCGCGCGTGACGAAGGTCATGCCTTCGAGCATCTCGGTGATGACCGCGCGGGCGTGGTCGTTGTCGTCGACGACCAGGGCCCGGCGGCCGCGCAGGTCGGGGTTGGGAACGAAGTCGCGCCGGGTCGAAGCGCCGATCCCCAGGCGCGCGCTGAACCAGAAGGTGCTGCCCTTGCCGGGCTCGCTCTCCACGCCCACTTCGCCGCCCATCAGCTCGGCGAGCTTGCGCGAGATCGCCAGGCCCAGGCCCGTGCCGCCGAAGCGGCGCGTCGTCGACGTGTCGGCCTGCGAGAAACTCCTGAACAGGCGCTCGATCTGCTCCGGGCTCAGGCCGATGCCCGTGTCCTGCACACGGAAGTGGAGCAGGACGTCGCGCTCGGTGCGCTCGCTCGCACGCACCGAGATCATGACCTCGCCCTTCTCGGTGAACTTCACCGCGTTGTTCGCGTAGTTCAGGAGGATCTGGCCCAGGCGCAGCGAGTCGCCCACCAGGTTGGCGGGAACGTCGGGTGCGATGTCGATCACGACCTCGAGCCCCTTGGCGCTGGCCTTGTCGCCCACCAGGCCGCTCGTGGTGTCCAGCAGCTTCTCCAGCTCGAAGTCGGCGTGCTCCAGGTCCAGCTTGCCGGCCTCCACCTTCGAGAAGTCCAGGATGTCGTTGATGATGCCCAGCAGGTGCTGGCCGGAGCTCTGCACCTTGGCGATGTAGTCGCGCTGGCGCGGCGTCAGGTCGGTCTTCAGCACCAGGTGCGACAGGCCGATGATGGCGTTCATGGGCGTGCGGATCTCGTGGCTCATGTTGGCCAGGAAGTCGGACTTCATGCGCGTGGCTTCCTCGGCCAGCTCCTTGGCGCGGCGCGTGTCCTCTTCCTGCTTCATGCGCACGGTGATGTCGCGGCTGATGCCCAGCACGCCGCGCGCCTTGCCGTCTTCATCCCACAGCGGCCACACGTGCGTGTCCAGGCGCACCTGCTCGCCGGTGGGGTAGGTCACCCAGCATTCCGACTTCTGCTCGCGCAGGCTGGCCAGGCAGCGCGCGTCGCGCTCGGCCATCATGGCCGCGAGCTCCGGGGGGAAGACGTCTTCGTACGTGAGGCCGACGACCTCCTGCGGCGGCCTGCCGGCCAGCACGCCGAACGCGGTGTTGCACCCCAGGTAGCGGCCGTCCATGTCCTGGTAGAAGATCAGGTCGGAGATGGAGTTGACCAGCGAATCGAGCGTCGCCTCGTGGCGTTTCTTCTCCTGCTCGGCGCGCCTCAGCTCGGTGATGTCCTTGATGCTGACGATCAGCATGCCGCGGTCGCCCTGCTGCGTGAGGAAGATCGTGAGCTTGACGTCGCGCAGCGTGCCGTCCTTGCGGCGGTGCTGGCTGACGATGGTGCTGCGCTTGCCTTCGCGCGCCAGCTCCTCGACCAGGCGCATGGCCTTCTCCTGGTCCGAGTAGAGCGGGTCGATGTCGGCCACCTTCAGGCCGATCAGCTCCTCGGCCGGGTAGCCGAAGTGCGAGCACGCGCCCGGGTTGGCGTAGGCGATCCGCTGCGTGTCCGGGTCCACCCACACCATCGGCGCGGAGTTTTCCAGCACGAGCTGGTTGAACAGCATGTCCTGTTCGTGGCGCATGCGCTCGGTGACGTCGCGGAAGATGATCACGCAGCCGACGCAGCGGCCGTGCACGCGCTGCGGCAACACGTGGCGCTCCAGCACCCGGCCGTCGAGCAGCTCCACGGTGGAAAAATCCTCCTCCTCCGGGTTGGCGCGGCGCCGCGCGATCGCGTCCAGCCACTGCTGCGGGTCCTTCACGCGCGACAGCTGCCACTCCACCAGCTGGTGGTCGCCCAGGTCGCCCAGCTTGTCCTCGGGGATGCCCCACAGCTCCACGAAGCGGATGTTGTAGTACAGGCCGCCGTCGAACTGCAGCGTGAGGATGCCGTCGTTGGTGGCGTCCAGCGTCGAAACCAGCTGCTCGTGCGAGGCGCGCAGGCGCGCGAGCTCCTCGCGCATCTGGGCCAGCTGGATTTCGGCGGGGGCACGGTCCATGGGTTCCTCTCCTTGGGGACTCCATGAGACACCGGCGCGGCCGCCGGGGGTTAGGCAAATTGCGTAGGGGGCCTAGGGCGTTTCGCCCCGGGGCTTACCAGTTGGGGCGCTCCGTGGACTCCTGGCGGCGCTTGTCCTGCTCGGCCCGCTCCTGCGCCATCTGCTCCTCGAACTGCCGGCGGCCCTCCTTGACCACCGAGATCAGCTTGCTGCGGTTCTGGTAGTGCGGGTACATCTGCTCGAACAGCTGCAGGTTGTGGCGGCGGAAGCGCATGGCCTGGCGGCGGGCCTCGCCGGCCGTGTGCCCGAGCAGCTCCAGCACCGTGCGGCCGCTGCGCAGGCTGGACTCGAACACCTCGCGCTCCACCCGCAGCACGTTGCGGTCGCGCAGCTTGTTCCAGTGCGTGACGTCGCGCGCGCGGGCGACGATCTGCAGGTGCGGGAAGTGCTCGTGCGCCAGGTCGACGATGGCCAGCGACTGGTCGACGTCGTCGACCGCGACCACGAGGATCTTCGCCGTGCCCGCACCCGCCGTTCGCAACAAGTCCAGGCGCGTGGCGTCGCCGTAGAACACCTGGTAGCCGAAGGCGCGCGCGGCCTCGATCATGTCGGCGTCGTGGTCCAGCACGGTCGACGCGAAACCTTCGGCGGTGAGCAGGCGGCCGATGATCTGGCCGTAGCGGCCGAAGCCCGCGATGACCACCGGCGCGTCCTGCTGCTCGCTGATCTCGTCGAGCTTCGGCACGTTGCAATTGGCCCAGCGCGGCAGCAGCCACTTGTCGATGGCGATCAGCAGCACGGGGCTGAGCAGCATGGACACCGCGACCGCGCCGATCAGGAGCGAGGCCGTCTGCGCGTCCATCACCGTGTTGCCCGCGGCGGCCTGGAACACCACGAAAGCGAACTCGCCGCCTTGCGCCAGCAACAGCGTGAACACGGGCCGCTCCATCGTCGGGATGCGCATCGCGCGCGCCAGCGGGTAGATGACCGCGGCCTTCACCGCCATGAAGCCGAGCACGATGCCGGCCATCACGAGCGGCGAGCGCGCCAGCACGCCGAAGTCGATGCTCATGCCCACCGCGATGAAGAACAGGCCGAGCAGCAGGCCCTTGAAGGGCTCGATGTCCGTCTCCAGCTCGCGGCGGAATTCGCTTTCGGCCAGCAGCACGCCGGCGAGGAAGGCGCCCAGCGCCATCGACAGGCCCGCCAGCTGGCACAGCGCGGCGATGGCGACGACCACTAGCAGCGAGGCGGCCGTGAAGATCTCGGGCGTGCCGCTGCGCGCGATCCACGACAGCAGCGGCCGCAGCGCGAGCCGCCCGCCCAGCACGATGACGGCCACGACGCCGACGATGCGCAGGCCTTCGATCCAGCGGCCGTCGCTGTCGGTCCCGGCCACGCCGCCCAGCAGCGGCAGCAGCGCCAGGATGGGGATCGCGGCGACGTCCTGGAACAGCAGGATGGAAAAGCCCGCCTGGCCGCTGGAGGTGGGCAGCAGGTTGCGCTCGCCCATCACCTGCAGCGCGATGGCGGTGGAAGAAAGCGCCAGGCCCAGCGCCGCGACGATCGCGATGCGCCAGGGCACGCCCGCCAGCATGGCGGCAGCGCAAATGAGGGCCGCGCACCCGAGCACCTGCGCCGAGCCCCAGCCGAAGATCGGGCGGCGCAGGTTCCACAGGCGCCGCGGCTCCAGCTCCAGGCCGACGAGGAACAGCATGAGCACCACGCCGAACTCGGCGAAATGCAGGATGTCGGGCGCGTTGGTGACGAGGCCCAGGCCCCAGGGGCCGATCGCGATGCCGGCGGCGAGGTAGCCGATGATCGAACCCAGGCCCAGCGCGCGCGCGAGCGGCACGGCGAACACCGCCGCCGCGAGGTAGACGAGGGAGCCGGACAGCCAGCCGGGCAGGTGTTCGGTCATTGGTGCGGCCTGTCGTCGGCGGGCACGTCGCACGCGGGGCACATGGGCAGGTCCTCGATCTCCGGCCAGTCGGGATAGGAGCCCAGGCGCTCGCGGAACACGGCCACGTGCTGCTCGACCTGTTCTTCGCTCGCGCGCCGCACGCCGTGCATGACCAGCGGCGGCAGGAAGCGCATGCCGCACAGCGTCGCGGTCTGCTCGTAAGGCGGCATGAAGGCGTCGAAGAAGTAGCGGTTGTAGCCGGTGGGGTGGTAGGCCGACTCGGGGCCGCCGGTCGTCGCGGCCAGCCACAGGTCCTTGCCTTGCAGCGCGGTGCCATCGTGCCCGTACGCCCAGCCGTAGGCGAGCACCTCGTCCAGCCACAGCTTCTGCAGGGGCGGCATGGAGTACCACTGGATCGGGTGCAGCAGCACGAGCAGGTCCGCGGCGGCGCAGGCCTGCTGCTCCACGGCGGCATCGACGTCGAAATCCGGGTACAGCGCGTAGAGGTCGCGCACCTGGACTCCCGGCACCGAGCGAGCGGCCTCGACGAGGCGCCGGTTCACCCGCGACTCGCGCCAGTTGGGGTGGGCCGCGAGGACCAGCACCCGGGATTTCGGAGCTTGCTCATCCATACCGGTAACATACCGCAGAGGAGGGGTCCATCATGCCTGTGGTCGTGGTTGCGAATCCGAAGGGCGGCGTCGGCAAGTCGACGCTGGCCACCAACATCGCGGGGTACTTCGCGAGCAAGGGCCGAACGGTCATGCTGGGCGACGCCGACCGGCAACAGTCCTCGCGGCTGTGGCTGGGCCTGAGGCCTCCCGCGGCGCGCGGCATCGCGGGCTGGGACGTCGGCGCCGACAAGATCGCCAAGCCGCCGAAAGGCACCACCCACGTGGTCCTGGACACGCCGGCCGGCATCCACGGCAAGGAATTGAAGCAGGTGGTGGAGATCGCGGACAAGGTGGTCGTGCCCTTGCAGCCCAGCATCTTCGACATTTACGCGACGCGCCACTTCCTCGACGAGCTCGCCCAGCTGAAGAAGGCCGCGCACAAGCAGGTGGGCATCGTCGGCATGCGCGTGGACCCGCGCACCATCGCCGCGGACAAGCTGCACGAGTTCGTCGACAGCCTGAAGCTGCCGGTCATCGGCTATTTGCGCAGCACGCAGAACTACATCCACCTGGCGGCGCGCGGCCTGACGGTCTTCGACGTCGCCCCGGGCCGCGTCGAGCGCGACCTGGAGCAATGGCAAGGCATCTGTCGCTGGCTCGACACCTGATCCATGCGCCGCGGCGCTAAAGTGGGCGCATGAAACGCACGTTCCAGACGCTCCAGGAAGTCGCGCAGCACGTCGGCCAGGAAGTCGCGGTGAGCGACTGGGTGACCATCACGCAGGAGCAGGTCAACCTGTTCGCGCAGGCCACCGGGGACCACCAGTGGATCCACGTCGACGTGGAGCGCGCCAAGACGGGGCCGTTCGGCGCGCCCATCGCCCATGGTTTCCTCACGCTGTCGCTGCTGCCCAAATTGATCGAAAGCTCGCTGCAGGTGCGCGATTCGAAGATGGGCGTGAACTACGGGCTGAACAAGGTGCGCTTCACCGCGCCCGTGCCGGTGGGCAGCCGACTGCGCTCGCGCACGAAGCTGCTCGAGGCCAAGCCGATCGAGAACGGCGGCTACCAGTTCACCTGGAACGTGACCATCGAGCGCGAAGGCAGCGACAAGCCGGCTTGCGTCGCCGAGTCGATCAACCGCCGCTATCCCTGAAGCCGTTCTGGCGCCAGGCCTCGAACACCGTCACCGCGACGGCGTTCGAGAGGTTCAGGCTGCGCTGGTTGGCTCGCATCGCGAGCTTCAGGCGCTGTTCCTCGGGGAAGGAATCGCGCACGTCCGCAGGCAGGCCCGCGGATTCCGAGCCGAACACCAGCCAGTCGCCCGGACGGAACTGCGTGTCGTGCACGAAGCGCATCCCGCGCGTGGTCAGCGCGAAGAGGCGCCCGCGGTCGGGCCGCGCCTCAGCGAGGAACGCCTCCCAACCCGCGTGCCGCTTCACCTCCGCGTACTCGTGGTAGTCCAGGCCCGCGCGCTTCATCAACTTGTCCTCCATCGAGAAGCCGAGCGGCTCCACGAGGTGCAACGTGCAGCCGGTATTGGCGGCCAGTCGGATGACGTTGCCGGTGTTGGGCGGGATCTCCGGGTGGACCAGGACGATGTGGAACACGCGTCAGGCCCCCGGTTCGTCGGTGCGCGCGAACACGATGCCGGTGACCTGTGCCGCGCCGGCATCGCGCAGCGCCTGCGCCGCCGCGAACATCGAGGCGCCGCTGGTCATCACGTCGTCGACGATGGCGACCCGCTTGCCCCGCACATCGCCGGCGCGCAAGGGATCGACCGCGAACGCGCCCTTCACGTTGGCGATGCGCGCCTGGCGGTCCAGCGCCGATTGCGCCGCGGTCGCGCGGATGCGCAGCAGCAGGCCGGCGTTGGTGCGCGCCAGGGCCAGCGCCTTGGCCAGTTCCAGCGACTGGTTGAAGCCGCGTTCGGCCAGGCGCGCGCGCGACAGGGGCATGGGCACGACGGCCTGCGCGGCCTCCAGCGCGGGCTCGACCCACGGCGCGCTGCGCATCAGCAGCGCGAAGCTGCGCGCCCAGCCGGCTTGGCCGTTGAACTTGAACTGCGCCACCAGCGACGACCACGGGTAGTCGTACGCCACGGCGGCGTGGCAGGCATCGAGCGGCGGCGGCGCCCCCAGGCAGGCGCCGCATTCGCGCACGCCGGGCGGCACGGGCAGGGCGCAGCGAAGGCAGCGCGTGCGCGGCTGCGCGAAGCGCTCCACACAGCGCTCGCACAGCGCCTGTGCCGGCCAGGCGCGGCACACCGCGCACTGGGCGGGCAGCGCGCGTTCCGCACGGGTGAGCAGGCGCTGGAACATCGCGGGTCAATATACTCGCGAGCCCCATGGCCGACGCGAAGCCGCCCACCATAGCCCCCGCCGCCGCCGCGCGCTGGCAACACGCCGCACCGGCGCGTCCGCCGTGGCTGCACGAGGAAGTGGGGCGGCGCATGGCCGAGCGGCTGGAATGGATCCGCCTCGCGCCGCAAGCCTGGGCCGACTGGGAGCCGGTGCGCGGCGGCATCGAGGCCCACCGCGCCGTCGCAGCCCGCTACCCGAAGGCGCAGCGCTGGGTCGCCGAGCACGAGGCTCGGCGGGCCGACGTGGCGCGGAAGGCACTGGCAAACCCATGGTGGAAGATCAACGCGGCACCGGTCCATCACGGCGACGCACCGGAGGGCGGCGTGCAGATGCTGTGGGCCAACATGGCGCTGCACATGGCCGCCGACCCGCAGGCGCTGATCGCGCAGTGGCACCGGGCGCTGGCCACCGACGGCTTCCTGATGTTCTCCTGCTTCGGCCCGGACACCTTGCGCGAGCTGCGCACGCTGTACGCGGCGCAGGGCTGGCCGCCGCCGGCGCACGAATTCACCGACATGCACGACTGGGGCGACATGCTGGTGCACTGCGGCTTCGCCGAGCCCGTGATGGACATGGAGCGCATCACGCTCACCTGGCCCACCCCTGAGCGCATGCTGACCGAGCTGCGCGAGCTGGGCGCCAACCTGCATCGTTCGCGTTTCCAGGCCTTGCGGGGCCGGGGTTGGCGCCAGCGGCTGCACGACGAGGCCGCGCGCTCGCTGCGAGGGCCCGAAGGAGGGCTGGCGCTCACCTTCGAGATCGTCTACGGCCATGCGCTCAAGCCCGCGCCGCGCATGCGCATGGCCGACCAGAGCGCCATTTCCGTCAAGGACATGCAAGCCTTGCTGCGATCGGGCCGCAAGCCGGGCTGAATGCCCCGCCGCCGCAGGGAAATGCCCCTTTCGCTGCCGCTACAATGGCTGGTTGATTTCCGACCCCCGCCACTGACCAACCTTACCCGTGCCGAAACCGGTCTTTCGTTTCGCCACCGTGCAGGGCCAGGCTGTGTACTGGTTCCTCAAGCGCAACTGCTCGGTGACCCCGCAGCAGCTGGGCTGGCTCTATGCATCGCTGTGCGTGCTGTCGCTGGGCATCGCGGGCATGTTCTGGGCCATGGGCGCCGTGCTGGTGATGCCCTTTGCCTGGCTGGAGCTGGCGGCGGTGGGCCTGGCGTTCCTCGCGTATGCGCGGCACGCCACCGACGGGGAGAAGATTTCGCTGAAGGGCCGCCAGCTGGTGGTCGAGTTCGAGAGCGCCGGGCACCTGCAGCGCGCGGAATTCAACCGCGACTGGGTGCGCGTGGAGCCGGTGGCCGACGACCGCTCGCTGATCGAGCTGTCGGGCCAGGGGCGGCGCGTGAACGTGGGGCGCTTCGTGCGCCCCGAGCTGCGGCCGGTGCTGGCGCAGGAGATCCGCAGGGCCTTGCGGGAAGCCTGAGGGCGCGGACAAGAAAACGAATCGAAAGCAAACGACCACAACCATGAAGAGCATTTCCACCAAGCTGGCCCTGCTGATGCTGGCCGCGGGCATCGTTCCCGCGGCGCATGCCGTCAACGACCTGCCCGGCGGCCCCGCGGTGCGCCAGCTGAACCTGCATGCGGCCGCGACGCGCATCGCCGTCGAGCAGGCCTGGCTCCACTGGTTCATGCTGATCGCCTGCACGGTGATCTTCATCGCGGTGTTCTCGGTGATGTTCTATTCCATCTGGAAGCACCGCAAGTCGGTGGGCCACCCGGCCGCCAACTTCCACGAGTCGGTGACGGTCGAAGTGATCTGGACCATCATCCCGTTCCTGATCGTGATCGGCATGGCGCTGCCCGCCACCAAGGTGCTGGTCGCGTCCAAGGACACCAGCAACGCCGACCTCACCATCAAGGCCACGGGCTACCAGTGGAAGTGGGGCTACGACTACCTCAAGGGCGAGGGCGAGGGCCTGTCGTTCCTGTCCACGCTGGACGCCACGCACCGCGAGATCTCCAACGACGGCGCCAAGGGCGACGTGCCGGACAACTACCTGCTCAAGGTCGACAACCCGCTGGTGGTGCCGGTGAACAAGAAGGTCCGCATCATCACCACCGCCAACGACGTGATCCACGCGTGGGGCATCCCGGCCTTCGGCGTCAAGCAGGACGCTATCCCCGGCTTCGTGCGCGACACCTGGTTCCGCAGCGAGAAGACCGGCGACTTCTACGGCCAGTGCTACGAGCTGTGCGGCAAGGAGCACGCCTACATGCCGATCCACGTGAAGGTGCTGTCGGCGGCCGACTACACCGCGTGGGTGGCCGGCGAACAGAAGAAGGTGGCCGCCAAGGCCGACGACCCGAACAAGGTCTGGACCCTGGCCGACATCACGGCCCGCGGCGAGAAGGTCTACAACGCCAACTGCGCGGCCTGCCACCAGCCCAACGGCAAGGGCGTCGCCGCCTTCCCGGCGCTGGACGGCTCGGCCCTCGTGAAGGACGCCGACAAGGCCAAGCAGCTGCACGTCGTGCTCAACGGCCGCAACGCCATGCCGGCGTGGAAGCAGCTGTCGGACACCGACATCGCCGCCGTCGTCACGTACACCAAGAACAGCTGGTCCAACAAGACCGGCCAGCTGGTGCAGCCGTCGGAAGTGCTCGCGCAGCGCGGCAAGTAAACACGGGCAGAGGAACAAGAGGATCACAAGATGAGCGCAGTTCTGGACCACCACGATCACGCCCACGACGAGCACCACGACCACCACGCGCCCACGGGCTGGCGGCGCTGGGTGTTCGCCACGAACCACAAGGACATCGGCACGCTGTACCTGCTGTTCGCCTTCACCATGCTGATGGTGGGCGGCGTGCTGGCGCTCCTGATCCGCGCCGAGCTGTTCCAGCCCGGCCTGCAGCTGGTCAACCCCGAGCTGTTCAACCAGCTCACCACCATGCACGGCCTGATCATGGTGTTCGGCGCGATCATGCCGGCCTTCGTGGGCTTCGCGAACTGGATGGTGCCGCTGCAGATCGGCGCGCCCGACATGGCCTTCGCGCGCATGAACAACTTCAGCTTCTGGCTGGTGATCCCCGCGGGCATCATGCTGGTGGGCTCGTTCTTCATGCCCGGCGGCGCCCCCGCGGCCGGCTGGACGATCTACGCGCCGCTCACGCTGCAGATGGGCCCGTCGATGGATGCGGCGATCTTCGCGCTGCACGTGCTGGGCGCCAGCTCGATCATGGGCTCGATCAACATCATCGTCACCATCCTGAACATGCGCGCGCCCGGCATGACGCTGATGAAGATGCCGATGTTCTGCTGGACGTGGCTCATCACCGCCTACCTGCTGATCGCCGTGATGCCGGTGCTCGCCGGCGCCATCACGATGACGCTGACCGACCGCCACTTCGGCACGACGTTCTTCAACCCCGCCGGCGGCGGCGACCCGGTGATGTACCAGCACATCTTCTGGTTCTTCGGCCACCCCGAGGTCTACATCATGATCTTGCCGGCCTTCGGCATCATCAGCCAGGTCGTGCCCGCGTTCTCGCGCAAGCGCCTGTTCGGCTACGCGTCGATGGTGTACGCCACGTCTTCCATCGCGATCCTGTCGTTCATCGTGTGGGCGCACCACATGTTCACGACCGGCATGCCGGTGACGGGCCAGCTGTTCTTCATGTACGCCACGATGCTGATCGCGGTGCCTACGGCGGTGAAGATCTTCAACTGGATCGCCACCATGTGGCAGGGCTCGATGACCTTCGAGACGCCCATGCTGTTCGCGGTGGGCTTCATCTTCGTGTTCACGATGGGCGGTTTCACGGGGCTGATCCTCGCGATGGCGCCGATCGACCTGCTGCTGCAGGACACCTACTACGTGGTGGCGCACTTCCACTACGTGCTGGTGGCGGGCTCGCTGTACGCCATGTTCGCCGGCTTCTACTACTGGGCGCCCAAGTGGACGGGCGTGATGTACAACGAGACGGCCGGCAAGATCCACTTCTGGTGGTCGCTGATCGCGTTCAACGTCACCTTCTTCCCGATGCACTTCCTGGGCCTGGCCGGCATGCCGCGCCGCTACGCCGACTACCCGATGCAGTTCGCCGACTTCAACATGTGGGCGTCCATCGGTGCCTTCGGCTTCGGCCTGGCGCAGGTGTACTTCTTCTTCGCCGTGGTGCTGCCGGTGATGCGCGGCAAGGGCCAGCCGGCCGGCCAGCGCCCCTGGAACGACCCGGACGGCGCGGGCGCCGAAGGCCTGGAGTGGGAAGTGCCGTCGCCGGCGCCCTTCCACACCTTCGAGACGCCGCCGCGCCTGAACGCCGCCGCCACCAAGGTGATCGGATGACACCCGACCAGAAGAAGTCGAACCTGCGGCTGGCGCTGATCCTGGCGTCGATCGCGGGCGTCTTCTTCATCGGCTTCGTCGCCAAGATGTTCCTGCTGGGTCGCTGATGGCCGCCGACAACGCGAAGATGTTCAAGAAACTGGCGGTGGTCGCCGCCGGCATGTTCGCGTTCGGCTACGCGCTGGTGCCCATCTACAAGCACATCTGCGAGGTGACGGGCATCAACATCCTGGCGCTGGGCGAGAAGGAAGTGCCCGGCACCTCGCGCGCACAGCCCAATTCGCAGGTCGACACCACGCGCACGATCACGGTGGAGTTCGACGCCAACGCGCGCGGCCCCTGGGAGTTCAAGCCCGCGCAGCGCTCGGTGCAGGTGCACCCGGGCGAGCTCGCCACGGTGATGTACGAGTTCCGCAACGTGCAGAACCGCCGCATGTCGGCGCAGGCCATCCCCAGCTACGCGCCGCACCAGGCCGCGAGCCACTTCAACAAGGTCGAGTGCTTCTGCTTCAAGCAGTACACGCTGGAGCCGGGTGAATCGAAGCAGTGGCCGGTGGCGTTCGTCATCGACCCCAAGCTGTCGAAGGACGTCACCACCATCACGCTGTCGTACACCTTCTTCGAGGTGGGCAGCCAGGTGCCCCCCGCGCCGCAAGGCGCCTCGCTGGTCACTGGGGGTGGCCGTGCGTCATGAACGTGCCGCAGACGATCAAGGCGGTGCTGTGGTCCTTCATCGGCATCCGCAAGCGCTCGGAGCTGGAGCAGGACATGGCCGGGCGGCTGAACCCCTTCGCGGTGATCGCGGTGGCGTTCGTGCTGGTGGCGCTGTTCGTGGCGGGCCTGGTGACGCTGGTGCACTGGGTCGCGAAATAACGCAAGAGATTTGAAGAAAACAAGAGAGTCGAGGACAAGATGAGTTCCAACACCGGCGGCGCCGCGCCGCACTATTTCGTTCCCGCGCCCTCGCGCCATCCCGTCACGGCCTCCATCGGCCTGCTGATCATCATCTTCAGCGCCGCCGAATGGGTCAACGGCGCCGACTGGGCGAAGTACTCGCTCCTGGTCGGCTTCCTGTGGCTGTTCACGGTGCTGTTCCAGTGGTTCCGCGACGCCATCCACGAGAGCGAAACGGGCCAGTACGGCCACAAGGTGGAGATCTCCTACCGCTGGAGCATGAGCTGGTTCATCTTCTCGGAGGTGATGTTCTTCGGCGCCTTCTTCACGGCGCTGTGGTGGATGCGCGCGCACTCGGTCCCCGCACTGGGCGGCCTCGACAACGCGCTGCTGTGGCCCGACTTCAAGGCCGTGTGGCCCACGGTGCAGCCGGGCGCCACCGCGTCGCCGGCGAACATCATCGAGCCCTTCCAGACGATGACGCCGTTCTGGCTGCCGACGATCAACACGGCGCTGCTGCTCTCCTCGGGCGTGACCATCACCATCGCGCACCACCTGCTGCGCGAAGGCAAGCGCGGCCCGACGATCCTGTGGATGTGGATCACCGTGGCACTGGGCGCGACCTTCGTCGCCGTGCAGGGCTACGAATACTTCCACGCGTACCACGAGCTGAACCTCAAGCTCACCTCGGGCGCCTACGGTTCCACCTTCTTCATGCTCACCGGTTTCCACGGCTTCCACGTGATGGTCGGCATGCTGATGCTGTTCTTCATCACGCTGCGCCTGATGAAGGGCCACTTCACCGCCGACAAGCACTTCGGCTTCGAGGGCGCCGCGTGGTACTGGCACTTCGTGGACGTCGTGTGGCTGGGCCTGTACACCCTCGTGTACTGGCTGTGACGCTGCCGCGCCCCGCAACGAAAAAGCGCCGCGAGGCGCTTTTTTGTTATTTCCCGACCGGGATCCCGGTGGGCTGGATCCAGCCCAGCTTCCAGGCGACGAGGATGCAGACGAACAGCAGCACCGACAGGCCGATGCGCAGCGCGAGCGCGCGCGCCATGTTGTCGCCGCGGCGCTTGTCGCCCTGGTCGTCCTTGCCGGTGCGCATCATGAAGAACAGCGCCGAGCCCAGGCTGCCCACGATGGCCAGGAACGCGACGGCGACGAGCACTTTGATCATCGCCCCGATTATCCCGTGAGGCCGCTGCGTTCCTGGCTCGTCACCGCCGCGGCCCTGGCCGGGATCGCGGCGACCTTCGCCCTCGGGCAGTGGCAGCTCGGCCGCGGGCGCGAGCGCGACGCCGCGCAGGCCGCGATCGAGGCCCGCGCGCAACTGCCCGAACTGGCGCAAGCCTCGCTGGCCGCGCCGAACGCGCAGGAGCTGGTGCATCGCCGCGTCGTGCTGCGCGGCACCTGGGATGCGCCGCGAACGGTGTTCCTCGACAACCGCCAGATGCGCGGCGCGCCGGGCTTCTACGTGGTCACCCCCCTGAAGCTCGAGGGCAGCGATGCCGCCGTGCTGGTGCAGCGCGGCTGGGCTCCGCGGAACTTCGAGCGGCGCGAGCAGCTACCCAAGGTCGATACACCGGCCGGTCCCGTCGAACTGCGCGGGCGCATCGCCCCGCCACCGGCACGGCTGTACGAGTTCCGGGGCGTGGAGACCGGGCCGATCCGGCAAAATCTGGACATCGCGGCATTCAGCGCCGAAACCGGCCTGAAGCTGGCGCAGGTGTCCGTGCTGCAGGCGGCCCCGCCTGCATCCGAAGGCCTGCTGCGCGACTGGCCGCGCCCGGCGGCCGGCAGCGAAAGGAATTACGGCTACGCCCTGCAATGGTGGGCCTTGTGTGCGCTCATCGCGATCCTCTATGTCTGGTTCCAGTTCATCGCCCCTCGACGCCAAGCCCGGCCTGCTCGATGAGCCGCTCGGGCTGACGGTGCATTCGCTGCCGCTGCCGCAGGAAGCCGCGGCGGAGGACGGCCGCCGCACGGCCACCGGCCGCTTGAAGATGCTGCTGGTGCTGGCGGTGTGCGCGGCGCCGGTGGTCGCCTCGTACGTCACGTACTACGTGATCCGCCCCCAGTCGCACAAGAGCTACGGCGCACTGATCGACCCGCAGCGCACGATCCCGCAGGCGCAGGCCACGGCGCTCGACGGCAAGCCGGTGCAGCTGTCGACGCTGCGCGGCCAATGGCTGTTGGTAAGCGTGGCCGGCGGCAGTTGCGACGCCGCGTGCGAGAAGCACCTGTACCTGCAGCGGCAGCTGCGCGAGTCGCTCGGCAAGGACAAGGCGCGTGTCGACTGGGTGTGGCTCGTCGACGACGCGGCCACGGTGCGGCCGCAGCTGCTGCCCGCGCTCGCGCAAGCCACCGTGCTGCGCGTCGACGCGAAGCCGCTCGCGCAGTGGCTCGAAGCCGCGCCCGGGCAGTCGCTCCACGACCACCTGTACGTGGTCGACCCGCAAGGCAACTGGATGATGCGCTTCCCGCCGGCGACGGACGCCGCGGCGGCCAAGTCCATCAAGCGCGACCTCGAGCGGCTGCTGCGCGCGTCGGCGTCGTGGGACCTGCCGGGGCGGTGAACGCGATGCAGCCGCAAGCCCTTTGGGATTTCTCGCCCGCGCTCCATATCATGGCGATGGGCGTGGCGCTCGCACTCGGGCCGCTGGCGTGGGTGGGGTTGCGCAAGCTCGAGGGCGGCGCCGCGCGAAGGCTGCAGGCACTGACGCTGCTCACGCTCTTCCTCACGTTCGACCTCGTGCTGTTCGGCGCGTTCACGCGCCTGACGGATTCGGGCCTGGGCTGCCCCGACTGGCCCGGCTGCTACGGTAACGCCAGCCCCATCGGCGCCTCGCACGAGATCGCGCAGGCGCAGGCGCAGATGCCGAGCGGCCCGGTCACGCACACCAAGGCGTGGATCGAGATGCTGCACCGCTACTTCGCCACGGGCGTTGGCGTGCTGATCGTGACCCTGCTGGTCGCCACCTGGCTCGAGCGAAAGCGTGGCGCCGCGGTGGCGCTCGCATGGCCCGCCGTCACGCTGGCCTGGGTCTGCGTGCAAGGCGCCTTCGGTGCGTTCACGGTCACGCTGAAGCTGCAGCCGTCCATCGTCACGCTGCATTTGTTGGGCGGACTGGTGCTCATCGCGCTGCTGGTGCGGCAGGCGGTGGCTTACGAACACGCGCGCCAGGGCGCGCAGCCCGTCGCGCTGGCGCCGACGCTGCGCATGGGTCTGCTGGCGTGCCTTGCGCTCGTCTGGCTGCAGGTTGCGCTGGGCGGCTGGGTCAGCACGAACTACGCGGTGCTGGCGTGCGGCGGCTTCCCGAAATGCCAGGGCGCGTGGTGGCCGGCGATGAATGTCGACCAGGCCTTCGAGCTGTGGCGGCCGCTGGGCCGCACGGGCGCGGGCGACCCCATCGAGTTCGGCGCTTTGGTCGCGATCCACTACGTGCATCGCCTGGCTGCGTACGCCGTCCTCGCGGCGATCGCGGCGCTCGTGTGGCAGGCCAGGCGCGCGGGCGTGCTGGCCCGGCCGATGAAATGGCTGGCCATGCTGGCCGTGCTGCAGTTCCTCACCGGCCTCGCGAACGTCGTCTTCGACTGGCCATTGGCCTCGGCGGTGCTGCACACGGGCGGCGCGGCGGCGCTCGTCGGCGTGCTGACCTGGGCCGCGTGCGAGAGCCGCGCCGTTCCCGAACGCACCCTCGCAGCGCGGGAGGCATCGGCATGAACACGGTGGCCGCGCCGGCGGCATCGCGCTTCTCGCAGTTCTATGCGCTGACGAAGCCGCGCGTGGTGCAGCTGATCGTCTTCTGCGCCCTGATCGGCATGGTGCTCGCGGTGCCCGGCATCCCGACGCCTGCGGACCTGCGCACCATGGCCATCGCGTGTTTCGGCATCTGGCTGGTGGCGGGCGCCGCCGCCGTCTTCAACTGCCTGGTCGAGAAGAGCATCGACGCCAAGATGCGGCGCACGGCGTGGCGCGCCACGGCCAAGGGCGAGCTGTCCGACTGGCAGACGCTCGCATTCGCCGCGGTGCTGTGCGGCATCGGCTCGGCGGTCCTGCACGAGTGGGTGAACCCGCTGACGATGTGGCTCACCTTCGCCACCTTCGTCGGCTATGCGGTGATCTACACCGTGGTGCTCAAGCCGCTCACCCCGCAGAACATCGTGATCGGCGGCGCCTCCGGCGCGATGCCGCCCGTGCTGGGCTGGGCGGCGCTGCGCGGCGACGTGGGCCCCGAGGCGCTGATCCTCTTCCTCATCATCTTCCTGTGGACGCCGCCGCACTTCTGGGCGCTGGCGCTGTACCGCGTGGAGGACTACCGCAAGTCCGGCCTGCCGATGCTGCCCGTGACGCACGGCAACGAGTTCACGCGGCTGCAGGTGCTGCTGTACACGTTCGTGCTGTTCGCGGCCTGCCTGATGCCGTTCGCGTACGGCATGAGCTCATGGTTCTATCTTGCCGCCGCAGTCGTGCTGAGCGCCGGCTTCTGCTGGTATGGCTTTCGCCTGTGGCGCGATTACTCGGACGCACTCGCGCGCCAGACCTTCCGCTTTTCCCTCATCCACCTGAGCCTGCTGTTCGCGGCGCTCCTGGTCGACCACTACCTGCCCATATGAACCGCCGCCACCTCCTCGCCGCCGCAGCTGCTGCACTGGCCAGCGCCTGCACCGAGTCGAAGCCGAAGTTCGCCGGCGTCGACGTGACCGGCGCGCCATACGGCAAGGACTTCAACCTGCCCGACGCCGACGGCAAGCCGCGCGCGCTCGCGGAATTCAAGGGCAAACTGGTTGCCCTGTTCTTCGGCTACACGCAGTGCCCCGACGCGTGCCCGACGACGATGGCCGAACTCGCGGAAGCGAAGAAGCTGCTGGGCGCGCAGGGTGACCAGCTGCAGGTGGTGTTCGTCACCGTGGACCCGGCGCGCGACACGGCCCCCATCCTCAAGGCGTACATGGGCAACTTCGACGCAACCTTCCTTGCGCTGCGTCCCAACGAGCAGCAGCTCGAACAAGTGGCCAAGGACTTCAAGGTCTACTACAAGAAGGCCGAAGGCGGCGACGCGAAGAACTACACGATGGACCACACGGCCTCGACCTACGTCTTCGACATGCAGGGGCGGCTGCGCCTGTACGAGCGCTACGGCAGCGGGCCGCAGGTGCTGGCCGCCGACTTCAAGAAGCTGCTCGACGCCGCCTAGGGATGGTCCAGCACCTGCTCGGCCGCAAGGGCGCGCCGACCATCGCGCGGATCCCGCCCGAGGTGCTCGAGGCGCTCAACGACGGCCTCATCCCCACGGCCAACCTCAACGAGTTCCTCGCGCTCGACCTGCCGCGGTTCGCGCGTACGGTGGCCGGCCACATCGGCGTCGATGCGCAGCACGAGCGGCTGGCCGACACGCTGGCGATGCTCGAGGCCTTCCCCAAGGTCAAGCGCCACGAGCATGTCGCGCGTGCGTTCTTCGACATCGTCGAGCCCCTCGCCGGGCGCGACCGCATCGCGCACGCGCTGGCCACGCACCCGAGCGACATCGCGCGTTCGTGGGCGGCGCAGTGGGTGATGTTCGCGCGCATGCCACTGGCGCAGAAGCTGCGGTCGGTGCGGCGCTTCGCCGCCGACCCGCATTTCGGCGTGCGCGAGATCGCCTGGATGGCCGTGCGCGACGAAGTCGCCGGTGGCGTCGACACGGCCGTGCCGCTGCTGCGGCCGTGGGTCGCCGATGCCGACGCCAACATCCGCCGCTTCGCCTCCGAGCTCACGCGCCCGCGCGGCGTGTGGTGCGCGCAGATCGAGTCGCTCAAGCGCGAGCCCTGGCGCGCGATCGAGCTGCTGGAGCCGCTGAAGGCCGACGCCAGCCTCTACGTGCGCAACTCGGTCGCCAACTGGCTCAACGACGCGAGCAAGACGCAGCCCGAGTGGGTCGAGCAGGTGTGCGCGCGGTGGGAGCGCGAGTCGCGCACGCCCGAGACGGCGTACATCGTGCGCCGCGCCCGGCGGTCGATGAAGTAGCGCTACTCGGCTTTGATGCCGCGGGTACGGATCACGTCGCCGAGCAGCGCCGTGTCCTGCTTGATGCGGTTGGCCAGGCCCTCGGACGACGTGCCGGCCACCTGCCAGCCTTGCGCGAAGAGCTTCTGGCGCACTTCGGGCGTCCGCGCGATCTCGCTGATCAACGCGGACAGCTTCGCCACGACGGCCTTCGGCAGGCTCGCGGGCGCCGCAACGGCCGTCCAGATCTCCAGCTGGAAGCCGCGCGTGACGCCTTGCTCGTCGAGGCTGGGGTACTCGGGCACCAGCGAGCTGCGGCCGCTGGACGTGACGCCGACGGCCTTGAGCTTGCCCGCGCGGACCTGCTGCGCGGCCAGGCCCGGCGGCAGCAGCGCCAGCTGGATCTGCCCCGCGATCATCGCGTTGATCACCTGCGGGTTGCCGGGGTAGGGCACATGCACGGGGTCGATACCGGCCTTCGTCTTCAGCAGCTCCATGCCGATGTGGCCCACGGTGCCTACACCGGGCGAGCCGTAGCTCCACTTGTTACCCGCGGTGCGCGCGGCGGCGAAGAAGTCCTGCGCGTTGGTGAACGGCACGCCGGTGCCGGCTGTGAGCAGCAGCGGCGCCGTGCCGACGAGGCTGATCGGCGCGAGGTCCTTCAGCGGGTCGTACGGCGTCGCGGGATTGAGCAGCTTCGCGATGGTCATGTTGCCGTTGATCATCACGCCGAGGGTGTGGTCGTCGCTGGCCTTGGCCACCTGGTCGGCGGCGATGTTGCCCGCGGCGCCCGGCTTGTTCTCGACGATCACCGGCTGGCTGAGCGCCTTCGACAGCGGCTCGGCGATCGTGCGCGCCACCAGGTCCGGCGTGGACCCGCCGGGAAAGCCGACGAGGATGCGCACGGTCTTCGTGGGCCAGGCGGGCGCTGCCGCCTTCTGCGCGAAAGCGGGGACGGCGAGCGACGCGGCGCCCGCTGCGAGCAGGGTGCGGCGGTCAAGGGAAGCGGTCATGGCGGAAATGCTTTCGTCCAAATGTTCGATGGTACTGCCCTAGAAATTCAGGGGCCGGATCAGCTTGCGTGCGTCGGGCCGGATCGAATTCACGCCCTCCAGCAGCCAGTCGAGGCTGCCGCCGGCGTCGAGCTGCCGGTCGGGCAGCAGGGCGGCGGCCACCTGGAACTTGATCAGCAGGCCGTTGGGCAACGCGTCCGACTCGCGCAGGCCGCTGGCCACCAACTGCTGCGCGCGGCTGGCCGCATCCTGCGGGGTGGCCGGCCCTTCCAGCAGCAGCGCGAAGTGGTGGTCGCCCACGCGCGCGGCCATGTCGGTGTCGGCGGCGACGCCGCGCAGCAGCGAGGCTGCGACCACCAGCGCGCGCTCCGCGGCGTCGCGCCCGTACTCGGCCATGATGGATTCGTAGTTGGCGATCTTCACCGTGAGCAGGCCGCACGCGTGCTTGAGCGTGGCGCAGCGCTGCAGCGCGCCCTCCAGCCGTTGCAGGAAGGTGCGCGTGTGCGCCAGGCCCGTGAGCGTGTCGTTGCGTGTCAGGCCGGCCGCCCGCACCGTCGCCTCGCGGCGGCGGTTGGCGCGCACGCTCAGCGCGTAGAAGAGGATCGGCATCTCCAGCGCCGCGCCGATCGAGACGCCATAGCGCGTCCACGGCGAGATCGGGATCAGGTTGAAGCCGCGCAGGATCGGGAAGACGGCCATCACCAGCACCGGCAGGAAGCCCAACGCGATCAGCTGCACGTAGGGATCGTCGCCCTGCACCCAGACGACGCCGATCAGAACGGCGACGATCACCAGCGCGATGCTGGCCAGCAGCACCACGACGAACAGCGACAGCCGGGAGGCCAGCACGACGTCGAGGGCCACGGCCGACAGCAGCGCCGCGATGACGGCCCACACCATGAGGTCCAGGGCGCGCGAGTAGCGCCGGGGCTCGGTCACCGTGCGCGTGAACCACAAGGCAGCCGCCGCGGACACGCCCGGCAGCACGAACGACGCCATCTCGTTCCACTTGAGCGCGTGATCCCACAGGTGCTGCGCCCCCACGCCCAGGTAAGCGAGCTGCCCGGCCGCGAGCGCGATCACGTACACCGCGTACACGCCGAAGTTGCGGTCGCGGTAGAAGACGGCGTTGCCGATGGACACGAGCGCGATCAGGACCGCGAGGCTGAAATAGCCACCCAACAGGAACTGCTCGGCCTCGCGCGAGGCGAACAGGACCGACTGGTCGTACAGCCCCAGCGGCGATGCGAAGTCCACGCGCTCGTGTTCGATGCGCAGCCAGTAGCGCACCGGCTTGTCGGTGCGGCCCGACAGTTCGAACGTGGGCAGGCGGCCGGGCAGGGGCCATTCCGACACCGGACGCGTGTCGCCGGCTTCCTGCATCACCCAGGCGCCGTTCGGCCCGCGCCAGAAGAACTGCACGCGGTCCACGCCCGAGGATCCCACTTCGGCGAACCAGCGCGCGCCGGCCGGTGTCAGGGCGTCGAACTGGAACCAGAGCGCGGCGCCGTCGATCCGGTAGCTCGTGCCGGCCTCGCGCAAGCGCCAGGGGATCGCGTCGCCGGCGGCTTCGAGCGCGTCGGGTGTCGCCTTGTGCGTGGTGTCGATGTAGAAGCGCGCGCGCCCGGTCAGCGGGATGCCGGGCCCTTCGCTGCCGAGGATGATCGGCGCGGGCGCGGGGACGGCGCGAGCAGGCTCCTGCGCCCCGGCCCAGCCCGCGACGAGCAGCAGCAACAGCGCCACGATGCGCGCGGCGATCGAAGTCCGTCCCCTCACGCGCCGATTGTTGCAGCAAAAAAAGAAAAAGACCCGGGTTTGCCGGGTCTCTTGCGAAGCAAAAAGGCCCGGCTTTGACACCGGGCCCAGGCAGCGGAGCGCCTGCAAGTGAGCTTACGCGTATGCGGCCAGCGCCTTCTTCATCTTCTTCATCGCGGCCGACTCGATCTGGCGAATGCGCTCGGCGCTCACGCCGTATTCGTCGGCCAGCTCGTGCAGCGTCATGCCGCCGGAGCCGTCGTCGTTCACCTTCAGCCAGCGCTCCTCGACGATGCGGCGGCTGCGCGGGTCGAGCTCCTCGAGGGCCGCGGCGATGCCGTCGGTGGCCATCACGTCGCGCTGGCGCGACTCGATCATGGCCGTCGGCTCGTGCGAGGCGTCGGCCAGGTAGGCGATCGGGCCGAAAGCCTGCTCGCCGTCATCGGTCGGCGTGGGGTCCAGCAGCACGTCGCCGCCGGCCATGCGCGTTTCCATCTCGATGACTTCCTCGCGCTTGACGTTCAGCTCGCGCGCCATCACCTCGATCTGCGCGTCGGTCAGCGTGTCGCGGTGGGTCTGCGCGTCTTCCTCGTCCTTGAAGCCCTGCTTCATCGAACGCAGGTTGAAGAACAGCTTGCGCTGGGCCTTGGTCGTCGCGACCTTGACCATGCGCCAGTTCTTCAGGATGTACTCGTGGATCTCGGCGCGGATCCAGTGCAGCGCGTAGCTCACCAGGCGCACGCCCTGGTCGGGGTCGAAGCGCTTGACGGCCTTCATCAGGCCGATGTTGCCTTCCTGGATCAGGTCGCCGTGGGGCAGGCCGTAGCCCAGGTACTTGCGCGAGACCGAAACCACCAGGCGCAGGTGGGACAGCACGAGCTTCCCGGCCGCTTCCAGGTCGTTGTCGTTGCGCAGCCGCCGGGCGAAGTCCTGCTCCTCCTCCAGCGTGAGCATGGGGAGGCGGTTCACCGCCGAGATGTAGGCGTCCAGGTTGCCCAGCGAGGGGACCACCGCCCACGGGTTGGCCATTGCCAGGGCCGTGGTGTTGCCGGGGGCAGCCAGAGGTTGGGACATTCCAGAAACTCCTTTCATATATGGAGCGTTTCAACGCCATGTTAGCACTCTCTTGGAGTGAGTGCTAAGGCCGGAGTTCCGTCCATGGCCGGATACGGTCCGGGAAAACCCGGGCCGCCGAGTTGTGGGTGGATTGTGGCTTTTCCCAGCGCTTGGGCTAGCATCACCGCAACAGGAAGTAACAAGCGCGGCATGGCCCGTGCGGGCCAGGAGGGTCATGAAAACCATCATCAACCGGGTCTTCGCCAAGAAGGAAGAACCCGCCCAGTCGCCTGCTCAGCCGTCGCACCTGTCCTCGGAGCTGAGCCACAGCGACATCGAGAATTACTACCTTCGTATCATCGTGGACTGCCTGCGGCGCATGCTGGTGCCGCCGGACAGCATCGAGGTGGGGGTCAAGCGGGCGGGCGTCGGGCCCAGTGGCCTGTCGGCCTTCGCCGGCTACGTGCGCATCCTGAAGTGGGACTCGGTGCTGACGCCCGTGCTGCTGCAGAACATGCCGGTCATCGACGCGCGGATCCGCAAGGTCGTGGACGCCTCGATCATCCTGGAGCACACGCACTTCGCCGGGATCTGGTTCCAGGCCAACGACAACACCGAGGGCGCGCCGAAGTCGCTGCTGGGCGTGCCGGCCGAGCTGGTGCACCAGCCTGGCGGCGTGCCGCCGAACTCGCCGTAGCGCTCAGTAGCGCAGGCCGAGCTTGTTGAACAGCTTGGCCGCCACGAACAGCGGGCCCACCAGCAGGTACTGCAGGTCCTCGAAGAACGAGGGCTTCCTGCCTTCGATCTTGTGGCCGATGAACTGGGCGATCCAGGCCACCACGAACACCGCGACCGACACCGGCAGCACATCGGCGCCGAGCGCCTGCACGATCACGATCGTCAGCGCGCCACTGACCACCATCGCAGCCAGGAAGGGCACGGAGCCCAGGCGCACGTAATAGACCATGCTCAGGGCGAGGAAGCCGTAAGCGACCCACGGGTGCAGCGCGTACAGCAGGCCAATGAGGCTGACCATGATCAGCGGCACCGCCACGCAGTGGATCGCGGTGTTGGTGGCGTTGCGATGGCTCTCGCCGTAGTGCGCCAGCAGCTGGTCGAGGCGCCGCGCCGCCGGGGCTCCGGCCGTGCCTTCGGTGATGGTGCTCATCGGGTTCTCCTTTGGAAGAATGGCGGCATTGTCGAAGGGGCCCGCCATGCCGGACTGTAAAGAAGTTGACATTTTGACCGTCACCACGACGGTGGGTTCCCTGGACGACGCCAAGCGCCTGGCGCGCGGCCTGGTCGAGGCCAAGCTGGCGGCCTGCGTCCAGCTCGATGCGATCGCTGCCTCCGTCTACCGGTGGGAAGGCAAGGTGTGCGAGGACGCGGAAACGCGGCTCACGATCAAGACCTTGCCCGCGCGCGCGGACGCGCTGCGGGCGTTCCTCGATGAACACCACCCCTACGACGTCCCGCAGTTCGTCGCGCTGCCGTGCCGTGCGAGCGATGCGTACGGCGAGTGGGTGAAAGGCGAGGTTGCCTAGCGCAGCACCAGCTTCGGCTCGCCGGCGGCGGGGCGGCACTCGCCGATGACCGCGGCCTGCGCGAAGCCGTGACGGCGGAAGGTGTCGATGACGGCCGCGGCGCTGGCCGGCGTGCACGACACCAGCAGGCCGCCGCTGGTCTGCGGGTCGCTGAGCAGTGCCTGGTCGACCGACGCGAAGCCCGCCGGCAACTGCACCGACTGGCCGTAGCCGGCCCAGTTGCGCCCCGACGCGCCCGTGACGTGGCCGGCAGAAGCGAGCTCACGCACGCCCTCGAGCAGGGGCACTTTCGCCCAGTCGAACACGACATCCAGCTTCGCGCCGCGCGCGAGTTCGAGCGCATGGCCCGCGAGGCCGAAACCCGTCACGTCGGTGAGCGCATGCACGGCGTCCATCGCCGCGAGCTCCGGCCCGGGCGTGTTGAGCTTCGTCGTGGTCTCGATCATGCGGCGGTAGCCCGCGGGCTCCAGCTGTTCCTTCTTCAACGCGGCCGATAGCACGCCCACGCCGAGCGGCTTGCCCAGCACCAGCACGTCGCCCGCGCACGCATCGGCGTTGCGCTTCACGCGCTTCGGGTGCACCAGCCCCAGCGCCACCAGGCCGTAGATCGGCTCGACCGAATCGATGGTGTGGCCGCCCGCGATGGGGATGCCCGCGTCGCGGCACACCGATTCGCCGCCTTCGAGGATGCGCGCGATGGTTTGCGTCGACAGCACGCTGATCGGCATGCCCACCAGCGCCAGGGCCATGATGGGCTTGCCACCCATCGCATACACGTCGGAGATCGCGTTGGTCGCCGCGATGCGGCCGAAGTCGAAGGGGTCGTCGACGATCGGCATGAAGAAGTCGGTGGTCGCGATCAGCGCCTGCTCGTCGTTCAGCTGGTACACCGCCGCGTCGTCGGCGGTTTCGATGCCCACCAGCAGCTGCGGCGGCACCGGCAGCCGCGCGGTGCCCTTGAGGATTTCCGACAGCACGCCGGGCGCGATCTTGCAGCCGCAGCCGCCGCCATGCGACAGCGAGGTCAGGCGCGGTTCGGCGGATGCGGGATTCAACGGGGCGTTCATGCGCTTTCCTCGAGTTCGCGGACCAGTTGCAGCACGGCCGCGCGCTCCGTCTCCGGTGCGAACAGCGGTGCCCGAAGCGCGCATTGTGCGCGCAGGCGCGCGAGGAGGGCGGCCGAGGGGTCATCGCCGGCCTGCGTGTCGCGCGCCGCTTCGAGCAGCCGCGCCAGCGCCGCGGCGTCGCCGTGCGGGAAGTAGCCGCCGTAGTCCGCGCCGAGCATGCCGACGTTGCCGTCCACGCGCGAGGCGATCACGGGCGTGCCGCTGCACACGGCTTCCATGATCACGTGCGCGCCGCCTTCCATCGCGCTGGTGTGCACCAGCACATGCGCACGCTGGATCGCATCGCGCGTCTCGTTGTGGGGCAGGGCGCCGAGCCAGCGGTAGTTGGGGCACGCGGCCTGCGCGGCCCGCGCGCGTTCGGCCCACACGGGCTCCTCGGCGCGGCCGATGTGGTGGATCTCGATGTCCGTGCGAGCGCGCAGCAGGCCGGCGGCGTCGAACAGCGTCTGCGGGCTCTTCACCTCGCGCAGGTGGCCGACCATCACGGCGCGCAGCGTGCGGCCGGATTTCGAGAGCGCGCGCCGCGGCGTGACCGACTGGTAGATCGCGCGTGACTTGCTTCGGTGGCGGGCGGGCAGTGCCGAAAGCCCCAGCTCCTGCAGCACGACGAGGCTCTGCGCCAGGTCGAGCGATCGCTGCGCGCCGGCATCGCCCCGGATGTCGCGGTAGAGGTCGGTGCCGGTCAGCACCAGCGCGATGCGCCCGGGTGGCTTCACGGAAACCCATGCGGCGATGGCCGTCGCCGAGCGCCGAGCATGCAGGGCGATCATCAGTTCGTCGCCGGCCGCGCCTGCATCGGGCCACGCATCCACGATACGCACCGGGTAGCGCGGCCGCAGGAAGGACGCCCAGCGCGCCGCGGTCTGCCAGTTGCCGTTGTTGGCGGCAGCCAGTGCGGGGCTTACGATGACCACCGATGGAGACGGCATCGCCGGTTTATAGCGCGGCGCAGGCTTTGCGCACGGGCGGGCGCGACGCGGTGCGGGCGGCGCTGCTGGCCGCGCGCAAGCGCACGCTGGTGCTGGCGGACGCGTACGCGGAAGCGCTGCGCCCCGCCGGCTTGCGCGTGCCCTGCCGCGCCACGCTCAACCCGCCGCTGTGGGAATGGGGCCACGTCGCGTGGTTCCAGGAATGGTGGATCGCGCGCAACCGGGAGCGTGCGCTCGGAACGAGATGCGATCCCGAGCACGAGCGTTTGCCGTCGCTGATGGCCGCTTCCGACGCGCTGTACGACTCCGGCAAGGTCGCGCACGCCACGCGCTGGGACCTTCCCTTGCCCGACGAGAAGGGCACGCGCGCCTGGATGGCCGCGACGATGGACAGCACGCTCGATGCGCTGGAAGGCCTGCCGGCCGATGCGGGCGACAACGAGCTCTACTTCTTCCGCCTGGTCGCGCTGCATGAGGAGATGCACGCGGAAGCTGCGTGCTACATGGCGCGCGGCCTCGGCATCGTCGTGCCGACGGTCCGGCCGACGCCGTTGCTCGGCAATGGCGCGACGCTGCATGTGCCCGCGCAGGAGTTCGTGGCGGGCTGGCAGGGGCCGGGCTTCGCGTTTGACAACGAACTGGCGCCCGTGCGCGTGCAGCTCGCGGCCTTCGAGATCGACGCCGAGCCGGTGAGCCAGGCACGATTCTCCGAGTTCGCCGATGCCGGCGGTTACGTTGAGCGCAAGTGGTGGGGCGACGCCGGCTGGGCCTGGCTTCAGCAAAGCGGCGCGAGCCCGCAGGCCGGCGATGCCGGTGCGCCCGCCATGCACCTCACGGCCTTCGAAGCCGAGGCCTGGTGCCGCTGGGCCGGCCGCCGCCTGCCGAAGGAATTCGAATGGGAGTGCGCTGCGCTCACGCAACCGGACTTCCGCTGGGGCCACGTGTGGGAATGGACGGCCTCGCCGTTCGTGTCTTATCCCGGTTTCGAGCCGCATCCCTACCGCGACTATTCCGCGCCCTGGTTCGGCACGCGGCGCACGTTGCGAGGTGCCTGCGCGGCCACGTCGCCGCGGCTGGCCCATCCGCGCTACCGCAACTTCTTCGAGCCGCAGCGCAGCGACATCGTGTCGGGCTTCCGCAGCTGCGCGTGAACGTCCGTCCGGCCGTTCACAGCAACGGCCGGATCGCTTCCATTCCGGCGCCGCCGTCCCAGTCGAACTCCCCGACGATGATGAAGCGTACGCGGCCCTGGCGGTCGATGGCCACCGTGCTCGGGAAGATGTTGATGCCGAACGCGCGCGCGGCCGCACCGTCCGCATCGCGCACCACCGGCAATTGCAGCGGCATCTTCGCGAGGAAGCGCTTCACGGCAGGCTCGCCTTCGCGGTAGTTCACCGCCACCACGCGCAGCCCTGCTTCGCGCTGCGACAACGCGAGGCGCTCCAGCGCCGGCATCTCCGCCCGGCACGGCTCGCACCAGCTGGCCCAGAAATTCAGCAGCACCGCATGGCCCCGCTCTCCCGCGAGCCGCCACGGCGCGGTGTCGACGGCCGGCAACTCCAGCGGCGGGGTCGGCTTGCGCGCCGGCCAGGCCTTGCGTACCGACTGCGCAGCCACGAGGTCACTCGACACGAGCGCACCCATGCCCAGGAGCGCGCCGATGCAATGGCGGCGATTCATGCGGTCCGGAATCCCCTTGTCGAATGGTGCGAAAGGCTTCCCTTCGATAATATCCAGAACCCCGAAACGGAGCTTCCCATGACGTTCGCGATCACACGCCGCCAGATCGTCCAAACCGCCGCTGCGTCGATGGTGGCGGGCGGCCTGCCCCAGCTCCACGCGCAAGAGGTTGCGCGCCGCTTCGAGCCCAGGCCCGAAGGGTGGCGCAAGTTCGAGATCACCACCACCGTCCAACTGCGCGGCGAGCGCGGCGATGCCACCATCTGGCTGCCCGTTCCATCGCTGGACACGCCATGGCAGCGCACGAGCGACAGCAACTGGTCGGGCACCGCCAGCACCATCAACACCGCTTCCGACGGCCGCACGGGCGCAAAGGTGCTGGTGGCGAAGTACGCCGCCAGCGCGGCCGACCCGACGCTGGTGCTGACCAGCGTCGTCGAAACGCAGAACCGCGCCGTCGACTGGGGCGCGAAAGCGCCGGCCGCCGATCCATCGGACCTGCGCGAATGGCTCCAACCCAGCGAGCTCATCCCGACGGATGGCATCGTGAAGAAAGTCGCCACGCAGGTCGTGCTCGGCGCTCGGTCCGACCGCGAGAAGGCCCAGCGCATCTACGACTGGGTGATCGTCAGCACCTACCGCGAGCCCAAGGTGCGCGGTTGCGGCACCGGCGACATCAAGGCGATGCTCGAGTCCGGCAACATGAGCGGCAAGTGCGCCGACATCAACGCGCTGTTCGTGGGCCTGTGCCGCGCCAGCGGTGTCCCGGCGCGCGACATCTACGGCATCCGCCTCGTGCCCAGCGCATTCGGCTACCGTGAACTCGGCGGCAACCCGGCCAGCCTCAAGGGCGCGCAGCACTGCCGCGCCGAGGTCTACCTGCAAGGCACCGGCTGGGTTGCGATGGATCCCGCCGACGTCACCAAGGTGATGAGGCAGGAAACGCCCGAGTGGATCAAGGACGCGGGCCACCCGGTGGTCGCGCCGGTGCGCAAGGCGCTCTTCGGCAGCTGGGAAAGCAACTGGATGGGCTACAACTGCGCCAGCGACGTGAAGCTGCCCGGCGCGAAGCAGGCCCGGCTCGGGTTCTTCATGTACCCGCAGGCGGAAACCGCAGCGGGCGCGAAGGATCCGTATGATCCCGACACGTTCGTCTACCAGATCACCGCGCGTGAAATCCGTGCCTGAACATGCAGCAGCCGCCAAGGTGGCTTCGCCACTCACGCTGGCAGGCATCGCCGCGCTGCTGGCCTCGACGTGCTGTGTGCTGCCGCTCATCTTTGCGGTGGTCGGTGTGAGCGGCGCATGGATCGGGCAATTGCGCCGCATGGAGCCTTATTCGTACCCGCTCACGGCGCTCGCCGCCGCGTCGCTGCTGGTGGCGGGTTGGCGCATCTGGCGCTCGGCAACGCCGGACGCCGCGCAGTGCGAGGCCGAAGCCTGCGTTCGCAGCAACGCCGCCGCCCGGCGATGGTTCTGGGCGCTGGCCGCGCTCACGGTGCTGCCCATCGCGCTCAACCAGAGCGCGCATCTGTTCTATTGAGGAGGGCTCGCGCATGAAGACGATCCGATCGCTTGCCGCAGTGGCCCTCATGGCCGGCGCATTCGCCGCGCACGCCGGCGTGCGCCAGGTGGAGCTCAGCGTCCCGTCGATGGACTGCGACACCTGCCCGATCACGATCCGCGTGGCGCTGATGAAGGTGCCCGGCGTCAAGAAGGCCGTGGTGAGCTACGCGAGGCGCAATGCCGTCGTGACGTTCGACGACAAGGCGACCACGGTTGCCGCGCTGACGAAAGCGACCGAGCAAGCCGGTTACCCGTCGTTCCAGAAGGACTAGCCTTCAGGCGAGCAGCGCCAGCGCGAATTCGCGCGCGCTGAAAGTCTCCAGGTCCTCGAGCTTCTCGCCGACGCCGATGAAGTAAACCGGCACCGGCTTCTCCTGCGCGATCGCGGCCAGCACGCCGCCCTTGGCCGTGCCATCGAGCTTGGTGACGATCAATCCCGTCAGTCCCAGCACGTCGTCGAAGGACTTCACCTGCGCCAGCGCGTTCTGGCCGGTGTTGCCGTCGATGACCAGGATCACCTCGTGCGGCGCCGTCTCGTCGGCCTTGGTCACCACGCGCTTGATCTTGCGCAGCTCCTCCATCAGGTGCAATTGCGTGGGCAGGCGGCCCGCGGTGTCCACGAGCACCACGTCCTTGCCGCGCGCACGGCCCGCGGCAACCGCATCGAAGGCCACCGCCGCCGGGTCGCCGCCTTGCTGGCTCACGATCTCCACGGTGTTGCGGTCGGCCCAGACGGCGAGCTGCTCGCGCGCCGCCGCGCGGAAGGTGTCCGCCGCCGCGAGCAGCACCGACTCGCCGTCGTCCGCCAGGTGCTTGGTGAGCTTGCCGATGGAGGTGGTCTTGCCCGCGCCGTTGACGCCCGCGACCATGATCACGGTCGGCTGGTGCTCGCCGATCACCAGCGGCTTCTCCAGCGGCTTGAGCAATTGCGTGAGCGCGTCGACCAGGATGTTCTTGGCCTGCACGGGGCGCGATGCGCCGCTTTGCGCCACGCGCCGCTTCACTTCGGCGATGAGGTGCTGCGTGGCCTTCACGCCCGTGTCGGCCATGAGCAGCGCGGTCTCCAGCTCCTCGTAGAACGCGTCGTCGATCTGCGCCGCGCCGAACACCTCGGAGATCGACGAGCCGGTCTTGCGCAGGCCGGCGCTCAGGCGTTCCATCCAGCTCTGGCGCTCGGGCGCGAGCGGCGCCACCGGCACTTCGATGGCCTGGACGACCGCCGTGCCGATCAAGGAAGAGCTGGCGCCCGGCGGGGCTGGCGCGGCGGGGGCGGGGGTGGCCGCCGGTTTTTTCTTGAAGAAGCTGAACATTGCCGCGCTTGTTAGGATCACACGATTCTATGAAACAGCTCCTGCACCGGCTCCTGGCCGCTTTCGCATTCGCTGCCTTCGTCCCCACCGCACCGTCTTTCGCGCAAGCGCCGCCGCCGCCGCGCGTCGAGCAGTTCCGGCTGGACAACGGCATGACCGTGATCGTCAAGCCGGACCATCGCGCGCCGACGGCAGTACAGATGGTGTGGGTGCGCGTGGGCTCCATCGACGAGGTCGACGGCTGGAGCGGCCTGGCCCACATGCTCGAACACATGATGTTCAAGGGCACCAGGCAGCTGAAGGTGGGCGAGTTCTCGCAGCGCATCGCGCAGCTGGGCGGGCGCGAGAACGCCTTCACCAACCGCGACACCACGGCGTACTTCCAGCAGATCCCGGCGAACAAGCTCGAGGACGTGATGAAGCTCGAAGCCGACCGCTTCGCCAACAGCCAGTGGCCCGACGAGGAGTTCAAGAAGGAACTCGAGGTGGTGAAGGAGGAGCGCCGCTGGCGCACCGACGACCAGCCGCGCGCCCTGCTGTGGGAGGCGCTCAATGCCACGGTGTGGGCCGCCTCGCCCTATCGCCGCCCGGTGATCGGCTGGATGAGCGACCTGGATGCGATGCAGCCGCAGGACGCGCGCGATTTCTACCGCAGCTGGTACGTCCCCGCCAATGCGGCGCTGGTGATCGTCGGCGACGTCGACCCGCAGAAGGTGCGGCAGCTGGCGCAGAAGTATTACGGTTCGATCGCCGCGCGGCCCTTGCCGCCGCGCAAGCCGCGCGAGGAGCCCGAGCAGGCCGGCGTGCGGCGCCTGGAGTTCAAGGCGCCCGCGGATCAAGCGTACGTCGCGCTCGCGTTCAAGGTGCCGCAGCTGCGCTCGTTCGATGCCACGCCGGACAACGACGATGCGCTCGCGCTCACGGTGCTGTCGGCGGTGCTGGACGGCTACGCGGGCTCGCGCCTGGACCGCGCGCTCACGCAGGGGCCCGACCGCGTGGCCGACAGTGCCGGCGCATCGAACGGTTTGTGGGCGCGCGGCCCGCAACTCTTCGTGCTGGACGGCGTGCCGGCGCAAGGCAAGACCGCGGAGCAGGTCGAGGCCGCCTTGCGCGCGGAGGTGGCGAAGGTCGCGCGCGACGGCATCACCGAGGCGGAACTCAATCGCGTGAAGACGCAGTGGGTGGCCAGCCAGGTCTACCGCCTCGATTCGCTCATGGGCCAGGCGCAGGAGCTCGGCTCGCACTGGGTGATCGGCATGCCCACCGACGCGCAGGAGCGCTTGATCCAGCGCCTGCGCGCCGTCACCGCAGCGCAGGTGAAGGCCGTGGCCGCGAAGTACTTCGGCGACGACCAGCTCACCGTGGGCATCCTGCGGCCGCAGCCGATCGACCCCAACCGCAAGCCGCGCCAGCGCCCCGCCGGCGTGCGCGACTGAAGGAGCGGCAACGATGAAGCACAAGCAACTGGCCGCAGCCTTCGCACTGGCACTGTGTGCCGCGGGCGCCTTCGCCGCGATCCCGATCCAGCACTGGGTGCAGCCCAGCGGCGCGAAAGTCTATTTCGTTGAATCGAACAGCCTGCCCATCGTCGACGTGCGCGTGGACTTCGACGCCGGCGGGCGGCGCGAGGCCGACGACAAGGCGGGCCTGGCCAGCATCACCGCGGGCATGACGTCCAAGGGCGTGGCCGCGCGCGGCAGCGAGCCCGCGCTCGACGAAAACCAATTGGGCGAAGCCTGGGCCGACCTCGGCGCCGACCTGGGCGAGGGCGCGAGCTCCGACCGCATGAGTTTTTCGCTGCGCACGCTCAACTACCCGGACATCCTGCCGAAGTCCGTCGCCCTGGCCGCGCGGCAACTGGGTGAGCCGTCCTTCCCCGAGGACGTGTGGCGGCGCGAGCGCCAGCGCATTGCCGCGGCCATCCGCGAGGCGAACACCAAACCGGGGACCATCGCGTCCCGCACTTACGCCGCGGCGGTGTACGGCACGCATCCCTACGGCCATGACACCACCGAGGAATCGCTGGCGCGCATCTCGGTGGCCGACATGCGCCAGTTCTACCGCTTCCTCGAACCCTGCCGTGCCAAGGTGACCATCGTCGGCGCCGTGACGCGCGCGCAGGCGGACGAGATCGCGCGCACGTTGCTGTCCCGGCTGCCCGCCGCTGTGGCGGGCAAGTGCGAGGCCTTGCCGCCGGTCGCCGAGGTGCAACCACTCACTGCGGCATCGGTGAAGGCCATTCCGTTCGCGTCCGCCCAGGCCCATGTGCTCATGGGTCAGCCGGGCTACAAGCGCTCCGACCCGGATTACTTCCCCATGGTCGTGGGCAACTACATCCTGGGTGGCAGCCCGCTGGTTTCGCGCCTGCCGACCGAGGTGCGCGAGAAGCGCGGGCTGTCGTACTCGGCCAGCAGCGGCTTCTCGCCCGGGCTGCACGCCGGCGCCTTCACCGTCAGCCTGCAGACCCGGCCCGACCAGGCGCAGCAGGCGCTGCAGGTGGCGCGGGACGTGGTGGCGCGCTTCGTCGCCGACGGACCGACCGCGGATGAGCTGAAGGCCGCCAAGGGCTTCCTCGTCGGCGGCTTCCCGCTGCTGATCGACAGCAACCGCAAGCTCCTGGACAACGTCTCGAACATCGCCTGGAACGACCTGCCGCTGGACTACCTGGACACGTGGACGGCCAAGGTGGAGGCGGTGACGGCGGCCCAGGTCAAGGCGGCCTTCGCCCGCAAGCTCCAGCCGGACCGGATGGTCACGGTGATCGTGGGCGCCGGCGCCGGGACGTAGACCCCCCGGGTATGCCCCCCCTGTCAAAGTTGACAGGGGTCGGCAACACGGCCCTTGCGAAGCTTCCTAGGATTGCATCCATCGCTGTCACACGATCGGCGCTCGCGAGGGTGCTGTCTCTCTCTCCCAAAAAAGCCGGGGCGTCCCAAAAGGGCGACCCCGGCTTCATTTTGGGCGGGCGCTTACAGTGCGCGGATGCCCAGACAACCCGCCCCGCCGCGCGAGGTCCGCATCATCGGCGGCCAGTGGAAGCGCACCAAGCTGCCCGTGCGCGACAAGCCCGGCCTGCGCCCCACGCCCGACCGCGTCCGTGAAACGCTCTTCAACTGGCTGGGCCAGGACCTCACCGGCTGGCGCTGCATCGACGCCTTCGCGGGCACCGGGGCGCTGGGCTTCGAGGCGGCGTCACGCGGTGCGGCGCAGGTGGTCGTCGTCGAACAGGATGGCGAGCTGGTGGAGCTGCTGCGGGCGCTGAAGGCGAAGCTCGCGGCCGAAGCGATCGACGTGCGCCGCGCCAACGGCCTGTCGGTGCTGGCCTCCGCGACGGAAGGCAGCATCGACGCCGTCTTCCTCGATCCGCCGTTCGACGCGGGCCTGTGGGACAAGGCGCTGCGCAGCGCCGCGCCCGTGCTGGCGCCGGAAGGCCGCATCTACCTCGAAGCGCCCGATGCGTGGGACGACGCGAAGCTGGCGCCCTACGGCTTGGCGCTCGAGCGCCACATGAAGGCCGGGGCGGTGCACGCGCACCTGTTGCGGCGGGCTGCATAATGCAGCGCAGCAATGGCGCGAGGAGACACCATGAGCCAGCCCGTGATCGCCGTCTACCCCGGCACCTTCGACCCCATGACCTTGGGGCATGAGGATGTCATCCGGCGGGCCACGCAGCTTTTCTCCAAGGTGATCGTCGCGGTGGCCGCCGGCCACCACAAGAAGGCGATGTTCACGCTGTCCGAGCGCATCGACATGGCCCGCGAGGTGGCCAGCCAGTTCAAGGGCGTGGAGGTCGACAGCTTCTCGGGCCTGATGCGCGACTTCGTCGTGGCCCGCGGCGCCAAGGCCATGGTGCGCGGCCTGCGCGCCGTCACCGACTTCGACTACGAGTTCCAGCTGGCCGGCATGAACCGCAGCCTGATGCCCGACGTCGAAACGGTCTTCCTCACGCCCAGCGACAAGTACCAGTTCATCAGCAGCACCTTCGTGCGCGAGATCGCCGTGCTGGGCGGCGAGGTCGACAAGTTCGTCTCGCCCGGCATCCAGCAGCGCCTCATGGAAAAGGTGCGCAGCCTCGGCGGCAACTAATTGGGGTCAGATTCCAATTTCCCGCAGCCACGCCGCTAGCCGGGCGTTCACTTCCTGCGGCCGCTCCATCGTGAGCATGTGCCCGCAGCGCGGCACGACGTGCAACTGCGCTTGCGGTGCAAGCCCCGCGATCTCCCGCCCGCAATCGGGCGGCACCAGTTGGTCCGAATCGCCGTGCATCACGAGCACCGGGCAATTGACGTACGGCAGGTGCAAGCGCGCATCGGGCCGCGAGATCACGGCGCGGTTCTGGCGGACCAGTTGGTCCGCGCCCGCGCGCAGCACGAACTCCAGGTAGTCCCGCGCGATCGACGGGTCCTGCACGTGGTCGGGGTGGAAGGCGAAGCCCACGTTGGGCTCGATCACCTCGCGCAGGCGCCCCTGCCCGAACAGCGTGATCGCGTTCTCGCGCACCTGGCGCATGCCCTCGTTCTCCGGCTGGGCGCTCGTGCCGAGCAGCGCCAGCGCCGCGACGCGTTCCGGCGCTTGCCGCGCGGCTTCCATCGCGACCATGCCGCCCATCGAGGCGCCCACCAGCACCAGCCGGCCCGGCACCTCCGCCAGCAGGGCCGATGCCATGTCCGGGATCGAGCCGTGCCGCATGTGCACGTCCGTGACGACTGGCTGCCATGCCGACAAGGCCTCCAGCTGCGAGCGCCACATCACGCGGTCGCCGGCCAGCCCCGGCACGAGCACGAGCTGCGCCTTCATCGTGCGCGCGCGAGGGCGTCGCGATGGACGCGCGTGAAGAGGTCGCGCTGCGCATGGCTGCCGCCGATCTCGGCCATGCGTGGCAGCGCGCGCCCCAGTTGGTCGGCTGCGCGCGACCAGTCCCCGCGCGCATGCGCGAGCATCCCGCGCGCGGCGGGCACGGCGACGTCGCGCCACACCCGGGGTGCGCCTTCAGCATGCCGCTCGATGTTGCGCATCAGCACGTCGGCTTCAGCCCGACCCGCGCGCGCCAGCCCATAGAGATACTGCACGTCGAGGAAGGGCAGCACATGGTCCGCCACGCGCGGCGCCAGGTGAGTGGCGACGTCCTGCCAGCGCGCACCGACATCGCCGCCCGCCAGCTCGACGCGCGCGAGCAGCGACACCGCGTTGACCTGGTCCTGCGAGTAGTCCTTGGCGACGCCCCACACCTGCGCGTCGTAGACACGCAGGACTTCGTCGAGTTCACCGAGTTCGATCAGGAACAGCGCCTGGTGCCACCAGTTGTGCGTCACCATGAACGAGTTCAGCCCCGTCCAGGTGTCGCTCACCGACGCCATGAAGTCGCGGCCTTCGCCGTTGCGGCCCTGCGTGAGCATCACGTGCGCCAGCGCATGGTGGGCCCAGGGCTCCTTGCGGCGCATGGCAATGGCACGCCGAGCGCTCGCCTCCGCTTCGGCCAGCCGATGGCACTGCTCGTAGCCGAAGGCCAGCATGCCGTGGAAGAAGGGCACGTCCGCCGCCGCAGCCTCGACGGCCTGGGCGATCCGCAGCATGCCTTCGGAGTCACCGCCGTTGAACAGGTGGTACTGCCCCAATTTCACCGAAGGCAGGTCGCGCGGGAATTCGCGTGCCTGTTCCTCGTGCAGGGCGATGGCGCGCGGGATGTCGCTCTGCACCCAGGCATCGACGGCGGCGATGAAGCGCTGCTCGCGCGGCGTCGCTTCAGCTGCGTGGGCCTTCGCGCGATCGAGAAACGGCCGCGCGTTGGCGGGCGCATCGGGCGTCTCCGCGAACATGTGCACCGCCGCGGCATACGCCTGCACGATGGGGCTGTCGTCCCGGTCCGCGATGCCGAGGACGTTCACCGCCCGCGCCTCGCTGGCGATGAAGCCCTCCACGAAGTCGTCCACCGCGCCGCGGCTGCCTTCGTCGCGCAGCGTGACGCGGTTGCCCAGGACGTCAGTCGACATGGGCCGTGCTCTTGGACGGCGGTTGCGGCCACGGGCGCTGCTCGCCCCGGATGATCTCGAAGGCGCGCGCCACCTGCAGCACGCCCAGGTCGTCGAAGCGCGCGCCCGCGATCTGCAGGCCGATCGGCAGGCCGCTCGCGGTGTAGCCGCAGTTGATCGACGCCGCCGGCTGCTCCGACATGTTGTACGGCACGGTGAAGCCGATGTGCTCCAGCGAGCGCATCGGGTCGTTGGTCGGCGACGCGTGTTCCGCCGGATACGCAGGCACCGGCGCCGTCGGCGAGATCACGCAGTCGAACGCGCTGCACGCCGCCACCGTGCGCACACGCGTCAGGTGGAACTGGCTGTAGCCCTTGAACACCGCCTCGCCGCTCATGTTCGCCGCGCTGTCGCCCCACTGCTGGATGTAGGGCAGCACGCGCGCCTTGCGCTCGGGCGGCAGCGCCTTCATGTCCACGTACGAGCGCATGCGCCAGAACCAGTCCATGCCTTCCAGCATCGCCTGCGTCATGAAGGGTTTCATCGGCGTGACGATCGCGCCCGCGCGCTCGAAGAGCTGCGCGGCCTGCGCGACGGACTTGCGCACTTCGGGTTCGACCGCCAGGCCGCAACCCGCTTCGAGCAGCAGCCCGATGCGAAGGCCCTTGAGCTTGTCCGCGCCGCGGTCGAAGCTGCCCCAGGCGATGTCCTGGTACGGCAGGTTCATGCTGTCGCGCGCATCCGGCCTCGACAAGACCTGCATGAACCACGCGGCGTCTTCCACCGTGCGTGTCATCGGCCCCGCGGCGCGCCCCATGTAAGGCGGGTCGATCGGGATGCGGCCGAGGCTGGGCTTGAGCGTGAAGATGCCGCACCAGCCCGCGGGCAACCGCAGCGAGCCGCCGATGTCGCTCCCCACGTGCAGGGGCCCGTAGCCGGCCGCCACCGCCGCGGCCGCACCCGCGCTGGAACCGCCGGGCGTCTTCGCGAGGTCCCACGGGTTGCGCGACAGCGCATGGAAGCTCGAGAGCCCCGAGGACAACATCCCGTAGTCGGGCATGGTGGTCTTGGCGACCATGACGCCGCCCGATTCGCGCACGCGCGCGGCGGGCGGCGCATCGGCAACAGCGGGCGCGAGCTCCGTCGCCGCCGTTCCCAGCGGCACCGGGTCGCCCTGCGTGGCGATGTTTTCCTTGATCGTGAGCGGCACGCCGTCGATGGGGCCCAGCGGCGCGCCCTTCATCCAGCGTGCCTCGCTCGCGCGCGCCTGCTGCAGCGCCAGCTCGGGCCGCAGCAGGTACAGCGCCCGGATGTGGGGCTCCCACAGCTCGACGTGGCCGAGCACGGATTGCGTGACCTCCACCGGCGACAGCTCGCGCCGGCGGTAGGCGTCGACGAGCGCGGGGGCGCTCAGCTCGTGCAGCGCACGAGGGTACTGCCTGGACATCGTGGCTTCCCGCTCAAGCCCAGGAGATCGCGGCCAGGTCGTTGCAGAAGATCGGCATGTCCTTCCACAGGCCCTTGACCTCCTTGCGCGCGACGGTCGGGAACTGCGGCTGGTACATGTAGCCGTTGGCCGCGTCCTGCGCGAGCAGGCGCTGCACCTCGCCGAGGTACTTGGCGCGCTCGGCCGCGTTGCCGGTCGACTTGACCTTGTTGTAGGCCTCGCTGAACTTCGGGTTGGCGTAGCCCCAGTAGTAGTCCGGCTTGGCGTAGTTGCCCAGGTCGAAGGGCTCCACGTGCGAGATGATGGTCAGGTCGTAGTTGTGCGGGCCGCCGAAGGTGTTGGACAGCCACTGCGCCCACTCGACGTTCTGCACCTTGACGGTGATGCCCACCTTGGCCAGCTGCGCCACGATGAACTCGCCGCCCTGGCGCGCGTAGGCGGGCGGGGGCAGCGTCATCGTCAGCTCCAGCGGCGTCTTCACGCCGGCTTCGGCCAGCAGCCGCTTGGCCTTCTCGGGGTCGTAGGGGTTGACCGACGTCGTGTCGACGAAGCCTTCCGCGCCCGGCACGTAGTGGCTGCCGATGGGCGTGCCGAAGCCGTCGGCCGCGGCCTCGATGAAGGCCTTGCGGTCGATGGCCGCGAGGATGGCGCGGCGCACACGCACGTCGTCCAGCGGCTTGTGCTTGTTGTTGATCGACACGATGGTCTTGGCGCGCGAGCCGCCCAGGTACACCTGGTACTGCGGGTTGTTGCGAAACTGCGCGACGGCGCGCGTGGCGATGCGGGGGAAGGCGTCGACGTCACCCGACAGCACGGAGGCGGCTTGTGCAGCCGGGTCGGAGATGAAGCGGAACGTGACGCGGCGCAGCTTGGCGTGCGAAGGGCTGCGGTAGCCGTCCCACTTGGTCAGCACCGCCGACGAGCCTCTGGTCCAGTTCTCCAGCCGGTAGGGTCCGGTGCCCACGGGCTTGGTGGCATTGGTCTCCGCGCTCTTGGGCTCGACGATGATGGCCGTGGCCTGCCCGAGCAGGAAAGGCAGGTCGGGGTCGATCTCCTTGTTCAGCAGCACCACGGTGTTGTCGTCGACGACCTGCGCGGACAGGTTGGCGAAGGTGCGCTTGTCCTTGTTGGTGCTCTTCTCGCCGCCCGCGCGGTCGAACGAGAACTTCACCGCCTGCGCGTTGAACGGCTCGCCGTTCTGGAACTTCACGCCCTTGCGCAGCTTGAAGGTGTAGGTCTTGAGGTCGGGCGAGACCTCCCAGCTTTCGGCCAGCAGCGGCGTGACCTTGCCGTCGGAGTTGATCTTGGTGAGCGTCTCGAAGACGTTGTACAGGACGATCTCGGCGATGGCCGAGGCCGCGCCGGCGGTGGGGTCCAGGCCCGGCGGCTCCAGCGCCATCGCCATCACGATCGAATCCTTGCTCTTCTGGGCGAAGGCGGGCAGGGCCAGCGGCAGGGTGGAGGCGGCGGCGCTGGCCAGGACGGTTCTTCGTTTCATCATGATCCTCATCTCCAAGGTGGGGTGCGCCGCCATCTTATTCCGGCGGCTCGGCTTGCGGAACGGCCTCGAGCAGGGCGCGGGTATAGGGATGACGAGCATGCGCGAACAGCTCGCCCGGCGGCCCCTGCTCGACGATCACGCCCTCGCGCAGCACCGCCACCTCGTCGCACAGGTGCTGCACCACGGCCAGGTCGTGGCTGATCAACATGTAGGTCACGCCGAACTCGGCCTGCAGGTCCTGCATCAGGTTGAGTACTTGCGCCTGCACCGACACGTCCAGCGCACTCACCGGCTCGTCGGCCACGATCAGGCGCGGGCGCGTGACGAGCGCCCGGGCGATGGCGATGCGCTGGCGCTGGCCGCCGGAGAACTCGTGCGGGAACTTGGCCAGGTCGGTGGCACGCAGCCCGACCGACTCCAGCACCTTCGCGGCTCGGTCGTGCTGCTCGCTGCGCGGCGCGCCTTGGGCCGCCAGCGGCTCGCTGACGATGCGGCCGATCGGCTGGCGCGGGTCGAGCGAGCCGTACGGGTCCTGGAAGACCATCTGGAAGTCGCGCCGCGCCGCGCGCAGTTCCTCGCGGGGCAGGCGATGCAGGTCGCGGCCCAGCATCTTCACGCTGCCGGAGGTGGGCGCGTCCAGCGCCATGACGATGCGCGCGAGGGTGGACTTGCCCGAGCCCGATTCGCCGACGATGCCCAGGCTGCGGCCGGCATGCAGCGTGAAGCTCACGCCGCGCAGCGCGTGCACCTTCGGCGGCGGGGCGCTGAGCTTTTCGCGCGGCAGCGTGTAGTCGCGCACCAGGTTCTCGACTTCGAGCAGGGGTGCGTTCATGCGGCCTGCTTCTTGAAGTCGGCAACGGCATCCAGGCGGATGCAGCGCGCGTGGTGCCCGGGGTGGACTTCCACCGGCGGCGGCACCGTGGCGCGGCACTCGGGAATCGTGAAGCGGCAGCGGCCCGCGAAAGGGCATCCCGGCGGCAGGTCCGCGAGCTCGGGCACCGTGCCCGGGATGGTCACCAGCCGCTGGCCCTTGGGCGTGCGCAGCCCCGGCCGCGCGCCGAACAGGCCCAGCGTGTACGGGTGCATGCGGTCGGCGAAGACCGAACGGGTGGTCCCGTCTTCCACGCCGCTGCCGCCATACATCACCAGCATGCGGCGCACGTTCTGCGCGATCACGCCCAGGTCGTGCGAGATCAGGATCAGGCCCATGCCGCGCTCGGCGACCAGGCCGGAGATCAATTCCAGGATCTGCTTCTGGATGGTGACGTCCAGTGCCGTCGTCGGCTCGTCGGCGATGAGCAGCGCGGGCTCGCACGCCAGGGCCATCGCGATGGTGATGCGCTGGCGCTGGCCGCCGGAGAACTGGTGCGGGTAGGCGTCGATGCGGCGCGCGGCATCGGGGATGCCGACGCGGTCGAGCAGGGCAATGACCTTCTCGCGCGCCTGCGCCCCCGACAGGCCGCGGTGCAGCCGCAGGGGCTCGGCCACCTGCTTGCCCACGGTGTGCACGGGGTTCAGCGCCGTCATCGGCTCCTGGAAGATCATCCCGATGCGGTCGCCGCGGATCTGGCCCATCTGGGAATCGCTCTTGGTCAGCAGCTCCTCGCCTGCCAGGCGGATGCTCCCTTCGACCTGCGCGCCCTCGGGCAACAGGCCCATCAGCGCCATGGCCGTCATCGACTTGCCGCAGCCCGATTCCCCGACGATGCCCAGCGTGTCGCCCTTGTCCAGCGTGAAGCTCACGTCGCGCACGGCGCGCGCCGGGCCGCGGTGCGTCTGCAGCGTGATCGTCAGGTGCTCGACTTCGAGGAGTGCCATCAGCGCTTCCTCGCCAGCTTGGGATCGAAGATGTCGCGCAGGCCGTCGCCCAGCAGGTTCAGGCCCAGCACCGCCAGGGCGATGGCGACGCCGGGGTAGACCGCGAGCAGCGGCGACTGGAACATCAGCGTCTGCGCCTCCGACAGCATGCGCCCCCACGAGGGCTGCGGCGGCTGCGTGCCCAAGCCCAAGTACGACAAGGCGGCCTCCGCGAGGATGGCGATCGCGAAGCGGATGGTCGCCTGCACGATCAGCACCGACGCGATGTTGGGCAGCACGTGCTCCATCGTGATCGCGAAGGACCCCTTGCCGCAAGCACGCGCGGCCAGCACGAACTCCCGCGTCCAGATAGCGTTGGCCGACGCGCGCGTGATGCGCGCGAAGGTCGGGATGTTGTAGATGCCGATGGCGACGATCGCGTTGACCATGCCGGGGCCGAAAGCGGCCGTGAGCATGATGGCCGACAGGATCGCGGGAAAGGCGAAGCCGAAGTCGGCGATGCGCATGATGATTTCTTCCCACCAGCCGCGCCGGGCGGAGGCGAGCAGGCCGAAGGCCGTGCCGATCACCAGGCCGATGCCCACCGCGATCACGCCGACGGCGATCGATGCTCGCGCCCCGACGAGCAGCAGCGAGGCGACGTCGCGCCCGTATGCATCGGTGCCGAACCAGTGCGCGGCGCTCGGGCCCTGCAGCTTGGCGGTGATGTCGACCTCGTAGGGCGAGTGCGGCGTCCACACGAACGACAGCGCCGCCGCCAGCGCGAGGAGCAGGCTCAGCACGGCGCCGATCGCGAAGCTGCGGTGGGCGAAGGGCTTCAGATGTCGCTCGCCTTCACGCGCGGGTCGATGGCCGCGTACAGCACGTCGACGATGAAGTTCACGGTCACGACCATCGCCGCCAGCAGCATCACGCAGTTGCGCACCACGATCAGGTCCCGGTTGGAGATCGACTGGAAGATCAGGCGCCCGAGGCCCGGCAGGTAGAACACGCTTTCCACCACGATGGTGCCCGCCAGCAGCTCGGCGAACTGCAGGCCCATCACCGTGATCACGGGGATCATCGCGTTGCGCAGCACGTGGCCCCACAGCGTGCGCGTGCGCGACGCGCCCTTGGCGCGCGCGGTGCGCACGAAGTCCTCGCGCGACACCTCGAGCACCGCCGATCGCGTGATGCGGGCAAGGATCGCGGACTGCACCACGGCGAGCGAAAGCGCCGGCAGCAACAGGGCCTTGATTCCCGAGAGGATGCCTTCGCTCCAGCCCGGGAAGCCGCCGGCCGAGAACCACTTCAGGTGTACCGAGAACAGCAGGATCAACAGGATCGCGAACCAGAAGTTCGGGATGGCGATGCCGACCTGCGACGCCGCCATCACGCCGACGTCGCCCGCCTTGTTGTGGCGGGACGCTGCGTAGATGCCGGCCGACAGCGCGATGACGGACGTGAGCGCCATCGCCATGATGGCCAGCGGCACGGTGAGCGCCAGGCGCTCCCAGACCAGTTCCGACACGGGCGAGCTGTACGCATAGCTCAGCCCGAGGTCGCCGTGCAAAAGTCCCGTGATCCAGTGCCAGTAGCGTTCGGCGGCGGGGCGGTCCAGGCCGAGCTTCTCGGCCAGCGCCCGCACCGCGTCGGGCGATGCGTCCGGCCCCATGAGGATCTGCGCCGCGTTGCCAGGCAGCACCTCCAGCACCCAGAAGACCACGAGGGACGCGCCAACCAGCGTCGCAATCAGGGTGATCAGGCGCTTGGCGAGGAAGACGCTCATGGCGCGGTGGATAATGCCAGAACCATGGCATTGATGATCACCGACGAGTGCATCAACTGCGACGTGTGCGAGCCCGAGTGCCCCAACCAGGCGATCTTCCTGGGGCCCGAGATCTACCAGATCGACCCGCACAAGTGCACGGAATGCGTCGGCCACTTCGACGAACCGCAGTGCGTCCAGGTGTGCCCGGTCGACTGCATCCCGATCGACCCCGCGCACACGGAAGCGCGCGAGACCCTGTGGCAGAAGTACCGGCGGCTGACGGCGCAGGCGGGAGAAGCCGCGCCTAGCCCTTCTTCTGCTTCTCTTTCGCCTTCTTCCCCGAACCCGGAACGGCCGCTGTAAAGGTCTCGGGCTTCTTCGCCTTCGCTTCTTCCTTCTTCGGCTCTTCCTTCGGGATGTACACGGCCACCGGCTTGGCGTCTTCCTTCAGCCGCGCCTTCTCCATCGCATCGGCCAGCTTCGCGTCGCGCTTGGCGTTGTCGCGCGCCTGCCTGGCCTCGGCGGCCGTGGGCGTGTAGCCCAGGGACTGCGCGCCGGCCGCGCCGGCGATCGCGCACAGCGCGACGGCAAGCATTTGTCGTTTCATGGTGTTCCCCCCTCCGGTTTCGGCGGCTTCGGCCGCGGCGGTTTGCTGGTGTGAATGAGCAGCGTGGCCTTCTCCATCTCGCCGGCCATCAGCGCGGGGAAGGCCTTGAGCGTGCGCGCGACGCATTCCTCGATGGCCGTGCGCTGTTCCGGCGCCGGCTTCTTCAGCACCCAGTTCGCGACCTCGTTCTTGTCGCCCGGGTGGCCGATGCCGATGCGCAGGCGCCAGTAGTCGCCGGTGCCCAGCTGCGCGTGGATGTCGCGCAGGCCGTTGTGGCCCGCGTGGCCCCCGCCCAGCTTCAGCTTGGCCTGGCCCGGCGCGATGTCCAGCTCGTCGTGCACCACGAGGATCTCCTCGGGCTGGATCTTGTAGAAGCGCGCCAGCGCCGCGACCGAGCGGCCGGAAACGTTCATGAAGGTCTGCGGCTCCAGCAGCCACACCGTGTGGCCGTGCACGTTGGCCCGTGCGACCAGGCCGTGGTAGCCCTTGTCGGTGACCAGCGGCGCCTTCAGCTCGCGTGACAGCGCGTCGACCCACCAGAACCCGGCGTTGTGGCGGGTGTATTCGTACTCGGGGCCGGGATTTCCCAGGCCGACGAAGAGCTTGATCATGGGCGTGATTATCGAGGCGGCGCCGGAATGAAAACGGCCCACCGAGGTGGGCCGTGCACGCATTTCCTGTGAGGGAAATTACTTCTTCTTCTTGTCGTCCTTCGCGGGGGCCTTGGCATCGGCCTTGGCGTCCTTGGCGGGCGCCTTGGCATCGGCCTTCGCATCCGCGGCGGCCGGAACCGCGGCGGCAGCGGGGGCGCCCTCGACGGCGGCAGCGGCTTCGGTCGGCTCTTCGCCGCCCACCACCGCCACGGACACCACGACCGGGTCCTTCTTGCCGTGCGTCACGGCGGTCACGCCCTTGGGCAGCTTCACCTCGCTCAGGTGCAGCGAGATGCCCTTCTTCATGCCGGACAGGTCCACCTCGATGAACTCGGGCAGGTCGGCCGGGAAGCAGGAGATGTCCACTTCGGACATCACGTGGTTGACCACGCAGTTCTCGAACTTGACGGCCTGCGACTCCTCGGCCTTCACGAAGTGGAACGGCACCTTCATGTGCAGCTTGGTCTTGGCGTCCACGCGCTGGAAGTCCACGTGCACGATCTGCGGCTTGTAGGGGTGGTACTGCACGTCACGCAGCAGCACCTTGGCTTCCTTGCCCGCCAGTTCCATGTCCAGGATGGTGGAGTGGAAGGCTTCCTTCTTCAGGGCGTGCCACAGCGCGTTGTGATCGAGCTCGATCAGCTGCGGCTGGCCGTTGCCACCGTACACGATGCCCGGCGCGCGGCCGGTGTTGCGAAGACGGCGGCTCGCACCCGTCCCCTGCTTGTTGCGCTCGAAAGCGACGAATTTCATTTCTCTCTCCAGTCAATGGGGCGACCGCCGCGACCAGCGTGAAGCCCCGTTCAAAAACTCAGAACAGGTCGACCTGCTCCGAGAACAAACTCATCACCGACTCGCCCTTGGCGATGCGCTGGATCGTCTCGGCGATCAGCGGCGCCACGGTGAGCTGGCGGATCCGGCTGCAGGCGCGCGCGGCGTCCGACAGCGGGATCGTGTTGGTGACCACGACTTCGTCCAGGGCCGTGCCCTTGGACAGGCGCTCGATGGCCGGGCCCGAGAACACGGGGTGCGTGCAATACGCGTACACGTGCTTGGCGCCGCGCTCCTTGAGCACCTCGGCCGCCTTCACCAGCGTGCCGGCGGTGTCGATCATGTCGTCCATGATCACGCAGTTGCGGCCGTCGATCTCGCCGATCACGTGCATCACTTCCGACACGTTCGCCTTGGGGCGGCGCTTGTCGATGATCGCGAGGTCCGTGCCCAGCTGCTTGGCCAGCGCCCGGGCGCGCACCACGCCGCCGACGTCGGGCGACACCACGATCAGGTCGTCGTACTTCTTGCTGCGCACATCGGACAGCAGCACCGGCGACGCGTAGATGTTGTCCACCGGGATGTCGAAGAAGCCCTGGATCTGGTCGGCGTGCAGGTCCATGGTCAGCACGCGGTCCACGCCCACGGTCTGCAGCAGGTTTGCCACCACCTTGGCCGAGATCGGCACGCGCGAAGAGCGCGGGCGGCGGTCCTGGCGGGCGTAGCCGAAATACGGGATGACGGCGCTGATCCGCTCGGCCGAGGCGCGCTTGAGCGCATCGACCATGACCAGCAGTTCCATCAGGTTCTCGTTGGTCGGCGCGCAGGTGGACTGCACCACGAACACGTCGCGGGCGCGCACGTTCTGGTTGATCTCGACCGTGACTTCACCGTCCGAGAACCGGCCCACGGTGGCCGCGCCCAGCGAAATGCCCAGGTGTCCGGCAATCTCCGCGGCGAGCGCGGGATTGGCGTTACCTGTGAACACCATGAAATCGGGGTGCTGTTGGACCTGCATCGGGCGGCGTGTTCAAAAAATTTGGCAGGGGAGGAAGGACTCGAACCCTCGAATGCCGGAATCAAAATCCGGTGCCTTAACCAACTTGGCGACTCCCCTACACAGGAGACCGGCTCAGAAACTCTCTATTCGTCAGCCGGACACCGTTAATCGTCGCTGGAAGCCCACCCGGCCAGGGGATGGGCGACCATGTTGCTGCATTCCCGTACCGCCCATCCTGCGGGCGCCTGGTCCAAGTGCCTGTCCGGCGCCATCGGCGCGAAAACCGCACTGCCCGAACCGGTCATGCGGCCCTGGAACCCCTGCGAGCCCAGCCATTGGAAGGCTTTCGCGACATCGGGACACAGCGCCTGCGCAACCGGCTGCAGGTCGTTCGCGCCGAACGCAAACGGGTTTGCAGCAAAGCCCGAGATTATAGCAGCGGGGCTCGTTCGCTTGAGCTGGGGGTGGCCGAAGATGGCCGCCGTGGAGACGCCGGCCGGGGGTTTGGCGACCGCAAAACGGGCCGCCGGCAGCTCGATGGGCGTGAGTTTTTCCCCGGTTCCCTCCACCCAGGCGTTGTGCCCGCCAACGAAGAAGGGCACGTCGGCGCCGATCTTCTCGCCGATGGCCGCCAGTTGTGCCCGGTTGAAGTTCGTTTGCCAGAGGCGGTTCAAGGCCAGCAAGGTGGTGGCAGCGTCCGAGGAGCCGCCGCCCATCCCGGCCTCGGCCGGGATGCGCTTTTCGATGGCGATGTGGGCGCCGAGCCGGGTCCCCGAGGCCGCCTGCAGCGCGCGGGCCGCTTTCAGCACCAGGTCGTCGGCGGGCAAGGGCGTTGCCAGGTCCTCTCGTGACAGGCCCCCGCCGTCGCGCAATTCGAAGTGCAGCGTGTCGCACCAATCCACCAGCATGAACGCCGACTGCAGCAGGTGCATGCCGTCCTCGCGCCGGCCCAGCACGTGCAGGAAGAGGTTGAGCTTGGCGGGCGCGGGGACGTCGTGGAGCGAGCGCAATTTCAGCGCTCCAGCAGGACGCGCAGGTCGGCCTGGGGCTGCGGGTCGGTTCGCACCGCCCTGAGGCGGCCTTGTGCGAGCTGCGTCAGGTCCGGCTGCCAGCCCGGCACGGGCGTGGCGACGCCGCGCAGCCAGTCGAACAGCGCCGCGACCGGGATGGAAGTGCCCGCCACCTGCGTCACCAGCGCTTCCAGCGATTCGTATTCGGTGGTGCGCGAGCTCGACCGCAAGGTGGCCTTGCCCGGCTGCCATTGCAGGAGGCCCAGCGTGCCGCCCAGCGGCGAGAGCAATTCAAGCTCGCCTCGCTGCGGGTTGCCTTTCAGCTCGAAGCCCGCCGCGAAGGATTCGTTCGGCTTGTCCTGCACGGTCAGCGCCAGGCGCCCGGCCCAGGGCCCCATTTCGGCCGTCGCTTCGGCCGGGGGCTTGGGCGCCGTCGCGCAAGCCGACAGCAGCAAGGCAAGGAGCGCCGCGCCGGCGGCGCGCCAGGGGGCGTGCAATTTCATGGCTTGACGCGCAGGCGCTTGAGTGTCTCCTGCAGCGTGTCGTTGTCGCTGTTCATCAGGAGGCCTTCCTTCCACACGCTGTGTGCGCGGTCGCGCTGGCCCATGCTCCACAGCACCTCGCCCAGGTGCGCGGCGATGTCGGCGTCGGGCCTTTGCTTGTACGCGCCTTCGAGGATGCGCAGCGCTTCCGGCTTGTTGCCCAAGCGGAACTCGACCCAGCCCAGGCTGTCGGTGATGAACGGGTCGTTGGGCGCATAGGTCAGCGCCTTCTGGATCAACTCCTTCGCCTCCGGCAGGCGCACGTTGCGCTCGGCGAACGAGTAGCCCAGCGCGTTGTACGCGTGGTGGTAGTCGGGCTTTTCCGCGATCACCCGGCGCAGCAGCTTCTCCATCACGCCCAGGTCGCCCATCTTCTCGGCGATCATGGCCTGGTCGTAGGCGAGGTCGGCGTCGAAGGGCTGCTTGGCCGCGGCTTCGGCGAGCACGGCGTACGCGGCCTTGTACTGCTTGGCGTCGCGCAGCAGCTGCACCTCGGCCAGCATCTTCTGGCGCGCGTCGCCGGGCTCGCGCTCGGGCAGCTGGCGGATCAACTTGCGGCCTTCCTCCAATTTGCCCTGCCGCGCGAGCAGCGACGCGCGGCGCTGCTGCGCGGCGATCAGGTCCTGCGGGTTTTCGATGCGGTCCAGGTACGCGTTGGCCAGCGCGAAGTCCTTGCGCTTTTCGGCGATGCGCGACAGGCCCATGTAGGCCTGCGCTTCGGTGCCGCGGCGGTCGTCGCCCTGGCCCGGCTGCGCCTTGGCCAGCTCGAGGAAGCGCTTGTACGAGGCCTCGGCCGCGGCGTCCTGGTTGTCCTGCAGCTGCAGCAGGCCTTGCACGAGCCAGGCCTCCGCGTAGTCGGGCCTTTGCGCGGTGACCAGCTGGATCTGCTGCGACGCCTCGCTGTAGCGCTGCGTGTCCACCAGCACGCGCGCATAAGCCATGCGCAGCTCCGGCAGCGGGCGTTGCGCGAGGTAGCGCTTGAACTGCTCCTCGGCCTCGGGCCGCTTGGGGTCCATCAGCTCCAGCGCCAGGAGCGCGGGCCCTTCGGATTCGGGGCTCACCGCCTGCGCCTTGCGCACGGCTTCGATGGCGCCGGCGGTGTCCGTCGCGGCCAGGCGAAGGCGGCCCACCGCCGTCCAGCCCGCGGCGGCCGTGTCCTTCTGCTGCAGCACGTCGGCCAGGCCTTGCTCGACGGCGGCCGCAGCCGCCTTCTTGTCCGGCGCCCGCGAGTACAGGCGCGGCAGGGCGGCCAGCACGGGGTTGCGCTCGGCCGCCGGGGCGAGGGCGATCTCCGCACGCAGGGGCTCGATGCTCTCCGGCAGGCGGTTCAGCGCCACCAGGATCTGCAACACGTAGCGATTGGCTTCGCGCGACTGGGGGAACGCCTGCTTCCACGCACGCGCCGCCTGCAGCGCGGCATCGCCGGAGCGCGCCTGGAACGCGACCTCCACCGCGCGCTGGTACAGCTGCGGGTCGTTGGTGCGCCGGGCGGCTTCGAGGATGAGCGAGATGCCGAGGTTGGCTTCGCCGGTGCGCGCGCTGATCTCGCCGACCAGCAGCTCGTAGAACAGCTGCGCATTCAGGGGCGTGGGCTGCGGCGGCCCCTTGGGCTTGTCTTCGTCGTCGTCGTCGGCCGCGTAGGCGGGCACGAGGCATGCCATGCAGGCGGCCAGCGCCAGGGCAGCCAGTGGGAAACGCTTCATCGGATCATGATAATCCCGCTGCAATGCCCGAACTGCCCGAGGTCGAAGTCACGCGCCAGAGCTTTGCCGAGCGGATCGCCGGCGCGACGATCCGCGCCGTGCGCACCTCGGGCAAGGCGCTGCGCTGGCCGCTGGGAATCGACCCGCAGCAGCTGGCGGGCCGGCGCGTGTTACAGGTTCGCCGCCGCGGCAAGTGGCTGCTCGTCGACCTGGACGAAGGCGTGCTGCTCATGCACCTGGGCATGTCGGGCAGCCTGGCCTTCGCGAGCGAGCACCCCGGCCCCGGCACGCACGACCACTTCGACCTGGTGACCACGCGCGGCACGCTGCGCCTGAACGACCCGCGCCGTTTCGGTGCGGTGGTCTACGCGCCGCACGAAGCCGCGCCCGAAGGCGAGAAGATGCTCGGCCGCCTGGGCGTGGAGCCGCTGTCGCCGGACTTCGACGCGCTGCGTTTCCACGAGGCGCTGCGCCAGCGCAAGGCGCCGATCAAGCAGGTACTGCTGGCCGGCGACATCGTCGTTGGCGTGGGCAACATCTACGCCTCCGAGGCGCTCTTCCTCGCCGGCATCCGCCCGACGCTGGCGGCGTCGAAGATCAGCCGGCCGCGCGCGGCGAAGCTGCGCGAGGCCATCCGTGAAGTCCTCACGCGAGCGGTGCAAAAAGGCGGCAGCACCTTGCGCGACTTCTCGAATGCCCGGGGCGAAGCGGGCTACTTCCAGCTCGAGGCCATGGTGTACGACCGCGCCGGCGAACCGTGCCGCGTGTGCGGCACGCCCATCAAAAGTATTCGCCAGGGCCAGAGGGCAACGTACTACTGCCCGCACTGCCAGAAATCCTGAGCACTTAAGAAATCCGGGTGCCATAATGGTTTGGCGCAGGGGACAGCAGTGAAATCCTTCAACGAGAAATTCGACCAGCACGCGGCCTGGCGCCGCGAGTTTGCGCTGCGCCTCAAACTCCTCGCGGAGTGGCTGAAGGACCACGAGCTGCTCGACGCCGCCGTCGAAGAGCGCCTGCGCCGCCTGCAGAACCAGGTGAAGTCGGACAAGGTGATGGTCGCCTTCGTCGCCGAGTTCTCGCGCGGCAAGTCCGAGTTGATCAACGCGATCTTCTTCGCCGGCTACAAGCGCCGCATCATGCCCGCCAGCGCCGGCCGCACCACGATGTGCCCGACCGAGCTGGGCTACGACAGCGAGGTGCCGCCCTGCCTGCGCCTGCTGCCGATCGAAACGCGCCTGCAGCCGCAGGCGCTGATGGAATGGCGCGCGGTGCCCGAGAAGTGGACGCGCATCGACCTGGACGTGAACGACCCCGCGCAGCTCGCGCAGGCCTTCGAGAAGGTCGCCGAGGTGCGGCACGTGACCAAGGACGAAGCCAAGGCGCTGGGCTTCTGGCACGAGGACCGCCCGCAGGACAACCCGATGGTCAACGCGGAAGGCATGGTGGAAGTGCCGCGCTGGCGCCATGCGCTGATCAACATCGCGCACCCGCTGCTCAAGCAGGGCCTCGTCATCCTCGACACGCCGGGCCTCAACGCGATCGGCGCCGAGCCCGAGCTCACGGTCAACCTGATCCCGCAGGCGCATGCGGTGGTGTTCATCCTCGCCGCCGACACCGGCGTCACGAAGTCAGACCTCGCCATCTGGCGCGAGCACCTGATCACCGAGGCCGACAACGTCGAGTCGCGCCTGGTCGTGCTGAACAAGATCGACACGATGTGGGACCAGCTGTCGACGCCCGAGCAGATCCAGGCCCAGATCGACAAGCAGCGCGCCACGTCGGCCGAGATCCTCGAGCTGCCGGCGACGCAGGTCATCCCCGTGTCCGCGCAGAAGGGCCTGCTCGCGAAGGTCACGCACGACGCACCGCTGCTCGAGCGCAGCCAGCTCCCCGTCCTCGAGAAGGCGCTGGGCCTGGGCGTGATGGGCCAGCGCCAGCGCATCCTGCGCTCGGCCGTGGGCACCGGCATCACCGAGCTGCGCTCCGAAGCCGGGCGCGCCATCAACATCCGCCGCCGCGACCTCGCCGAGCAGATGCTCGAGCTGAAGGGCCTGCGCGGCAAGAACACCTCGGTCATCAAGCACATGCGCTCGCGCATCGAGCAGGAGCAGCGCGACTTCGACGTGAGCGGCGCGCGCATCCACGCCGTGCGCTCGGTGCACACCAAGCTGCTGCGCGACGTGTTCACGCTGCTGGGCACCAGCACGCTCAAGACCGAGATGGCCGAGCTGACGGCCGCGCTGCGCCAGCCCGGCATCAAGCTGGGCGTGAAGAAGGCCTACGGCACCACCTTCGAGCGCCTGCGCCAGGGCCTGCAGAAGGCGCAGGCCACCAGCGCCGAGATCCAGTCGATGCTGACCGGCACCTTCCGCCAGCTGAACGCCGAGTACGGCTTCTCGCTGCAGGCGCCGAGGGAGCCCGAGCTGGCCCGTTACGAGCGCGACCTCGACCTGGTCGAGCGCAGCCACCTGCAGTACCTGGGCATGTCCAATGCGCTGCGCCTGGCGCAGCCCGAGTTCGCCGACCGCCTGGTGCGCGCGCTGGCCACGCGCCTGCGTGTCGTCTACGAATCGGCGCTGGGCGAAGTGGAGCTGTGGAACAAGTCCGCGGCCGCGCAGCTCGACGCGCAGTTGCGCGAGCGCCGCCGCAACTTCGGCCGGCGCCTGGAAGCCATCGAGCGCATCCAGCACGCCGCCAGCGGCCTGGACGAGCGCATCGCCGAGATCGAGCAGCAGGAAGCCGCGCTCGACGCGCTGGACCTGAAGCTGACCGAGCTCACGGACCACCTGGTCCACATCCCCGAGCCCACGCTCGACACCCAGCCCGCCGCGCTCGCGGCATGAAGCCTTCCGTGGAAGGTTTCGCCGGCCGCATCGTGCGCTGGCAGCAAAGCCATGGGCGCCACGCGCTGCCGTGGCAGGGCACGCGCGATGCGTATCGCGTGTGGCTGTCCGAAGTCATGCTGCAGCAGACGCAGGTGGCCACCGTGCTGGCCTACTACGAGCGGTTCACCGCGCGGTTCGCCGGTGTACGCGCGCTGGCCGCAGCGGACGAGGACGAGGTGCTGGCACTGTGGAGCGGCTTGGGCTACTACAGCCGCGCGCGCAACCTGCACCGCTGCGCGCAGGAAGTCGTTGCACGGTTCGGCGGAGAATTCCCGCGCACCGCTGCGGAACTGGAAACGCTGCCCGGCATCGGCCGCTCGACCGCCGCGGCCATCGCGGCCTTCTGCTTCGGCGAACGCGTCGCGATCCTCGACGGCAACGTCAAGCGCGTGCTCGCGCGGGTGCTGGCGTTCGATGGCGACCTGGCGAACGCGAAGGCGGTGAACGAACTCTGGTCGCGCGCCGAAGCGTTGCTGCCGGCGAGCGAGGCGATGCCGCGCTACACGCAGGGGCTGATGGACCTGGGCGCCACCGTGTGCCTGCCGCGCAACCCTTCATGCCTGGTGTGCCCCGCGCAAGACGTGTGCGGCGCACGGCTGCGCGGCAACCCGGAAGACTTCCCCGTCAAGACGAAGAAGCTCAAGCGCACGGCGCAGTCGCTGTGGCTGCTGCGTGCCCACGCGAGCGACGGCGCCGTGTGGCTGCACAAGCGACCCGCGCCCGGCGTGTGGGCGGGCCTGTACTGCCTGCCGGTGTTCGACAGCCGCGAAGCGCTGGAAGAAGCCTTGCCCGCCGGCAGCGAAGCCAGCGACGGCGCGGCCTTCAAGCACGTGCTGACGCACAAGGACCTGCACCTGCACCCGGTGGAAGTGCGCCTGCCGCGCAAGCGCAAATTGCAAGGCGAGGGCGACTGGTTCGGCGCGCAGCAGTGGCCGGCCCTGGGCCTGCCTGCGCCTATCCGCAAGCTGCTGGACGGCTAGGCGTCGAGCTCGCGGTGGCGCTTGAGCGTCACCCACTTGGCGCCGAAGTCGGCGGCCAGCTTTTCGACGAGGTAGACCGAGCGGTGCTGCCCGCCGGTGCAGCCGATGCCCACGGTGACGTAGCTGCGGTGGTCGCGCGCCAGCGGCTCCAGCCAATGCTCGAGGAACTTGCGAATCTGCCCGTACATCTCGCGCACGTCGGCGTGCTGCTCGAGGTAGGCGACCACGGGCGCGTCGCGGCCGGTGAGGGCCTTGAGCTGCGGCTCGTAATGCGGGTTGGGCAGCATGCGCACGTCGAAGATGTAGTCCGCATCCACCGGGATGCCGCGCTTGAACGCGAAGGACTCGAACACCAGCGTGAGGCGCGAGGCCGGCGCCGACAGCAGCGACTTCACGTGCGCCTGCAGCTGCGCGTTACGGATCTGGCTGGTGTCGATGACGTGCGCGTGCTCGCGCAGGTCGGAGAGCAACTCGCGCTCCAGCTCGATCGCGTCGACCAGCGCGTGCTGCTGGTCCAGCGCGGCCTGGCCCGAATCGCCCGACAGCGGGTGGCGGCGGCGCGTCTCGGAGAAGCGGCGCACCAGCGTCTCGGTGGTGGCGTCCAGGAACAGAGGCCGCACGTGGACACCTTGCGCGGAAAGGTCGCGCAGCAACTGCGGCACCAGCGGCAGCGACGAGCGGCTTCGCACGTCCATGGCGATGGCCACGCGGCCCGCGCTGCTCTTCTGCTCCAGCGTGACGAACTGCGACAGCAGCTCGGGCGGCAGGTTGTCCACGCAGTAGTAGCCGGCGTCCTCCAGCGCGCGCAGCGCCACCGACTTGCCGGAGCCCGACATGCCGGTGATGAGGACGAGCTCCAGGCTCATGACTTGGCGCCCGAAAGCATTTCCTTGGCGTGCGCGAGCGTGGTGCCCGACAGGCGCTCGCCGCCCAGCATGCGCGCGATCTCGGCCACGCGGTGTTCGCCGTTCACGGGGGCCACGCTGCTGGACGGGCCTTTGGCATCGCTTTGCTTGGCGACGACGAGGTGATGGTCGGCGCAGGACGCGACCTGCGGCAGGTGCGTCACGGCCAGCACCTGCCGGTCGCGGCCCAGTTGCTTCATCAGCCTGCCCACCGTCTCCGCGACCGCGCCACCCACACCGGCATCGACCTCGTCGAAGATCAGCGTCTGCGCCGTGCCGAGGCGGCTGGTGGTGACGGCGATGGCCAGCGCGATGCGCGAGAGCTCGCCGCCCGACGCCACCTTGCCCACCGGGCGCGGCGTGCTGCCGGCGTGGCCGGCGACGAGGAAGGCGACTTCCTCCATCCCGCTTTGCTGCGGCTCGGCGAGTGCCTGCAACTGGACCTCGAAGCGGCCGCCTTGCATGCCCAGGCCTTGCATCGCGGCCGTGACGGCCTTGGCCAGTTGCGGCGCCGCCTTGGCGCGCGCCTTCGACACCGCGCGCGCTTCGTTCACGTACGCCTCGTGCGCCTTCTTCTCCGTCGCTTCCAAACCCGCGAGGTCGGCGGCGGCATCGAGCCGCGCAAGTTCTTCCTTCCACGACGCCAGCTGCGCGGGCAGCTCCGCCGGCGTGCGGCGGAAGCGGCGCGCGAGCGACAGCCACAGCGACATGCGTTCGTCGAGCTCGGCGAGCCGCTGCGGGTCAAGCTCCGTCTTGCGCAGATACGCATGCAGCGAATGCGCGGCGTCTTCCAGCTGCGCGAGCGAAGAGGCCAGCACTTCGCCGATCTCGCGGAACTGCGGCTCGACGTGCTCCTGTGCGCCCAATAGAGACTGCGCGTGCGCCAGCGAGCGCGTGGCGCCGCCTTCATCGCCCTCCAGCGCATCGATCGCGCCTTGCGCGGCTTCGAGCAGCGACTGCGCGTTGGCCAGCCGCGTGTGGCTGGTGTTCAATGCATCCCACTCGTCCGCACCCGGCGCGAGCTTGTCCACCTCGCCGATTTGCCAGGCCAGGCGCTCGCGCTCGCGCGTCAGCGTCTCCTGCGCGGCGCGCGCATCGGCCAGCGTCTTGCCGGCCGTGCGCCACTTGTGCCATGCGTCGCGCAGCAGCTGCGTATCGAGCGCCGCGTAGCCGTCCAGCAGCTGGCGCACCGCGTCGGCGCGCGTGAGGCTTTGCCACGCATGCTGGCCGTGGATGTCCACCAGGCTGTCGGCGAGCTCGCGCAGTTGCGTGGCGGTGGCAGGGCTGCCGTTGATCCACGCGCGGCTCTTGCCCTGGTTGTCGATGCTGCGGCGGACCAGCAGCGCGTCTTCCTTGTCGAAGCCGGCTTCCTCGAGCCACGGCGCGAGCGCAGCGGGCATGTCGAATTCCGCCGTGATCTCCGCCCGCACCGCGCCTTCGCGCACAACCGCCGCCTCCGCCCGCGAGCCCAGCGCGAGCTGCAGCGCGTCGACCAGGATGGACTTGCCCGCCCCCGTTTCGCCCGTCAGCACGGAAAAGCCGCCGTCGAGCTCCAGCTCGAGCTCTCGCACGATCACGAAATCGCGCAGCGCGATGCGCCTGAGCGCCATATCAGGAGTGCCCCTCGTTCCAGTGCAATTTCTTGCGCAGCGTATCGAAGTAGGTCCAGCCGCGCGGGTGAAGGAAGCGCACGCGATGCTGTGACCTCTTCACCGTGATGCGGTCGCCCAGCAGCAGCGAAGCCAGCGACTGCATGTCGAAATTGGCGCTGGCGTCGCGGCCCGAGACCAGCTCGATCGTCACCTCGGCCGCCTCGGGCAGCACGAGGGGCCGGTTGGACAAGGTGTGCGGCGCGATCGGCACCAGCACCCAGCCCGGGTTGGCGGGGTGGATCAGCGGCCCGCCCGCCGACAGCGCGTAAGCCGTGGACCCCGTGGGCGAGGCGACGATCAGGCCGTCGGCGCGCTGGTTGGCCACGAAATGCCCGTCGACCTCCACGCGCAGTTCCACCATGCCCGAGGTGGCGCCGCGGTTGACCACCACGTCGTTCATCGCCGTGGCCTCGAACACGGTGCGGCCGTCCCGCACCACGCTGGCTTCCATGACCGTGCGGTGGTCTTCCTCGTACTGCCCCGCCAGCATGGGGCCCAGCGCCTCGCGGAAGTTGCCGAGCGGGATGTCCGTGATGAAGCCCAGCCTGCCCTGGTTGATGCCGATGAGCGGCAGGCCGTACCGGGCGATGCGCCGGCCCATGCCGAGCATGGTGCCGTCGCCACCGACCACCAGCACCAGGTCGCACTGCTTGCCGATGGTGGGCACGTCCGCCGACGCGTAGCCCGAGATGCCGGACGCGAGGGCCGTCTCTTGCTCCAGCATCACCTCGCAGCCTTGCGAGGCGAGATACTCCGCCACGTCTGTCAGTGCGGCCAGCGCCGAGCCGCCCCCCGGCCCGGACGCCGTGGTCTGGTACTTGCCCACCAGGGCAACGTTGCGGAAGGTGGAGGCCATTGACGCAAATTACAGCATCAAACGCCACGTCCTGCTGGATAAAATGACATGCATATGCTCGACGACCGCGCCAAGCTGTTGCTCAAGGCCCTGATCGAGCGGTACATCGCCGACGGCCAGCCCATTGGCTCGCGCACCCTGTCGCGCGCCTCGGGGCTGGACCTGTCGCCGGCGACCATCCGCAACGTGATGGCCGACCTGGAGGAACTGGGCCTCATCGCCAGCCCCCACACCTCGGCGGGCCGCGTGCCCACGGCCCGCGGCTACCGCCTGTTCGTCGACACCATGCTCACGGCCCGGCGCGAGGACTTCGGCGCCAAGGCGCCCGAGCTGCCGCACGACCAGCCCCAGCGCGTCATCGCGCACGCGGCGCAGCTGCTGTCGAACATGTCGCAGTTCGTCGGCGTGGTGATGGCGCCGCGCCGCGCGTCGGTGTTCCACCACATCGAGTTCCTGCGCCTGTCGGAGCGCCGCTTCCTCGTCATCATCGTGTCGCCCGACGGCGACGTGCAGAACCGCGTGGTGTTCACCGCGCACGACTACACGCAGTCGCAGCTGGTCGAAGCCGCCAACTTCCTCAACGCCAACTATTCGGGCAAGACGATCGAGGCGGTGCGCGAGCACCTCAAGGGCGAGGTCGACAAGCTGCGCGGCGAGATCGCCGACCTGATGCAGACGGCCGTGCAGGCCAGCAGCGAGGCGCTGCGCGAACAGGACGAGGTGGTGATCTCCGGCGAGCGCAACCTGCTGGCGGTGAGCGACTTCTCGCAGGACATGGGCCACCTGCGCCGCGCCTTCGAGCTGTTCGAGCAGAAGACGCAGCTGATGCGCCTGCTGGACATCTCCGAGCAGGCCGCGGGCGTGCGCATCTTCATCGGCGGCGAAAGCCAGGTGGTGCCCATCGAGGAGCTGAGCATCGTCAGCGCGCCGTACCAGGTCGACGGCCAGGTCGTCGGCACGCTGGGCGTCATAGGCCCCACGCGCATGCCCTACGACCGAATGATCCAGATCGTGGACATCACGAGCAAGCTGGTGAGCAATGCGCTGAGCCATAACAAGTGACATCGCGAGCCCCGCGAGCGATGTCATCCCGGCGCAGGCCGGGAGCCAGTGTCTTTAGCGCGTCCCTACAATGCCCCTCAGGCAGGCCGTTAGCTCAGTTGGTTAGAGCAGGGGACTCATAATCCCTTGGTCGCTGGTTCAAGTCCAGCACGGCCTACCAAAATCTGGTCTCCCCCAGCGTTTTGTGGACTCCTGTACGGCAGCCCGTGAACATCTATGTAGACGAATCTGGGACATTCACCGCTGATGCAGCACGCCCTGGATCCTGGTGCGTCGTCGCTGCCTACGTATCCCCCGAAACGGATCGACGCAAGATCGAAGATTTGATGCGCAGCATGCGTCGCCAATATGGTGGCGGGCGCGAGGTCAAGATTTCTGATCTTCCTGAACCTGTTTATCTCCAATTCTTGCGTGACTTGGCCCGCCTCAATGGGCTGCTTTTTGCAGTCGCAATTGACGTCGGTCTTCATGACCGCCCGACCATTTCGGCGCATCAGGCGGGTCAAGTCACGAAGGTGGTTGAGCACATTGACAAGATGATCTACCCCGAAGGTCGCGCAGGAGTGCAAAACCTCGCTGATGAGATCGCTGCTTTGCCTCTGCAGCTATACACGCAACTGCAATGCCAGTTGCAGCTTTTCCATGCAGTATTGAGGCTCGCCCCGGTGTACTTTGTTCAGCGCTTCCCTGGGACATTGTCGGCATTCCGATGGCGGCTAGATCGCAAGGACACCGTGCCGACTCCGTTTGAGCAGGCGTTTCGCCACATCCTGCCCGCGATACTGCAAACGATGTCGATGCGTGACCCGATGATCCAACTGATCGGAGCGAACTATCGTCACATGGCTCGCTTCGAGTTTCCGGACGGTAGACCCCCGGAGTATTTGAAAGATGCATACGGTATCGAAGTCGAAAGTGGACTCGATGTGGGGAAAATCGTGCGGGAGGACTTCAAGTTCGTGGACTCTGCGGCTATCAGTGGCGTACAGATAGCTGATCTTTGCGCTTCCGGGATAAGAAGGCTCTTTCGGAACAAGCTTTCTGAATCGAAAAAGGCAGCTGCACTTCTTGGCGCCAATATGCTCCAAACGGAGCGTGGCCGGCGCGTGATGCCACTTATCACCTTTGGCCGCGAGGCAGCCTTGCCGCCTGAACATTCTGATCTGATACGGATATTGGAGGGCGCTTCTCGGGCAATGCTCACGCGCAGCTTGCAAGACGAGTAGAGATTGTGGTTCGAAAGCGCCAGCAGTCGCTTTGGTTGTCGGCTGAGTGAAGCACAAAGGGCGCGTATTCGAAATCTCCTGACCCTCGACTGACCCCGGGAACCAAACCCCGGTCTCCATGCAACTAAGGGGCATGGAACAAGAACGCGAACACCCCATTCCCGTCGGCGTCGCGCCGGACGGCACCGTCTCGGCGGCAACGCCCGAAGGAACGTTGGTGGTGGAACTCTCGCGCACGCGCGGGGGTTTCCCGGAAGTGGTCACCAGCGTCCAGATGGGCCTCGCCAGTTCGCCGCGCGAAGTGGCGCGCTACCCGTTGCGCCAGTTCCTCGCGCTCGTGCTGCGTGCGACGCGCGCGGCGCGCCGGCGCGGCCGTGCGCGCGCCGTGCTCGTGGCGGCGGAGCTTCCCGCGCGGCTGCGCAAGGCGCAACGCCTGGCGCTCGCCAAGTTCGTGCGGATCAACTTCGATTCGATGATGCAGATCGCGCACGCGCGCCGGCGCTGGACGCCGCTGCATTCGGCGATCACGCACTGAAGCGAGGTCAATCCGCGAAGTAAGCGGACAGATGCTGCACGAAGGCCTGCACCCGCGCCGTCCCCGCATGCCGCGCCGGGTACACCGCATGGATGTCCGCCGGCGGCGTGTCCCAGTTCTCCAGCACGCGTTGCAGGCGCCCGCTCTTCAGGTAGCGCTCGACGTCCCAGCCGGCGCGCAGCACGATGCCCAGTCCTGCCAACGCCCAGTTCACGGCCACCTCGCCGTCGTTGGTCGACAGGCTGCCGCGCAGGCGCACCGCCGCGGCCTTCTTGCCGCTCGTCAGGCGCAGCAGCCCTTGCGCTTCGTCGGCTTGACGGATCGAGATGAAGTTGTGGCGCGGCAGCTCCTGCGGCGTCTTGGGCGGACCTTCGCGCGCCAAGTAGGCGGGCGATGCGCAGAGCAGCCGGCGGTTGGCGGCCAGCTTGCGCGCGACCAGGCGCGAATCGGGCGGCTCGCCGAAGCGCACGGCAACATCCCATGAGTCGTCGGTGATCGGCGGCGGGCTGGCCGACAGCTGCAACTGAACGTCGACGCGCGGGAATTTGCGCGAGAAGGTTGCGATGGCCGGGCCGATGTGCATGCGCCCGAAGCCCAGCGTGGCATTGACGCGCAGCATCCCGGCGGGCTGGGCCTTGGCGCCCTGCAGTTCGCTTTCCATCGCCTCGATCTCATCCAGGATGCGGCGCGCACTGTCGAGGTACGCATGGCCGTGCTCGGTCAGCGCCAGGCGCCGCGTCGTGCGATGCAGCAGGTCCACGCCCAGCCGCGTTTCCAGGCTCGACAGCCGCTTGCTGACGGCGCCCGTGGACACCTGCAGCTCGCGCGCGGCCGCGGTCAGGCTGCCGCTGCGGACGAGCCCGGCGAAGAACTGCATGTCCTGCGATTGGGTCAATGGCATTGTTGAACCCCACTTCAAGAATGCCTTGAATTGTGGCGCATTCGCTCGCACCCGCATGCGCCTAGAGTCGGGGCATGAAGACTTATCGCATCGCATGCATCCCCGGCGACGGGATCGGCAAGGAAGTGGTGCCCGCGGGCGCCGAAGTGCTGCAGGCGCTCGCCGCCTCCGGCGCGAACTTCCGTTTTGAATTCACGTCCTTCGACTGGGGCGGCGACTACTACCGGGCCAACGGCAAGATGATGCCGGACGACGGCCTCGACGCCCTGCGCGACAAGGACGCCATCCTGTTCGGCTCGGCCGGCGACCCGCACATCCCCGACCACGTCACGCTGTGGGGCCTGCGCCTGAAGATCTGCCAGGGCTTCGACCAGTACGCCAACGTGCGGCCCACGCGCATCCTGCCCGGCATCGACGCGCCGCTGAAGCGCTGCACGCCGAAGGACCTCGACTGGGTGATCGTGCGCGAGAACTCCGAAGGCGAATACGCCGGTGTCGGCGGCCGTGCGCACCAGGGCCACCCGATCGAAGTCGCCACCGACGTGAGCATGATGACGCGCGCCGGTGTCGAACGCATCATGCGCTTCGCCTTCAAGCTGGCGCAGTCGCGGCCGCGCAAGCTGCTCACGGTGGTCACCAAGTCCAACGCCCAGCGCCATGCCATGGTGATGTGGGACGAGATCGCGCTGGCCATCAGCAAGGAGTTCCCGGACGTGAAGTGGGACAAGGAGCTGGTCGACGCGTGCACCGCGCGCATGGTCAACCGCCCCGCATCGCTCGACACGCTGGTCGCCACCAACCTTCACGCCGACATCCTCAGCGACCTGGCCGCCGCGCTGGCGGGCAGCCTGGGCATCGCGCCCACCGGCAACATCGACCCCGAGCGCCGCTACCCCTCGATGTTCGAGCCCATCCACGGCTCGGCCTTCGACATCATGGGCAAGGGCCTCGCCAACCCGGTCGGCACGTTCTGGAGCTGCGTGATGCTGCTCGAGCACCTCGGCGAGGACGAGGCAGCGCGCAAGCTCATGCGCGCGATCGAAGCCGTCACGGCCGATGCCAAGCTGCATACTCGCGACCTGGGCGGCAGCGCGACGACGGTGCAGGTCACCGAAGCCGTCGTTCAGCGCCTGAAGTCCTGAGCAGCACCTACAAATATTCCAAGGAGACAAGCATGTTGAAGTTCATCGGCGCGATCGCGCTCGCCGCACTGGCCCCGCTCGCGTTCGCGCAAGCGCCCCTGCAATGCCCCGACAAGAACGTGATGTACTGGCAGGCCTTCCCGCCCGGCGGTGAATCCGACCTGTCGGCACGCCACCAGCAGCTGGTGCTCAAGAAGAAGTGCGCGGCGGTCGAGACGATCATCCAGTACAAGGCCGGCGCCGGCGGCGCGCTGATGTGGACGCAGATGAACCAGCTGCCCGCCGACGGCGTGAACGTCGTGGGCATCAACCTGCCGCACATCGTGTTCCAGCCGATCGAAGGCCAGGTGCAGTACCGCACGCAGGACATCACGCCCGTGTTCTGGTTCCACTTCACGCCCGACATCCTGGTGGTGCCGGCGCAAAGCCCCATCAAGAACTTCAAGGACTTCATCGAAGCCGCGAAGAAGGACCCGGGCAAGATCAGCCTGGGCGGCTCGGGGCAGTTCTCGGCCAACCACGCGGCGCACGAGCGCCTGGACGCCGCCTTCGGCATCAAGACGCTGTACGTGCCGTTCAAGGGCACGGGCGACATGGCCACGTCCGTGATGGGCGCGCAGGTGGATGGCGCGATGACGTACACGCCTTTCGCGATCACGAACAAGGAGCGCATCCGCCCGTTGGCCGTCGCCATGGACAAGCGCCACCCGCTGCTGCCCGACGTGCCGACATTCAAGGAGCTCGGTGTCGACTGGGTCGACGGCGCTTACCGCGGCATCGGCGTGCCCAAGTCCACGTCGGCCGCCGACCGCAAGAAGCTGTCGGACCTGTGGCGCGCGCTGAACACGGATGCCGAGATGCGTGACCTCGCGGCGAAGAACGGCTTCGAGCTGATCAACATCGGCGTCGAGGAGATGGACGGCTTCATGGCGTCCAAGACGAAGCTTTACACCGAAGGCGCGGCGCGCATGGGGCTGGGGAAGAAATAGCGGTTGTCATCCCGGCGCAGGCCGGGATCCAGTGTCTTCACTCAACCGGCGTGTACACGCCGCGCTTCGCCTTCGCCAGGTCCACGCCTTCGATCCGCACGAGGCGCGTGGGCCCTGCGTGCGTCACCGCATGGATGGCGCCTTCGTTGTACACGTGCGCGTCGCCCGGGCTCAGTGTCACGCTGCGCACCTTGCGCACGCGTCCCGGCGAAACCACTTCGAACTCGTTCATCACGGACTGGCCCTCGGCCTGTCCGTAGATCGCCCAGGACGGCCCATGGTCGTGCGGCTTGCCTTCGCGTGCGTGCGAGGACTCATGCGCGAGGATGCAGAAGCCCAGTTGCGGGTCTTCGTACGCGACCTGCCGTTCGCCCACGGGGCGCGCGAAGACTTCCTTCACGAAGCCGGTGTCGCGCAGCGCGGCCGAGAGAAGGCCCGCCGCACGCGTTCGTCCCGCAGGGCCGGCGTCCTCGAAAAGGGCGCGCTTGCAGCCGGCGGCGAGGGATTGCAGGGTGGTGGCCATGTTTGAAACTCCTTTCGGTGCATGGCACGATACGAGTTCAAGTCGACTTGAAGTCAAGGGGTTCGTGCATGGACATCGCGGAAGTCGCCCGGCGTTCCGGCCTTGCGGCCTCGACGCTGCGGTTTTATGAAGAGAAAGGTTTGATCGCGTCGGTCGGCCGCGACGGCCTGCGCCGCCGCTTCGCCCCCGCGGTCCTGGACCAGTTGGCCATGATCGCGCTGGGGCGCGCCAGCGGCTTCTCGCTGGACGAGATCGGCGCGATGTTCGGCCCGGATGGCCGCGCCAGCATCAACCGCAAGCAGCTGGCGGCCAAGGCCGACGAGGTCGACCGCACGATCAAGCGGCTCGCGGCGATGAGCAAGGGCCTGCGCCACGCCGCCGAGTGCCCCGCGCGCACGCATTTCGAATGCCCGACGTTCCAGCGCCTGTTGCGCGCAGCCGCGGGCGGCGCACTGGCGCCTACTCCGCCAAGGCTCGCATCTCGCGGATGAGGTCGGCTTTGCCTTCGAAGCCGATGCCCGGCAGGTCGGGCAGCTCCACGTAGCTGTCCTTCACCTTCACGCCGTCGGGGAAGCCGCCGTAGGGCTGGAAGAGGTCCGGGTACGACTCGTTGCCGCCCAGCCCCAGCCCGGCCGCGATCGCCAGCGACATCTGGTGCCCGCCGTGCGGCACGCAGCGGCTCGCGGACCAGCCATGCTGGTCGAGCATCTGCAAGGTGCGCAGGTACTCCACCAAGCCATACGACAGCGCGCAATCGAACTGCAGCCAGTCGCGGTCGGCGCGCATGCCGCCGTAGCGAATGAGGTTGCGCGCGTCCTGCATGGAGAAGAGGTTCTCGCCCGTGGCCATCGGGCCGGCGTAGTAGTTGCGCAGCGTGGCTTGCAGCTCGTAGTCCAGCGGGTCGCCCACTTCCTCCAGCCAGAACAGGTCGTATTGCGACAGCGCCTTGGCGTACGCGATCGCGCCGTCCAGGTCCAGGCGCCCGTTCGCGTCCACGCACAGGCGCTGGCCGGGCTTCAGGATGGACAGCGCCGATTCGATGCGGCGGCAATCTTCGGCCAGCGTAGCGCCCGCGATCTTCATCTTGACCACCGAGTAGCCGCGGTCGATGTAGCTGCGCAGCTCGTCCTTCAGTTGCGCATCGTCCTTGCCAGGGTAGTAATAGCCGCCGGCGGCGTAGACGAACACCTTGCGGTTGGGCGTGCCGTTGCCGTAGCGCTCGGCGAGCACCTGGAACAGCGGCTTGCCCGCGATCTTCGCCACCGCATCCCAGATCGCCATGTCGATCGTGCCCATGGCCACCGAGCGCTCGCCGTGGCCGCCGGGCTTCTCGTTCGTGAACATGGTGGCCCACACCTTGTGCGGGTCCAGGTTGTCGCCCGTCGAATCAACCAACGACTTCGGGTCGGCCTCCACGATGCGCGGGATGAAGCGCTCGCGCATCAGGTTGCCCTGGCCGTAGCGGCCGTTGGAGTTGAAGCCGTAACCCACCACGCGACGGCCGTCGCGCACGACGTCGGTCACCACCGCCACCAGGCTCAGCGTCATCTTGCTGAAGTCGATGTACGCGTTGCGGATGGGCGAGGCGATGGGGCAGGTCTTTTCGCGGACTTCGAGGATTTTCATGCGACCCATTGTGGGCGCGCGTGCAGCCCATCCATGGTGGTGGAACTGCGTAGCGTCGCCTCAGGGCCGGCACAGCGCCGTGAGCGTGCGCACCTCGGCGGCCAATCCCAGCTGCCAGCACGCGCGCGTGATCTCTCCGGCGCGCGCAGCGCCCAGCACGGGCTCGACCAGCGAACGGAATTTCGCTTCGAGCTGCGCGTCCGACAGCGGCCGCTGCAGCGAGCCGATGGCGTGCTCCACGTGCACGTCGACGCGGCGGCCGTCGTTCAGTACGGCGGTCATGCGCACGGATTCCTCGGCGATCGAGTCGTCCACCGTGGCCTGCACCTTGTTGCGCAAGGCCACCAGGCGCGGGTCGTTCACCACGGCGTCGGAGAACTCGTCCTCGCCCGCTCGGCCGTAGATCAGGCCCGCGGCCACGCCGTGGTACACGCTGAATTTGCCTTGCAGGCCGTCCTTCGGCTCCTTCTTGCCCGTGAGTTCGAGCACCAGCGAGTGCACGCGCAGCTCGATGCGCTCCACCTGCTCGGGTGTCACGCCCTTGTCGCGCAATTGCGTGGCGGCGTCGATGCTGGGGTGGATCACGATGCCGCACGCGAACGGCTTGTAGGTGTTGAACGAGATCTCGAAGCGCTCGCCGAGTTCGCCGGTGACTTCGCTCCAGTCGCGCTTGTCCGAGACGACCTGCACGAAGCCCCGCGGCGCTTCGAGCGCGCGCGGGCTGGAGGTGAAGCCGGTGCTGGCGAGCAGCGCCGACATGAGACCCGCACGCGCCGCGCCGCCGGGGTGGAACGGCTTGGTCATGGTGCCGAACTGCTCGCGCACGCCCACGGGTTGCGACGCCGCGATCCCCAGCGCCATCGCCGTCTTCTTTTCGTCGAGCTTGAGCAGCCGCGCGCAGCCGGCGGCGGCGCCCAGCATGCCGGTCGATCCGGTGATGTGCCAGCCGCGGTCGTAGTGGTCCGGGTACATGGTGTTGCCGACGCGGCAGGCCACGTCGATGCCCAGCACGATCGCGTCGATCACGTCGCGGCCGGACAGGTTGTTGTGTTCGGCGAGCGCCAGCACCGCCGACGCCACCGGCCCCGCTGGGTGGATGATGGTCTTGAGGTGCGTGTCGTCGAAGTCGAAGGTGTGCGACGTGATGCCGTTGACCAGCGCCGCATTGGCCATGTCCATCTTCTCGCTGCGACCGAGCACGGTGGCCTGGGGCGCGGGCTGCAGCATCTTCGCTGCCGCGACTGCGGCATCTGCGGCTTCGTGGCGCGCCGCGCCGATCGCGCAGCCGAGCCAGTTGTAGAACGTGCGGTGCGCCTCATGGTCGACCGCGTCGCGCCAGCCGCGCGAAGGATGGTTCGCGACGAACTTCGCCAGGATGGCGGTGATGGGGGGCGCCGCGGTGTCCGCGGCCACATGCGTGTTGCGGGCCATGGCTTACTCGTCCAGCTGGATCTTTCGCGCCCGGGCCAGCGTGGTCCAGCGTGCGATGTCGGCCTTCATGTAGTCGCCGAACTGCGTGGGCGTCATGGGCCAGGGGTCGACGGCTTCGCCCGAGAGCTTCTCGGCCAGGTCGGGCGCCTTCAGCACCGACACCAGTGCGTCGTTCAGGCGCTTGACCACGTCGGCCGGCATGCCCGCCGGCCCGGCGCAGCCGTACCACTGCATGGCGTCGAAGTCCTTGAAGCCCAGTTCTTCCATCGTCGGCACGTCCTTGACCTGCGGGCTGCGCTGCTTGCCCGTGACGGCCAGCGCGCGCAGTCGCCCGGAGCGCAGGTGCGGCAGCGCCGCGGCCAGGCCCGGGAAGACGGCCTGCGTCTGCCCGCCGATCGCATCGGTCAGCGAAGGAGCGATGCCGCGGTATGGGATGTGCAGCATGAACACCCCGGCGGCCTGCTTGAACAGCTCCATCGTCAGGTGCGTGAGCGAGCCCTGGCCCGCGGAGCCGTAGCTCACCTTGCCGGGGTTCTTCTTCACGTAGTCGACGAACTCCGCGACGGTTTTCGCCGGTACGTTGGCGTTGACGACCAGCACGTTGGGCGTCGCGCCGATCATGCCGACGGGCGTGAAGTCCCGGACGGCGTCGTACGTGACCTTGCGCGTCGCGGGCGTCGTTCCGTGCGTGGCGACGTAGGCCTGCATCAGCGTGTAGCCGTCCGCCGGCGCGCGCGCGGTGGTCTGGCACGCGACCACGCCGCCGCCGCCGCTCACGTTGTCGACGACGAAGGTCTGGCCCAGGGCCTGGCCCCAGCGCTCGGTGACCACGCGCGCGATCATGTCGCTGCCACCGCCGGCCGCGACCGGGACGATGTAGCGGATCGGCTTGCTGGGATAACCCTGCGCGAAGGCGAGCTGCGGCAACGCGATGGCGCCCGCGGCCGCCTGGATGAGTTGCCGGCGTTTCATGGCCTGTCGTTCTCCTTGGGGCCTTGCATCTTGTGCCTTCGGCGCGTTGCTGTAAATTGCAACGTTCCGGCTCGCAGCCTTCCCCCAAGGAGATGATCATGGTCCGAAGCCTTTCGCATCTGGTGCTGTCCTGTGCCGGGGCTGCGGCCCTGGCCCTCTCGTCGCCCGCGTGGGCCGCGCATGGCGGCGAGGGCCTGAAGTGGGGCGACGCGCCGCCGGTTCTGCCCAAGGGCGCGAAGCTCGCGGTGCTGCACGGCGACCCGACCAAGCCCGGGCCTTTCGTGATGCGCCTGCAGGTCCCCGCCGGCTACAAGGTCGCGCCGCACTGGCATTCGAAGGACGAGAACGTCACGGTGATGTCCGGCGCCTTCATGGTCGGCATGGGCGACAAGCCGGACGTGAAGGCCATGAAGACCTTCAAGGCCGGCGACTTCGGCTCGATCCCCGCGAAGCAGAAGCACTACGCGATGGCCAAGACGGCCGCGATCATCCAGATCCACGGCGACGGGCCGTTCGACCTGACATACGTCAACGCCGACGACGACCCGGCCAAGATGACCAAGGCGAAGAAGTAGCCGGTCAGGCGAGCGTGATGTCCGCCGCGGCGACGCCGATGATGGCGATGGCCGCGGCCGTGTCGGTGGGCGTCACCGCGTGGGCGATCTTCACGCCTTCGGCGATCGACGCCTGCGGCGTGTTGAAGCCCAGGCCCATGTCGATGGCGAACAGCTTGCCCACCGCGTACTTGTTGTCCAGCAAGTCCGCGACCCAGCCCCACTGCGCGTTGCCCTTGAAGGTGTGCGCCGATCCGAGGATGGCGTCGACCAGCGAGCCGCGCGTCTCCGAGCCGTCCGCGAGCGCCTTCGACCAGTAGGCCAGGCCCTCGGCGTCCGCCGAGTCGCGCCCGAGCGCGTTGCGGTAGACCACGTTCACGAAGTCGGCGTTGGACATCGATGCGGAATAACCGGTGATCGAGGAGTACTGCACGCCCGCCGCGTAGAACGCATCGGCCATGCTGTCGATGGACAGCCCGCCGTCCACCTGCGCGATCCAGTACGCCATGCCGTCCGCGTCGGGCACGCGGTTGAAGAAGGCGACGTACAGCTCGACGATGTCCTTCAGCTGCGCGGCGCTGATTTCGTGCGACAGCGCGGTGACTTCGGTGTTGATCGTCTTGTCGTTGAAGCGCAGGTGCTCCACGTTGGCGATCGTGTCGCTGCCCAGGGTGCCGCGCTTGTCCGTGACCACGAGCGAATCGTTCGTCCGGTGCACCGTGAAGTTGCGCAGGCCGGCCGAGAAGGACACCGTGTCCAGGCCCGCACCGCCGTCGAAGCTGTCGTTGCCGCTGTCGGCCGTGAAGGAATCGTTGCCTGACGTGCCGGCGTGGGTCGTGCCGACTTCGGGAGCCGGCGCCGGGGCGGGGCCGGGCGCGGGAGCAGGCGCGGGGGCCGGTGCGGGCGCGGGAGCAGGCGCGGGCTCCGGGTCCGCGGCATCGGCCGGGATGTGCCAATGGCCCTTCATCGCATGGATGGCCGTGAGCACGGAGTCGGGATCGTCGGTGACGGGCTTGAGAACTTCCGCCACGCCCAGCTCGTCGCCGCCGTACGACGCGTAGTACACGGCGACGGCCACCTTGTTGTTGAACAGGGCCTGGCTCTTCAGTGTCGCGGCGTCGCTGCCGCCGTAGTTCACCAGCGCCGCGATCATGTCCACCATCACGTCCGAAGGCGTCACGTACGCATCGAGCTGCGCCTGCCATGGCGCGAGCTGCGCGGCGGTCGGGGCGTGGCCGTGGATGTTCGCGTAGAACTTCGCCGCGATCTGGGCGTTGCTCATCCCCGCGGGATAGTTCGCGGGCTGGTAGTCGTAGTACATCCAGTTCGCGATGGCCTTCAGCGGCTGGTTGGCCTCGAACGCGTAGGCGTAGTTGGCGAAACTGGCGCCGTCGGGGGCGGCCCCCAGCAGCGCGATGAACAGGCGCGGCTCTTCGCGCAATGCGTATTCGGTGATCATGCGTACATCCCTTGCGCCCTCTCGGGGGCGATTGGATGCATCATTGGGGCCGAGGCCCGAAAACGCCATGGCCCTCCCGGGCTAATCCGCAGGCCTACACGAAGAGGAGAAGTCGATGAAGCTCGAAACCTTCGGCGAGTTCTATGCGTATTACCTGACGCAGCATGCCGACCCCACCTGTCGCACGCTGCACTTCATCGGGTCCACGCTGGTCCTGTGCACGCTGGGGTGGGTGCTGGCGACGCAGACGTGGTGGGGGCTCGTGCTGCTGCCCCTCATCGGCTACGGCTTTGCCTGGGTGGGGCACTTCGCATTCGAGAAGAACAAGCCCGCGAGCTTCGGGCACCCCTTCTACAGCTTCGCGAGCGACTGGGTGATGTGGTTCCAGATGCTCACGGGCAAGGTGCCGTTCTCGGGCCGCCTGCAGACCACCGCGGCCTGACGCGTGGCGCGGCGCGCGGGCGCTTCGCCCGTATGATCGCGCGCCGATGCGCTTCCTCTTCGTCCACCAGAACTTTCCCGGCCAGTTCCGCCATGTGTCCGCGGCGCTCGCCGCGCGCGGGCACGAGGTGGTCGCGCTCGGCGTCAACCGCGCGGAGCCGATCGCCGGCGTGCGGCACCTGCTGTACGAGGAGCCGAAACTCGACCACAAGACGGCGGGGCGCAACCCGCTGGGCCCGGCGCTCGACGAGCTGCGCACGAAGGTGCTGCGCGGCGAAGCGGCGGCGCGCGCGATGCAGGCCTTGCGCGCGGGCGGCTTCGAGCCCGACGTGGTCGTCGTGCATTCGGGCTGGGGCGAGGCCTTCTTCGTGCGGGACGTGTTCCCGAAGGCGCGCTTCGTCGCGTATGCGGAGTACTACTACGGCGCGGAAGGCGGCGACACGGGGTTCGATCCCGAGTTCTCGTCCGGCGACGCGACGCTTGCGTCCAAGCGCGTGCGCATCAAGAACACGCACCTGCTGCACGCGCTGAACGATTGCGACGTGGCGCTGGCCCCAACCGGGTTCCAGAAGGCGCAGCACCCGGCCTGGGCGCAGGAGCGCATCCGCGTCATCCACGAAGGCATCGACACGCAGCGCTTCCGGCCCGACCCCGAAGCCACGGTGACACTGCGCAACGCCAAGCTGGTGCTGCGACCGGGCGACGAGGTCGTGACCTTCGTCGTGCGCCAGCTCGAGCCGTACCGCGGCTACCACGTGTTCATGCGCGCGTTGCCCTTGCTGCAGAAGCTGCGGCCCAACCTGCGCGTGGTGCTGGTGGGCGGCGACGGCACGAGCTACGGCGCGCCGCCGCCCAAGGGCAAGACCTGGCGCGCGATCTTCCAGGAGGAAGTACAGGCGCAGCTGGACATGGAACGCATCCACTTCGTGGGCCGCGTGCCCCACACCGTGCTGACGCAGTTGATGCAGGTGTCGGCGCTGCACGTCTACCTCACGTACCCGTTCGTACTATCGTGGTCCTTGCTGGAGGCCATGAGCATCGGCTGCCTGGTGCTGGCCTCCGACACCGCGCCCGTGCGCGAAGTGATCGAGCACGGCAAGAACGGCCTGCTCACGCCCTTCTTCGATGTGGAAGCGCTTGCTCACGCGGCCGCCGGGGCGCTGAAGAACGGCAAGAAGCTGCGGCCGCTGCGCGAGGCGGCGCGCCAGACGGTGGTGTCGCGCTACGACTTGGCATCGATCTGCCTCCCCGCGCAGGTCGAACTGCTCGAAAAGTCGTCACTTTGAATTAAAGTGCCCCTCGGGAGACGCAGTTCCGGAGGGCGCGATATGCAGGAACCTGCCCAGGCAGGTGAGTTGATCGGGAGCATCTACGAGGCGGGCATGGACGGCAGCCGCTGGCCCGCCTTCATGGACAAGCTCCGCTCCGCGCTGAACGCGGGCTTCGGCAACCTGTGGCTCCTCGACAAGACGCGCTGGAGTTTCAACAACGACGACAGCGGCGACGTCTGCGCCTTCTCGGGGCTCGATGCGGCCACCGTGGGGGTGTACAAGGACGAATACGCCAAGCTGAACGTCTGGCTGCCCAACGCGTTGGACCTGCCCGAAGGCGCGCTCACCGTATCGTCCGCGCTCTACCCCGACCACCGGCTGAAGGGCACCGAGTTCTACGACGTGTTCCTGCGGCCCAACGACCTGTTCTACGCGGTGGGCAGTTCCGTCGCCCAGCGTGGCACCACCGACGTGCGATTGAGCTTCGTCCGCGCGGAACGGGCCGGCCGGTACTCCACCGGCGAACTGCGCCTGCTGCAGGACCTGATGCCGCACCTGCGCAACGCAGTCGTGCTGCACCGGGAGCTGTACCGGTCGCGCGCGCTCGCCGCGTCGGCGATGCAGGCGCTGGAGCTGCTGCCCGTCGGCGTGATCCTGCTGACCCCGTCGGGGCGGGTCGCCCATGCGAACCGCCGCGCCCATGACCTGTGCGCGCGCAGCGCCGGCTTGCGCCTGGACGGCGCGGGCGGCTTCCGCGCGACGGCCGCTGCGGCCCACTCGGATCTGGAGCGGCTGGTGCGCGACGCCATCCGCACCGCCACGGGCAAGGGGCTCGGCCACGGCGGCAGCCTGAGGCTGCGCGGTCCGGGCGGGCGCCTGCAGGTGCTGGTGACGCCGCTGGGCACCTTCCAGGCCTTCGGCGACGACCCGATGGCCGCGATCTTCTGCAGCGACCCCGACGCGGCCATCGGCCATCTCTCGCAAAGCCTGGAGAGCATGTACGGCATGACGCCCGCCGAGGCGCTGCTGGCCGAGGCGCTCGTCAGCGGCAAGTCGCTGCAGGAATACGCCGAAAGCCGCAGCGTGACGATGAACACCGTGCGCACGCAACTGAAGTCGGCCATGGCCAAGGCGGGCGCGCGGCGGCAAGCCGACCTGGTGCGCATCGTGCTAACGGGGCCCGCCGTCTTCCGGCGGCCCGACTGACCTTTCCCCGCGACCACCGGCTTCACCCAAACGGGTGATGCGGCAGCGCATGCGCTGCGCGAGAGTCCGTCGCACGGTGGTGTGAGATGGCACGCGGAAAAGTTGGCATACCAACAACATGCCCAGTGGTACTGGCGCTTTCCTTGTTGCCAAGCTCAAGCAGTCCGGTTACAACGGGTTTACAAAACCGCAGTTTGTAACAAGCAGGGCCCGCCCATTGGGCGGGCTTTTCCTTTTTCGGAGAGGGGATTTCCATGGCCATCGACGGCACGAGCGCGAACGACACGATCAACGGCACGCCCGACGACGACACCATCAACGGCCTGGGGGGCCATGACTACCTGACCGGCGATGCCGGCAACGACCTCATCAACGGCGGCGACGGCAACGACACGCTGGACGGCAACGGGGGCAACGATTCCCTCGACGGCGGCGACGGCAACGACGTGCTGCACGGGCAGGCCGGCAACGACACGCTGAACGGCGGCATCGGCTTCGACGTCGCGAGCTACTTCGACGCGGCCGCCGCGGTCAACGCGAGCCTGGCCACCAACACCGCGTCCGACGGCGCGGGCGGCACCGACTCGCTGGTGGGCATCGAGCGCCTGGTCGGCTCCGACTACAACGACACGCTCACGGGCGGCGCCTTCGACGACGACTTCACCGGCAATGCGGGCAACGACCTGATCGACGGCGGCACGGGCGGGTTCGACAACGTCTGGTACGGCAACGCGTCCGCGGCGGTCACCGTCAACCTCGGCACCGGGTCCGTGACCGGGGGCGAAGGCAACGACACGCTCGTCTCGATCGAGGGCGTCGAAGGTTCGCGCTACGCGGACTCGCTCGTCGGCTCCTCCAAGGACGAATACTTCCGCGGCGACGGGTCGTTCAGCGACTCGCTCGGCGGCGCGGACACGATCGACGGCGGCGCGGGCTTCGACGTCGTCGACTACCGCGAAGATCCCGGCGCGGTCAGCGTCGACCTGTCGACCGGCTCGGCCGTCGACGGCCGCGGCAACACCGACACCCTGATCTCCATCGAGGAAGCGCGCGGCTCCACGTTCGCCGACTCGCTCAAGGGCAGCACCGGCCTGGACGGCGCGGCCTACCTGCACTTCGAGCGCTTCGAGGGCCGCGAAGGCAACGACACCATCGACGGCGGCGTCACCAGCGACACGCTGAACCAGAAGGACGGCAACCAGGTCAGCTACCGCTTCGCGTCCGGCAGCGTGACGGTGGACCTGAAGGCGGGCACCGCCACCGGCGCGGCCGGCAACGACACGCTGCTGAACATCAACGAGGCGCGCGGCTCCTTCTTCAACGACACGCTGCTCGGCTCCGACCGCTCGGACATCACCGAGCTGTTCGAAGGCCGCGAAGGCAACGACTCGATCGACGGCCGCGGCGGCTTCGACATCGTGCGCTTCGACAATGCCAACGGCGGCATCACGGCCAGCCTTGTGACCGGCACGTCGTCCGGCGCGAACCTCGGCAGCGACACGTTCAAGAACGTCGAAGGCCTGTGGGGCGGCGGCAGCGACGACCTGCTGGTCGGCGGCAACGCGGCCAACGGCACGGTCGTGTTCAACGGCCTCACCACCGGGCCCCAGGAGTTCTTCCTCGGCGGTGCCGGAAACGACACGATCGACGGCGGCCAGGGCTACGACCTGGCGTCGTACCAGAACAGCACGGCAGGCGTCACGGTCACGCTCAACGACACGCTGGACGGCACCGCCAGCGACGGCTTCGGCGGCACCGACACGCTGAAGAACATCGAGGGCGTGCGCGGCTCCGCGTTCGACGACACGCTGACCGGCAGCGCGGCGGCCTTCGAATCGTTCGAAGGGCGCGAGGGCAGCGACCTGATCGACGGCAAGGGCGGCGTCGACCGCCTGGACTTCTTCCGCGCGATCAGCGGGGTCAACGTCGACATGTCGACCGGCACGGCGAGCGACGGCTACGGCAGCACCGACACGTTCTCCAACATCGAGAACGTGCGCGGCAGCCGCGATTCGGCCGACGTCATCGCCGGCAACGCCGGCGCGAACGGCATCGAGGGCCTGGGCGGCAACGACACCATCACCGGCGGCGCCGGCAACGACACCATCGCCGCCGGCACGGGCGTGGACAGCGTCGACGGCGGGCTCGGCATGGACACCCTGGTGCTGCAGGCCAAGTTCGACACCAACTACGAGCTGGAAGTCGTCAATGCGACGACGGTCCACATCACGAACACGGTCACGGGCGAAGACGTCACAGCGTCCAACATCGAGTGGATCCAGGCCTCCGACGGCGAGCGCGCGACCATCTTCGACGCCCGCGCGAACGCGGACTCGGACCTGAACGACGCCCCGGTCTTCGCCAATTCACCCGCGGGCACGTACCTCACCCACGACTTCCTGGGCGCGGACACGGGCGGGCGCGTCGCGGTGGACAGCACCGGGGGCTACTACGCGGCCGGCGCGATGGGCGCCGGCAATGGCTCGGGCACCCTCGAGGTCTGGCACTTCAACGCCGACGGCACGCGCGACCTGGACTTCGGCGCGGACGGCCGCGTCTTCACGCAGCAGCTGGGCAACAACTTCAACCCGCGCGAGATCGCCGTGCAGCCGGACGACAAGCTCGTCGTGGCCGGGTGGATGGTCAAGAACGACGGCAACCTGCAGTTCGGGCTGGCCCGCTACAACACCGACGGCTCGCTCGACAGCTCCTTCGGCTCCAATGGCATCGTCATCACGGCGTTCGCGGTCGACGACCGCGTGCGCTCGATCGACTTCACGTCCACCGGCAAGATCATCGCCGGCGGGCAGACACAGTCCGACTTCACCGGCGGCAGCCGCGATTTCGTGCTGGTCCGCTACAACAGCGATGGCACGCTGGACAACACGTTCGGCACCGCCGGAAAGGCGACGTTGTCGCTGGGCTCCGGCTCCGCCGAGGTGATCTCGACCGTCCAGGTGCTGGGCGACGACTCCATCCTGGCGTGGGGCACCACGCAGAACACCAGCACGGGTGCCACGTCGGTGGTCCTGGCGCACTTCAATGCCAATGGCTCGCTCGACAACACGTTCGGCACTTCCTCCGGCTACACGCTCACGCCGCTGGCCGACGGGTCGATCAACGTGGCGGCGCGCTCGATGGCCGTGCAGGGTGACGGCAAGATCGTCGCGCTGGGCATGGAAAGCAACGGCCACGGCGGGCAGAACCTCTTCGTCGAGCGCTTCAACGCCGACGGCACCATCGACACGGGGTTCAACGGCGACGGCGATGCGGACGGCCGCGTGTCGATCGCGGTGGGCAGCACGCAAGACCTGGGCTGGAAGATCCTGGTGCAGCCCAACGGCAAGATCGTCATTGATTCGGACGCGCTGAGCGGGGACACGCAGCAGGGCGCGATCATCCGCCTGAACGCCGACGGCAGCCTCGACACCGCGTTCGGTGACGGCGGCGTGGCGCGCTCGCCGTTCGACCCGCCGACCTTCACCGCCTTCAACGACATCACCCTCGATGCCGGCGGCAACATCGTCGCGGTCGTCGGCCTGGGGCCGAACGTCGAGGACCCGCTCCTCGTCGACATGGCCCTGGTGCGCTACACGAGCACCGGCGCCCTCGACACGACCTTCAACGTCCAGCCCTCGTCGCTGTCCGGCAAGTTCCTGGCTGCCGCGGGCGGCCCGGCCGTGGACCTGCTGTGGGGCACCGGCGCCATCTACGACGCGGAGCTTTTCGCGCGCGACAACTACCAGGGCGCGACGCTGACGATCCAGCGCCACCTGGGCGCCGTCGGCTCCGACGTGTTCGGCGGCGACAACCCGCTGACGTTCAGCGGCGGCAAGGCCTTCCTTGACGGCCAGGAGCTGGGCAACGTCACCAACAGCGGCGGCACGCTGTCGATCACGTTCACGCAGCCGGTGCCGCAGCTGTTCGCCAGCGGCCTGATGAACCTCATCACCTGGCAGAACGGCAGCGTGTCTGCGGGTACCACGGTGCAGTTCGACTGGACCTTCAACGACGGCAGCGGCGCGGGCAACGCGAGCGTCACCGGCACGAGTTCGCTGAGCGTGGTGGACGGCATCTTCGGGACGACCGGGAACGACACGGTGAACGGCACCGGCAGCGACGACGTGCTGTACGGCAACACCGGCAACGACACGCTCGACGGCCAGGGCGGGGACGACCTCGTCTTCGGCGATGCGGGCAACGACACGCTGATCGGCGGGACGGGCAACGACACGCTGGCGGGCAACGCCGGCTTCGACACCTTCCGTCCGGGCGCGGGCAACGACTCGGTCGACGGCGGCGACATCCACGACCGCGTCGGCTACACCGACCGCAACATCCTCAGCTACAAGGCCGATGCCACGACGGGCGTGTACGTCGACCTGTCCGGTATCGCCGGCGACGGCACGCTGGGGCAGGGCACGGTGCACGACGGGCAGGGCGGCATCGACACCGTCACCAACGTGAACTTCGTCGTCGCATCCACCTTCGACGACACCATCGTCGGCAGCGCGGCGGCGATCTTCGAGCAGTTCGAGGGCAGCACCGGCAACGACTACATCAACGGCGGCGGGCTGCGCGACACGCTGAACAACGTCGACGGCAACCGCGCCAACTTCCAGAACGCGTCGGCGGCGGAAAACATCAACCTCGGCACGAACTCAGCGACAGGTGGCGACGGCTCGGACACGCTGGTGAACATCACGCAGGTGCGCGGCTCCTCGTTCACCGACACGATCACCGGGTCGAACCGCACCGACTACACGGAATCGTTCGAAGGCATGGCCGGCTCCGACACGATCGACGGGGCGGGCGGCTTCGACATCGTGCGCTTCGACAGCGCGGCGTCCGCGGTGAACGCGAGCCTCGTCTCCGGCACCGCCACGACGACTTACCTGAACTTGAGCCAGGTCGCGGTGGGCACGACCCACACGCTGATCGGCATCGAGGGCCTGCAAGGCACGAATTTCAACGACGTCCTCACGGGCGGCAACGCGCAGGGCGGCGTCACGCTCAGCGACGGCCTGTCCGAGGTCTTCCGCGGCGGCGGCGGCAACGACACCATCGACGGCGGCCAGGGCTACGACCGCGTGGACTACAACACGACGGCGACGGCCGGCGTGAACGTCACGCTCGGCGGCACGGGCCAGGGCACCGCGTCGAACGACGGCCAGGGCGGCACCGACACGCTGTTCAACATCGAGGCCGTGCGCGGCTCGATCTTCAACGACACGCTGACGGGCAGCGACTCGGGCAGCTTCGAATCGTTCGAAGGCCGCGACGGCAACGACACCATGGACGGCAAGGGCGGCACGGACCGCGCCGACTACTTCACCTCCACCGTCGGCGTCATCGTCAACCTGGGCACCGGTTCCGCGCAGGACGGCTGGGGCGGCACGGACACGCTGCTGAACATCGAGCAGGTGCGCGGCAGCCGCGACGCCAACGACACGCTGATCGGCAACGCCGTCTCCAACCGGCTCGAGGGGCAGGGCGGCGACGACAGCCTGGACGGCGCGGACGGCTTCGACACGCTGGTCGGCGGCAACGGCAACGACCAGCTGCTCGGCGGCAACGGCGACGACTGGGTCGCGGGCAACGCGGGCAACGATTCCATGGTCGGCGGCGCCGGCTTCGACTGGGCGGACTACGTGGGCGCGTTCGGGCCCGTGCAGGTCAACCTGGCGACGGGCGTCGCAACGGGCGACGGCAACGACACGTTGTCGGGCTTCGAGGCCGCTCGCGGGACCGGCCTCGACGACGTGCTCACCGGCGGATCGGCCGACGAAAGCTTCGTCGGCGGCCTGGGCAACGACACCATCAACGGCGGCGGCGGCACCCGCAACGAGGTGGCGTACTGGGACGTGACCGGCTCTTCCGGCGTGACCGTCAACCTGGCCGACGGCACCGTCACCGGCGCGGCCGGCAACGACGTGCTGTCCAACATCCAGAACGCCACCGGCTCGAAGAACGACGACACGCTGATCGGCACCGGCGGGGACAACAACCTGAACGGCGGCCTGGGCAACGACAACATCACCGGCGGCGCCGGCAGCGACTGGACGGCGTACTACGACGCCGTCGGCGGCGTCAACGCCAACCTGGGCACGGGCGTGGTCACGGGCGGCGGCGGCAACGACACCCTGTCGGGCATCGAGAACGTCAATGGCAGCTCGTCCAACGACACGCTCACGGGCAGCGCCGACGACAACGCGCTGCGCGGCGAGGCCGGCAACGACACGCTGGACGGCCAGGGCGGCAACGACTACCTGACCGGCGGCTCGGGCAACGACTCGATCACCGGCGGCCTGGGCATCGACACGGCCGACTACTTCTACAGCGACACCAACGGCGGCATCAACGTCAACCTCGCCACCGGCGTGGTGACGGGCGCGGCGGGCGCCGACACGCTGGTCGGCATCGAGAACGTCAACGCGGGCAACTTCAACGACGTGATCACCGGCGACCTCAACGCCAACTTCATCCAGGGCCAGGGCGGCAACGACTCGATCGCCGCGGGCGCGGGCGCCGACCAGGTCGACGCCGGCATGGGCGTGGACACGGTCGACGGCGGCACCGAGACCGACACCGTCATCGTGCACGGCAACTTCGCCACGTACACGGTCAGTACCGTGGGCGGCGACACGCGCCTGGTCAACGCCGGCACCGGCGAGGACGTGACGATCCGCAACGTCGAGCAGGTGCAGTTCAACGACGGCCTGAAGACGATTTCGCAGATCCTCAACGGCGGCGGCGACCTGCTGCTGAACGGCACGCCCGCAGCGGACAGCCTGACGGGCGGCGCGGGCAACGACACGATCAACGGCCTGGCCTCCAACGACACGCTGGTGGGCAACGGAGGCAACGACTTCCTCGATGGCGGCGCCGGCACCGACGTGATGATCGGCGGGCTGGGCGACGACACCTATGTCGTCGACGCCACGGCGGAAATCGCCAACGAAACCCTTGGTGGCGGCGGCTACGACACGGTGCAGGTCAAGCTGGCCGCGGCGGGCGTCTACACGCTGGCGGCCGGCGTCGAGCGCGGCGAGGTCGCGAATTCGGTCGCTTCCAGCATCACCGGCAACGCGCTGAACAACCAGCTGTTCGGCAACGAGCTCGCCAACACGCTCAGCGGCCTGGACGGCAACGACTTCCTGAGCGGCGGCGGCGGCGCGGACATCCTCAACGGCGGCATCGGCAACGACAACATCGAGGGCGGCGACGGCAACGACACAATCAACGGCAACGAAGGCCGCGACGGCATGCAGGGCGGCGCGGGCAACGACTCGATCGACGGCGGCCAGGTGTTCGACCGCATCAACTACAACGACGGCAACACGGTCAGCTACGAGGACTCGACCGGCGGCATCGTGATGAACCTCACGGGCATCACGGGCGACGGCAGCGTGGGCCAGGGCACGGTGACCGACGGCATGGGCGGCACCGACGTCGTCAAGAACGTGCCGTTCATCATCGGCTCGCAACACGACGACAGCATCACCGGCAGCACCGCGCTCACCTTCGAGATGTTCGAAGGCCTGGACGGCGACGACACGATCGACGGCGGCGCCATCACCGACAAGCTGGGCGCCCTCAACTCGAACCGCATCAACTACCAGTTCGCCACGGGCGGCGTGACGGTGGACCTGCAGGCGGACGGCGACGGCTGGCAGCACGCGACCGGCGCGGCCGGCGAGGACCTGCTGAAGAACTTCAACCAGGCGCGCGGCTCCGACTTCGACGACTCGCTGTACGGCAGCGCGCGCGCGGACGGCATCTCGGAAACCTTCGAAGGCCGCGCGGGCAACAACCTGATCGACGGCCGCGGCGGCTTCGACTGGGCGCGCTACACCTCGTTCCAGGCGGGCGTGAAGGTGGACCTCGCCGAAGGCAAGGCCACGCTGCCGGGGGCGGTGGGCTTCGACACCCTGGTGCACATCGAGGCCGTGCAGGGCTCGGACTTCAACGACACGCTGCTGGGCGGCAACCCCGACAACGGCGTGGAGCTGGACGACGGGCTGATCGAGGTGTTCCGCGGCAACGGCGGCAACGACTTCATGGACGGCGGCCAGGGCTGGGACCGCGCCGACTACGCGACGTCGGTCAACGGCATCAACGTCAACCTGTCGACCAACTCGGCCATCGACGGCCTCGGCGGCAACGACACGCTGCAGGGCATCGAGGACATCCGCGGCTCCAACTTCGCCGACACGATCACCGGCGGCGCGGGGGACTACGAATCGTTCGAAGGCCGCGCCGGGAACGACGTGATCAACGGCGGCGCCGGCGTGGACCGCGTGGACTACCTCACGTCCACGGCAGGCGCCAACGTCAACCTGCAGACGGGCGCGGTCATCGCCGACGGCTGGGGCAATGCGGACACGCTCTCGGGCATCGAGGACGTGCGCGGCAGCCAGTTCAACGACACGATCACCGGCAGCGCCGGCCAGAACTTCATCTGGGGCCTGGGCGGCAACGACTCGGTCGCCGCGGGCGACGGCGACGACACCGTCGTCGCGGGTACCGGCGTCGACACCGTCGACGGCGGCATCGGCAGCGACACCGCGATCCTGATGGGCAACTTCGCGGCCTACACGATCACCCGCCCGAACGCGACCGACCTCCTGCTGGTCAACGGCATCACCGGCGAGAGCGTGACGGTGCGCAGCGTCGAGAACTTCGAGTTCGCCGACGGCCCGCGCTCGCTGGCGCAGGTGCTGGGCAACTCGCTGAGCGATTTCAACGACACCTTCACCGGCTCCGAAGGCCCCGACCTCATCGACGGCAAGCTGGGCAACGACTCGCTCACCGGCCTGGGCGGCAACGACACGATCATCGGCGGCGGCGGCAACGACACGATGGTCGGCGGCCAGGGCGACGACACCTTCAGCGTGGACGTCGCGGCCGACCAGGTCGTCGAGGTCGACGGGGAAGGCTCGGCCGACCAGGTCAACGTCGCGTTTGCGACGGCGGGCACCTTCAACATGGCCACCAATGCGGCCAACGTGGAGAACGCCGCGGTCACGAGCATCGGGACCGCCGTGGTGAACATCACCGGCAACGACCTGAACAACGTCCTCACGGGCAACGGCGCGATCAACACCCTCACCGGCGGGCTCGGCAACGACACCCTGGACGGCGGGCTGGGCAACGACATCCTGGTGGGCGGCGCGGGCGACGACACCTACGTGCTCAACGTCGCCTCCGACGTCGTCAACGAGACGCTGGGCGGCAGCGGCTCCGACACCGTCAAGTTCATGTTCGCGGCTGCGGGCACCTACACCCTGACGGCGGGCGTCGAGAACGCGTTCATCGGCAACGGCTTTGCCGTGACCGTCACGGGCAACGAGCTCGACAACCGCATCACCGGCAACGCCGCCATCAACATCCTCAATGGCGGGCTCGGCAACGACACGCTCGCCGGCGGCACGGCCACGGGCCTGGGCGACACGCTCGACGGCGGCGCCGGCGAAGACGTCGCGCAGATGCTGGCTGCGTGGTCGGGCAACTACGTGGCGGTGCGCGCCACGGCAACCGACACCCGCATCACCAACACGGTGACGGGCGAGATCGTCATCCTGCGGGGCATCGAGTCGGTGCGCTTCGCGGACGACACGGTCAAGACGATGTCGGACCTGTGGGGCAACAACCCCTCGCCCCTGCCCGACGCGCTGGTCGGCACGGAAGAGGACGACCTGATCGACGGCCTGGCCGGCAACGACACGATCCGCGGCCTCGAAGGCAACGACACGCTGATCGGGGGTGCCGACGTCGACAGCCTCATCGGCGGTGCGGGCAACGACCTCTACGTCGTCAACGTGGCCGGCGACATGATCTCCGAAGACTCGGTCGGCGGCACGGATTCGGTCAACGTGGGCTTCACGGCAGCGGGCATCTACAACATGGGCACCAACGCCGCATGGGTGGAGAACGCGACCGTCACCAGCACGGGCACGCTCGCCGTCGGCATCGTCGGCAACGCGCTCGACAACGTGCTCACCGGCAACGGCGCCGGCAACTCGCTGACCGGCGGCGCCGGCAACGACACGATCGACGGTGGCCTGGGCAACGACTCGATGTTCGGCGGCGCGGGCGACGACACCTACACGGTCAACGTCACCACCGACATCGTCAACGAGTCGATCGCGGGCTCGTCCGGCACCGACCTGGTCCGCGTCGCGTACACCGGGGCCGCGACCTACCTGATGCTGGGGGGCGTGGACAACGCCACGATCGTCACGGGTACGGACGGCGTGAACGTCACGGGCAACGTGCTCGCGAACACCATCACCGGCAACGGCGCCAAGAACACGCTGCTGGGCGGCGACGGCAACGACACGATCTTCGGCAACGGCGGCACCGACTCCGTCGACGGCGGCCTGGGCACCGGCGACGTGCTGGTGCTGGCCGGCGTGCAGACCGACTACGTCATCACGCGCCCGACGGCGACCACCACGGTGTTCGTCAAGAGCGGCGTGACGGTGACGGCGTCCGGCATCGAGTTCGTGAAGTTCGACGACGGCACGTTCGACTACGCCACCGTGGTGGCGCAGGTGGGCTCCATCGGCGCGGACGCGCTCGTGGGCACGGCCGATGCCGACACGCTGGATGGCGGCGTGGGCAACGACACGGTGACCGGCCTGGCGGGCGACGACACGCTGTTCGGCGGCGTCGGCAACGACAGCCTGGTGGGCGGCGCCGACAGCGACCTGCTCGACGGCGGCGACGGCAGCGACGTCTACGCATGGGGCAAGGGCGACGGCACCGACTTCATCTCGCAGAACGACACCGTCGCGGCCGACATCGACGCGGTGCGCCTGACGCAGGGCGGGCTGACCGCCGACGACGTCACGTTCACGCGCGGCTACCACAGCTTCGACGACCTCGTGATCAACATCGCGCAGGACGAGGAGGAGGTGGACCAGGTGGTGGTGCTGGGCTTCTTTGCCAACGACGCGATCGCGGCGGGCACCATCGACCAGGTCGTGATCGCAGCCACCAACACCACGTTCACGGCCTCGCAGATCGCGAACGCCGCGATGCTCACCGGCAACGGCGAGAACATCTTCGTGGGTTACAACACCGCCAACAACATGGCGGGCAGCTCCGGCGGCGACTGGATGTACGCGGGCGGCGGCAACGACACGGTCAACGCCGACGGCGGCGCCGACATCGTGTTCGCCGGCGCGGGCAACGACGTGGCCAACGGCGGCGGCGGCGAGGACACGCTGGTGGGCGGCGCGGGCAACGACACGCTCGACGGCGGCACCGGCGACGACCTGCTGACGGGCGGCGCGGGCTCCGACACCTACCAGTTCGGCGCCACGTCGGGCAACGACACCATCCGCGAAAGCATGCCGGCCCTGTCGCCGGACCAGCTGTCCAGCGGCATCGGCCCGGTCTACGTGGTGAGCGACGGCGACGCGCCGCTGACGGGCGACAACGACGTGCTGAACCTCAATGGCGTGGCGGCGGCCAACGTGCTGGCCGCGCGCGTGGGCGACGACCTGGTCCTCACCATCCAGGGCCCGGGCAACACGGTGACCGTCGAGGACTACTTCGCCAACGGCGTGCCGACCATCGAGCGCATCGCGTTCACGTCGGGCTCGACGGTGTGGAACGCCACGACGATCCGCGCGAAGGTGCTCGTGCCCACCAGCGGCGACGACACCATCACGGGCTACCTGGGCGGCGACAAGCTGGCCGGCGGCGCGGGCAACGACGTCATCGACGGGCGCGAAGGCAGCGACACGATCACCGGCGGCGCCGGCATCGACACGCTGACCGGCGGCTCGGGCAACGACCGCTTCGTGCTGGACACGATCGCTTCCGACTCGAGCGAGTTCGACGTGATCGTGGACTTCCAGGCCGGCGACACGATCGCGCTGAAGGCCGGCGTGTTCGCGGCCCTGGGCGCGGCGGGAACGCGCGTGACCTTGAGCGACAACCTGCTGTACGACAACACCAGCGGCCAGTTGCTGTACGACGCCGACGGTATCGGCGGCGACGCCGCGGTGCTGGTGGCGGTGATCGGCACCGACACGCACCCCGACTCGTTCGGCAACGACTTCCTGCTGGTGTCCTGACCCTCCGCACCCGCCCGCCCCGCAAGGGGCCGGGCGGCTGCTGGTATACTCACCGGCTCAGCGGCTGTAGCTCAGTTGGATAGAGTACTTGGCTACGAACCAAGGGGTCGTGGGTTCGAATCCTGCCAGCCGCGCCAAATCGAAGGGCCTGCGTCGAAAGATGCGGGCCCTTTCCGTTTGCCGCGTCAGAACTCCAGGTTGTCGATGAGGCGCGTGGTGCCCAGGCGCGCCGCGCCGAGCGCCACCAACGTGTCGCCCTCGGCCGGGGCCTGCAAGTCGGCGCGACGGCGCACGGTGAGGTAGTCAGGCTGCCACCCGCGCCGCGCGAGTGAAGTCGTCGCATCAGCCTCTGCTACCGCGCGGTCCACGCCTGACCGAACTCGTTCGGCCAAGGCCTTCAGCGCAAGCGACAGCTGCACCGCCTCCTCGCGCTCGCCCGCCGACAGGTACCCATTGCGCGACGACAGCGCCAGGCCGTCGCCTGCGCGTTGCGTCTCACCCGCCACGATCTCGATCGGCAGCGCGAACTGCCGCACCATGCCGCGGATCACCATCAGCTGCTGGTAGTCCTTCTTGCCGAACACGGCGACGCGCGGCTGCACGCAGGCGAACAGCTTCATCACCACCGTGCACACGCCGGTGAAGAAGCCGGGGCGGAACTCGCCTTCGAGGATGTCACCGATGGGCGCCGGCGGCTGCACCTTGTAGGTTTGCGGCTCGGGGTAAAGCTCGCGCTCGCCCGGCGCGAAGACGATGTCGCAGCCGGCCGTGCGCAGCTTCGCGCAATCGCCCTCGAACGTGCGCGGGTAGCTGTCGAAGTCCTCGTGCGGCAGGAACTGCAGGCGGTTGACGAAGATGCTGGCGACGGCCACGTCGCCGAGTTCGCGCGCGCGGTGCACCAGCGCCAGATGGCCCTCGTGCAGGTTGCCCATGGTGGGCACGAAGGCGGGCTTGCGCGCGGCTTGCAGCGTGGCGCGCAGTTCGGCGACGGTGTGGACGACTTGCATGGTCAGTGGCAGTGCAGGTGCGGGTCGGGAAAGGTGCCGTTCTTCACGGCGTCGACGTAGCGGCGCACGGCATGCGCGATGCCCGTGCTGCCGTCGCTGAAGTCGCGCACGAAGCGCGGCGGCTTGCCGGGGTGCAGCCCCAGCAGGTCGTGCAGCACCAGCACCTGGCCGCCGCACTGGGGCCCCGCGCCGATGCCGATGATGGGGACGGGCAGCGCGCGCGTCACTTCGGCGGCGAGGGCCGCCGGGACGAGTTCGAGGACGAGCATCGCGGCGCCCGCATCTGCGAGCTCTTTCGCGTGCGCCAGCAGCTGCGCCGCCGCCACGTCGCCGCGGCCCTGCACGCGCCAGCCGCCCAGCGCATGCACCGACTGCGGTGTGAGCCCGAGGTGCGCGCACACGGGGATGCCGCGGTCGACGAGGAAGCGCACGGTGTCCGCCGTCCATCCGCCGCCTTCGAGCTTGACCATGTGCGCGCCGGCCTGAACGAGGACGGCGGCGCTGCGCAGCGCCTGCTCGCGCGACTCCTGGTAGCTGCCGAAGGGCAGGTCGCCGATGACCCAGGCGGTGCGGTTGCCCTGCGCGACGCAGCGCGTGTGGTACGCCATGTGCTCCAGCGTCACCGGCGTGGTGCCGCGCTCGCCCTGCAGGACCATGCCCAGCGAGTCGCCCACCAGCAGGCAGTCGACACCGGCCTCGTCCAGCACGCGCGCGAAGGTCGCGTCGTAGCAGGTGAGCATCGCGACCTTCTCGCCGGCCGCGTGCATCTCGCGCAAGCGGTGCAAGGTGACGGGCTTGCGCTCGCTCATGCGGGCAGCGGCTGCGGCTGGCCGGCTTTCAGGCCGAGCCGTTGCAGGAGCTCGAGGTCGGCGGCGGTGTCGGGGTTGCCGGTGGTCAGCAGCTTGTCGCCATAGAAGATCGAGTTGGCGCCCGCCTGGAAGCACAAGGCCTGCACCGCTTCGCCCATCTGCTGGCGCCCGGCCGACAGCCGCACCCGCGCGCGCGGCATCGTGATGCGTGCAACTGCGATGGTGCGCACGAACTCGAAGGGGTCCAGCGGCGGCTCGTCGGCCAGCGGCGTGCCTTTCACGCGCACCAGGTGGTTGATCGGCACCGATTCCGGATAGGGGTCGAGGTTGGCCAGCTGCGCGATGAGCGCCGCGCGCTGCCGGCGCGACTCGCCCATGCCGACGATGCCGCCGCAGCACACCTTCACGCCCGCGCCGCGCACGTGCTCCAGCGTGTCCAGGCGGTCCTGGTAGTCGCGCGTGGTGATGATCTCGCCGTAGAACTCGGGCGCGCTGTCCAGGTTGTGGTTGTAGTAGTCCAGGCCGGCGGCTTGCAGCGTCTCGGCGTGGCCTTCGTCCAGCATGCCCAGCGTGGCGCAGGTCTCCAGGCCCAGGGCCTTCACTTCGGCGACCAGCTCGGCCACCTTCTCGATGTCGCGGTCCTTGGGCGAGCGCCAGGCCGCGCCCATGCAGAAGCGCGTGGCGCCGGCGTCCTTCGCGCGCTGCGCGGCGGTGCGCACCTCGTGCGGCTCCATCAGGCGCGTCGCCTCGACGCCGGTGTCGTAGCGCGCGGCCTGCGGGCAGTAGGCGCAGTCCTCGGGGCAGCCGCCGGTCTTCACCGACAGCAAGGTGGCGAGCTCGACCAGCGACGGGTCGAAGTTCTCGCGGTGCACGGCCTGCGCGCGGTGCAGGAGCTCGGCGAAGGGCAGCGCGTACAGCGCCTCCACCTGCGCAATGGTCCAGCGCGTCATGCCTGCACCGGCACGAAGTCGCGCTGGCCGACCTGGCGGTTCGCCTCGTCGACGAACACCAGCTTGGGCTTGAAGCCGGCGACGGCTTCCGCAGGCACCTGCGCGAAGGCCGCGATGATGACCAGGTCGCCGACGGCGGCGCGCCGCGCGGCCGAGCCGTTCACCGACACCATCCCGCTGCCGCGCCGTCCCTTGATCGCGTAAGTGACGAAGCGCTCGCCGTTGGCGATGTTCCAGATGTGCACCTGCTCGTTCTCGGCGATGCCCGCCGCGTCGAGCAGGTCCTCGTCGATGGCGCAGGAGCCTTCGTAGTGCAGCTCGCACTGCGTCACCGTGACGCGGTGGATCTTGGATTGGAGCAGCGTGCGCAGCATCGGCCTTCCCGAAAACAAAAGTGCGCAATGTAGCAGCGCCTTGGTACCGGCGCGTCCCGCAGGCGACGACTCTAGGCGTTGCGGTCTACGCGCAAGGCCAGCACCACCGAGGTGGTGGTGCGCAGCACGCCTTCCATCTCGCCGATTTCGTCCAGCAGCGCGTCCAGCCGCATGGTGGTGGGTGCGCGCAGCAGCGCCATGTAGTCGAACTCGCCGCTGACCGAGGCCAGCTGGCGCAGCTCGGGCAGGCGCGTGAGGCGGCGGATCACGTCGCGCTGCATCTTGGGGTTGATCGAGATGCCCACGTAGGCCTGCACGCCCTGTTCGGCGGCTTCGCTGCCCAGCCGCACGGTGTAGCCGACGATCACGCTGGTGGCCTCCAGGCGCGCCAGCCGCGCGAGCACGGTGGTGCGCGCCACACCCAGCTTGCGTCCCAGGTTCGCCACGCTCTCGCGGGCGTTGGCCTGCAGCAGCGCGATCAGCTCGCGGTCCAGCGAATCCTTGGGCGCGGCCAGGGGGATGGGCTGCTTCTCGGGGGTGCGTTTGCGCGTGGCCATGGCGGTTTCGTCGAAATTCTATGACGAAACGGCGAAACAGGCACGCATTCGGACGAACTTGCCCTACCAATCGTCAGCACCGCTTCCTAGAATCGTTGCAGCAAATCCATAGGAAGAACGACCATGCGCAACGTTGCCCTCCTCGGCGCCGGCCACATCGGCCAGACCATCGCCCGCCTGCTGCACGACAGCGGCGACTACCGCGTCACCGTGTTCGACCAGAACCCGGCGGCGCTCGCGAAGCTGCACGCCCAGGGCGTCGGCACCCACACCGTCGTGGGCGAGATCGACACCATCGCCCCGGCCCTGAAGGGCCAGGACATCATGGTCAACGCGCTGCCTTACCACCTGGCGATCCCCGCCGCCCGCATGGCGCGCGACGCCGGCCTGCACTACTTCGACCTGACCGAGGATGTGGCGGCCACCAAGGAAATCCAGAAGATCGCCGCCGACGCGAAGACCGCGTTCATGCCCCAGTGCGGACTGGCGCCCGGCTTCATCGGCATCGTGGCGCACCACCTCACGCAATCGTTCGACTCGCTGCACGAGGTGAAGATGCGCGTGGGCGCGCTGCCGGAGTTCCCGACGAACGCGCTGAAGTACAACCTGACCTGGAGCGTGGACGGCCTCATCAACGAGTACTGCCACCCCTGCGAAGCCATCCACGACGGCGAGACGATCAACGCGCTGCCGCTGGAGGGCCTGGAGCATTTCTCGCTGGACGGCATCGAGTACGAGGCCTTCAACACCTCGGGCGGCCTGGGCACGCTGTGCGAGACGCTCAAGGGCCGCGTGCGCGACCTGGACTACAAGACCGTGCGCTACCCCGGCCACCGCGACCTGATGATGTTCCTGCTGCGCGACCTGCAATTGCACCGCGACCAGAACCAGCTGAAGGACATCATGCGCAAGTCGATGCCGGCCACGATGCAGGACGTGGTGCTGGTCTTCGTCACCGTCTCCGGCATGAAGGGCGGCACGCTGGTGCAGGAAGTGTTCGCGCGCAAGATCTTCGCCGAGCGGAGCGGCGACCAGCAGCTGTCGGCCATCCAGATCACGACGGCTGCCGGCATCTGCGCCGCCGTGGACCTGTTCTGCCACGACAAGCTGCCCCAGCGCGGCTTCATCGCGCAGGAGCAGGTGAAGCTGCCGGACTTCCTGGCCAACCGCTTCGGCAAGGCTTATGCAAAATCGCGGCAGGTCGAATCGATCTGCTGAGAAGGAAAGCACCATGACACTCGCCGCCAAATCGCTCGCCGCACTGGGCATGCCGACGTCGCAAACCGCCGACGGCACGCTGGCCGTGCGCTCGCCCATCGATGGCTCCGCCATCGGCAACGTGCGCGAAGCCTCGCCCGCGGAAGTCGGCAAGGCCGTCGAGCGCGCGCACGAGGCCTTCCTGGCCTGGCGCAACGTGCCCGCGCCCAAGCGCGGCGAGCTCGTGCGCCTGTTCGGCGAGGAGCTGCGCCGGCACAAGTCGGAGCTGGCGCGCCTGGTTTCGGTGGAGGCCGGCAAGATCGCCAGCGAGGGCGAGGGCGAAGTGCAGGAGATGATCGACATCTGCGACTTCGCCGTCGGCCTGTCACGCCAGCTCTACGGCCTGACCATCGCCAGCGAGCGCCCCGGCCACCGCATGATGGAGCAGTGGCACCCGCTGGGGGTCGTCGGCGTGATCTCCGCGTTCAATTTCCCGGTGGCGGTGTGGGCGTGGAACGCCGCGCTGGCGCTGGTGTGCGGCAACACGGTGGTGTGGAAGCCGTCGGAGAAGACACCGCTGACGGCGCTGGCGACGCAGGCGCTGTTCGAGCGCGCGCTGGACGCCTTCTCGAAGCAGCAAGGCACCCCGAAGCTCGCGCTGTCGCATGTCGTCAACGGCCGCGCGCCGGTCGGTGAAGCACTGGTGGACCACCCGAAGGTTGCGCTCGTCTCGGCGACGGGCTCGACGCGCATGGGCCGCGCCGTCGGCCCGCGCGTGGCGCAGCGCTTCGGCCGCTGCCTGCTGGAACTCGGCGGCAACAACGCCATCATCGTCGCGCCCACGGCGGACCTGGAGCTCGCCACGCGCGGCATCCTGTTCGGCGCCTACGGCACGGCGGGCCAGCGCTGCACGACCACGCGGCGCGTGATCGTCCACGAGAGCATCCACGACGAACTGGTGCAGCGCCTGGAGCGCACGCGCGGCCAGTTGCGCATCGGCGACCCGCTGGAGAACGGCACGCTCATCGGCCCGCTGATCGACCGGCACGCCTTCGACGGCATGCAGGCGGCGCTGGCCAAGGCGCGCGAGCAGGGCGGCCAGGTCACGGGCGGCGAGCGCGTGCTGCAGGCGCAGTGGCCCGACGCCTTCTACGTCGCACCCGCGCTGGCCCGGATGGCGTCGCAGTCCGGCGTGGTGCTGGAAGAGACCTTCGCGCCCATCCTGTACGCGCTGAAGTACCGCGAGCTGGACGAGGCCATCGCGCTGCAGAACGCGGTGCCGCAAGGCCTGTCGTCGGCGATCTTCACCAACGACGTGCGCGAAGCCGAGCGCTTCATGTCGGCGTCGGGCTCCGACTGCGGCATCGCCAACGTCAACATCGGCACCTCGGGCGCCGAGATCGGCGGCGCCTTCGGCGGCGAGAAGGAAACCGGGGGCGGGCGCGAATCGGGCTCCGATTCGTGGAAGGCCTACATGCGCCGCACGACCAACACGGTCAATTACTCCAGCGCGCTGCCGCTGGCGCAGGGCGTGAAGTTCGACGTCTAGGCGGCGTTCGCGGCGACGGGCACGAGCAGCACCTCGCCCGTCGCCACCAGCACCTCGCCCTTGTCGGTTTCCCCGAACATCTCGCAGGCGGTGAACACCTGCGAGCGGCCGGCCTTGACCACGCGCGCCCGCGCGATGAAGCGGCGGCCCACCGCGGGCCGCACGCAGTTGATGGCGTAGTGCGACGCCAGCACCGGGCCCGAGACGGTCGTGGCCGCGTAGCCGCAGGCCGTGTCGATGAAGCCGCCGACGATGCCGGCGTGCGCGAAGCCGGCGTACTGGCCGAATTCCTCGCGCCAGGGCATCGCGATGGTGGCGCGGCCTTCTTCGACGGAGACCACTTCCAGCCCGCACCAGCGGTTGAATGCGGCCGTCTGGTTGAGCGACTGGAGGCGGGCGAGGTGTTCGGCGGGATTCATGTAACCAATCTACGGCCGCGCGCAATGCGCGGCTGTCCTTGCCGCGACCTACTGTCGCGCAGGCAGCAGCCCGCTACGGTTGGGGAGTAGGCACGTTCCTACGCGGCCTCGGCGGCTTCACTGGCGAGCCGCAGCGGTTACAACTCCTAAATTGGGACCGGGATTGAAACACACCGGCCGAGCTTCGCGAGCGACGCTGGGTGCCTGAGCAGGACCACGGAGCTTCCCATGCCTGACCGACGCCTCGCCGCTGCGTGCGCACTCCTCGTTGGCGCGAGCTGGGCGCAACCGCAACCCCCCGCACCGCTGCCGCCGCTCGCGGCGGCGCAAGCCGTGTCGGTGGGCGATGCGTTCCGCAAGCTCAGCGGCGACACCTCAGTCGCGCGTTCCGTCAGCCTGGCCGATCTCGGCCTGCCGCCCATCGTGCTGGGCTATCCCGACGCGGCGCGCGAAATCCAGCTGCCCGTGCCGCCGAACGTGCCGCTCACCAACGCCACGCTGCAGATGGACGCGAGCTTCGTGCGAGCCGACGGCGGGCGCACCACGCTCATCCTGTCGCTCGACGGATTCCCGGCGTCGGCGAGGCCCGTCGCGGCTGAGCGCGGCGACGGCAGCCTGACGCTGGCCGTGGACGGCACGGCACGCCCCACCGGCATCGTGCGATTCAACGTCGACTGGCGCACCGCGATCACGCGCGAGAACACCTGCACCGACACGCGCACGCCCGGCAACCTGCTGCGCATCGAGCCGACCACGCGCCTGTCGTACCGCTTCGACGCGGCCACGGTGCAGGACCTCCCGGCCGCATGGGCCGCACTGCCGGCCACGCCGGTCATCTTGGTGACGAGCAGCCGGCTCTCGGCGCAGGCCTTCGACGCCGCGTGGCGCGTGGGCGTCGCGCTGGAGCGCGCGGGCAAGCACCCGCGCATCCGCACGGTGCCTGCGGTGGGCGACGTGGTCGACCTCACGAACGTCACCATCCCGCCGGCGCTCAAGCGGGTCCCGGCCTTCTCTGCACTCGCCGAGGCCAGCGCCACCGGCAAACGAAAGCTGCGCGACCTGGCCGAGGTCGGCGCCGTGATTGCACTGGGTAACGCCGGGCCGCTGCAGGCCGACATCGTGATCGGCGACCGCTCGATCGCCGGCGTGCTTGCGCAAGCGCTGGATGCCCTGAAGGCGCAATTGCCGCCCGAAGGCATCGAGGCCTTCAACGAATGGCGCGAGCGCGCGCTCGACGGCTGGAGCCGCCAGCTGGCATCGGGCCAGGTGCGCGTGGCCAACGTGCTGGGCCGCCCGGCGATCGTGGTGGCGCAGGACGCGGGGCCCGATGCCGCCGCGCTGTTCACGCAGCCCACGGGCACGGCGCCGATCAACGTCGCGGCCGCGGACGACCCGCGCAGCGACGTGTCGTCCGTGTCACTGAAGTACCTGGGCGCAAAGCCCGCGACGCTGGAAGTGCTGTCACGCGCCGACTGGACGGCCGGCTTCCCGATCGGCGCGCTGGCCGGCGACGGCCGCCTGCCGTCGACGCTGGTCATCGACGTCGCCGCCGCGCCGGGCGCCGCGCGCAGCGCGCCGGTCGCGTCGGTGTTCCTCAACGACGTGCTGCTGTCGGCGCGCGAGCTCGACGCGAGCGGGCGTCGCGAGCGCTTGATCGCGCCCATCCCGCGCCACGTGCTGTCGGCGCAGAACACCATCCGCGTCTCCTTCGTGCGCCAGCCCGCCAGCGATCGCTGCCGCGAATCGCCGGAGCCTTACCCGGTGTCCGTGCTGGCCAGCAGCCATGTGTTGCTCGACAAGGTGGAACCGGGCCCGGACTTCAGCGGCCTCATCGCGCGCTTCGCCCGCGGCGGCAGCCTGCTGGTGCCCGTGGCCTATTTGCAGGACGCGCACAACACCTTGCCGCGCGTGATCGCGCTGGCCGCCAGCACGGGCCTGTCGCCCGCCCGCGCGCGCTTCGACGCGGTCGGCGACACCGGCCCGCAGCAGCCCAAGGGGCCGTTCCTTGCGCTGGACGTCGCGCTGCAAGGCGTGGACAGCGAAGTGCGCGTCGAAGCGGGGCGCCTGTACGCGCAAGGCTCCGACCGCCCGCTGCTCGACGTCGGCGGCCTGCAGCGCGCGGGCGTGATCGAAGTGGTGAAGCAAGGCGGCGTGGCTGGTGCGGTGTACCGCACCATCGCGCGCGACGGCCCGGTGCCCGAGCGGCCCTTCCAGCTGTCGCAAGGCAACGTGGCCGTGATCTCGTCCACCGGCTTGCGCGCGGAGATCAACACCTGGGACCCCACGGGCCAGGCCATGGTCGGCGAACGGCGCGCCACGATCCCGGGCGGGCGACACATGTGGGTGGTGTGGGCGCTGGTGCTGGCGTTCCTCGCGGGCGTCGCCGCGTTCGGCTGGTACGTGTGGCGCCGCCGTGTGCAGGCGGCCGGGTCATGAACGGCGCGCGGCCTCAGGCGGCGGTCGTTTGGGCCTGCGCGATGCGGAAGCACTGATGCGCGCAGTAGTCGACGAGCGAATCGATCTCGGTGGACTTGTCGAACACCGCGTCCACGCCCAGCTGGGCGCAGCGCTTGCGCACGCTGGCGTTGATGTAGTTGGAGAAGACCACGATCTTCTGCGTGGGCCGCGTGCGCTTGATGCACTGGGCCAGGTGGATGCCGCTGCCCTGCTTGAGGAAGAGGTCGACGATCACCAGGTCCCAGCCGTCGGCGTTCTGCGACAGCCAGGCCATCGCTTCGGCCTCGGTCGCGCTCGTGCCGGCGACCTGCACGCAGGTCAGCTCCTCGAGGGTCCCGATGAGGTTTTCGCGAATGGTCGCGTTGTCCTCGATGACAAAGGCTTTCAGATGCACGGCTACTGCTTGGGGCAAAGTGATGCCCGGGCCCTGATGATGCTGGCGTGGCTCTGCGCTGGCCCGGCGGAATTGCCCGCGAGTGCGGGTAGGACCGAGCCTACCGTCCCCGTGGGGCCCCAAGGAACCGTTTGAAGCACATGCAAGACACGCGAACCACCGGCAACGACAAGCTGCTCGAAGCGGACAGCCTGCTCGCGCTCATGGAGCGCACGGCGTTCGTCGGCGCGTGGGCGCTCGATCCGCAGACCGGCGACATCGCGTGGTCCGAGCAGCTCGCCGCCATCCACGATGCGCCCGCGGGCTTCACGCCCCCGCGCGACGACCCCTTCGGCTTCTACGCGCCCGAGTGGCGCGAGAAGATCAACGCGCTGGTGGAAAGCTGCGCGAGCACGGGCACGCCGTTCGACGAGGAGATGCAGATCGTCACGCTCAAGGGCCGGCGCGCGTGGGTGCGCACGGTGGGCCAGCCGGTGCGCGACGAAACGGGCGAGGTGATCCGCGTCGAAGGCGCGGTGCAGGAGATCGCGCCGCACGGCTACCGCGCGGGCACGCTGATGCGGCACACCGTGAGCATGGGCGGCGCGATGGGCAGCGGCGAAGCGTTCGCCACCGTCGACCGGCAAGGGCGCTTCACCTACCTCAACGAGCAGGCCGAGCGCCTGCTCGCCCGGCCCGCGCGCGAGTTGCTGGGGCGCCCGATCTGGAACTACTTCCAGAAGACGGTGCGCCTGCGGCTGGAAGAGCAGTTCCGCCGCAGCTTCACCACCGGCAACAAGCTCGAGGCGGAAGAGCTCGATGCCCAGCTGTCCGGGCGCATCGAGATGCGCGGTTATCCGTTCGGCGGCGGCATGGCGGTGCACCTGCGCGACGTGACGGCGCGCCACAAGTCGCAGGAGCTGCTGCGGCTGCTGGAAGGCAGCATCGCGCGCCTGAACGACCTGGTGATCATCACGGAGGCGGGACCGTTCTCCGAGCCGGGCCCGCGCATCGTGTTCGTCAACGAGGCCTTCGAGCGCCGCACGGGCTACACGCCGGAAGAGGTGATGGGGCGCACGCCGCGCCTGCTGCAAGGGCCCGGCACGCAGCGCAGCGAGCTCGACAAGATCCGCCAGGCGATGGAGCAGTGGCAGCCCGCGCGCGTCGACCTCATCAATTACAAGAAGAGCGGCGAGGCCTTCTGGGTCGACCTGGAGGTCTCGCCCGTGTGGGACGAGCAGCGCAAGCTGACGCACTGGGTCGCGGTGGGCCGCGACATCACCGAGCGCAAGACGGCCGAGGAGAAGATCCAGTACCTGGCGTTCTACGACCCGCTCACGCGCCTGCCCAACCGCCAGCTGCTGCTCGACCGCCTGCACCGCGCGCTGTCCGAAGGCGACAAGCCGCGCGAAGGCGCGCTGATGTTCATCGACCTGGACAACTTCAAGGTGCTCAACGACACGCTGGGCCACCAGAAGGGCGACCAGCTGCTGCAACAGGTGGCCGAGCGCTTGCGTTCGTGCGTGGCGCGCGGCGACACGGTCGCGCGCCTGGGCGGCGACGAATTCGTGATCCTGCTGCAGCACACCGGGCAGAAGCCCTTCGAGCCCACGGCCGGTGCGCGCGCCGTGAGCGAGCGCATCCTGCAGAAGCTGGGCGAGCCCTACCAGCTCTCCGGCTACCTGCACCACTCCACCTGCAGCATCGGCGTCACGCTCTTCGGCAAGACGCCGTGGACGGTGAGCGAGCTGCTCAAGCAGGCGGACCTGGCGATGTACCAGGCCAAGGCCGCCGGCCGCAACGCCGTGCGCTTCTTCGATCCCGAGATGCAGGCCACCGCCACCGCGAACGCCGCGATGGCCACGGACCTGCGGCAGGCGTGGCGCGAAGGCCAGTTCCTCATCGACTACCAGCCGCAGGTGGGCGCCGACGGCCGCATGACGGGCGTGGAGGCGCTGCTGCGCTGGAAGCACCCGCAGCGCGACATGGTCCCGCCGGCGGAGTTCATCCCGACCGCGGAGGAGACGTCGCTCATCGTGCCCATCGGCCGCTGGGTGATCGAGCAGGCCTGTGCGCAGCTGGCCAAGTGGGAGAAGCAGCCGGGCCGCGAGCACCTGTCGATCGCGGTGAACGTGAGCGTGCGGCAGTTCCGCGACCCGGACTTCGTCGACCAGGTGATGCACGCCATCCGCGACTGGAAGATCGAGCCGCACAAGCTCAAGCTGGAGCTCACCGAAAGCCTGCTGGCCGAAGGCATCGAGGTCACGACCGCCAAGATGGCGAGCCTGAAGGAGATGGGCGTGTCGCTGTCGCTCGACGACTTCGGGATGGGCTATTCGTCGCTGTCGTACCTCAAGCGCCTGCCGCTGGACCAATTGAAGATCGACAAGGAGTTCGTGCGCGACATCCTCACCGACGCCAATGACGCGGCGATCGCGCGGACCATCATCCACCTGGCGCGCAGCCTGGGGCTCGGTGTGGTGGCGGAGGGCGTGGAGACGGAGGAGCAGCGGGCCTTCCTGGCGAACGAGGGCTGCTACGAGTACCAGGGCTTCCTGTTCTGCAAGCCGCTGCGCATCGACGAGCTCGAGGCCTTCATCGATGCGGGGAAGGGGTAGCCGGGGTCAGTGCGGCGCGATCTGCAGCGGCGCCGTCGCCAGGTGCCGCGGCAGCCGCAGCGCGATGTGGTCGTCGCCGCGCACCAGGTCCACGCCTTCGGCCAGCGCCAGGGCCTGCACGTCGGCCCAGTCGAGCTGGCGGTAGCTGGCTTCGTAAGGCAGGCCTTCGAACTCGTCTTCGCGCGGCGTGATGCGCACCGACACCTGGGCCGTCGGGCCGTCGACTTCGGCCTTCACTTCGACGCGCGACGGGCCCGAGGCGGCGTCGGTCAGCGTGATGAGCGACGCGATCAGCAGGTTGCGCAGCGCGACGCGCGAGACCTGGAAACCGGTCTCGGGGCAGTCCACCTCGACGAGGAAGCCGCGGAAGTTGAAGTTGCTGGCGAGCAGCGCCACGCACTCGTTCACGCCGTCGGCCAGCTTGATGCCTTCGTCTTCGCCCGGCACCAGCCACGCGGCGACCTGCAGGCAATTGGCAACGGCGTCGCGCGCGATGCGGTTGAGCTTGGCGATGCTGGCGTGGAATTCGGCGGGGTCCGGCGAGCCGCGGTCGAGCTTGGCGTTCATCACCTCGGCCATCATCGCGATGGCCTGCAGGTTCACCACCATGTCGTGCTTGAGCGCGGGGCCCAGGCGGCGCAGCACACCGTAGCGCGCGGCTTCGGCGCCCGCGCGCGATCGCTTGCCGGGGGCGGCCAACGGGGGTTCGGGATCGCGGGTCTCCGCCGCGGAGGTGGGTGTAGCGACTGCCATGTACTGCGCGAATCGTGCCTCAGGCACAGGCGGCGATCCGTAGGATTGTTGCCATCCGACTGTAGGACCGGGCCGTTGGAATATCCTTCGCGCATGAACAAGGCGTTCACGAAGGAAACCGACGGCGACGAGGACGAAGACGGCGCGTTGCCGGAGATTCCCGCGGGCACGAAAAACTACATCACGCCGCAGGGCTACGCGCGCCTGCGCGCGGAGCTGCTGCAGCTGATCGACGAGGAGCGGCCCAAGGTGGTGGAGGTGGTGCACTGGGCCGCGAGCAACGGCGACCGCTCCGAGAACGGCGATTACATCTACGGCAAGAAGCGCCTGCGCGAGATCGACCGCCGCATCCGCTTCCTGACCAAGCGCCTGGAGATCGCCGAAGTCGCCGACCCCGCGCTGCACCACGGCAGCGACCAGGTGTTCTTCGGCGCGACGGTGACCTACGCCGACGAGACCGGCGAGGAGCGCACGGTCACGATCAAGGGCATCGACGAGGCCGACCACGCGCACGGCGAGGTGAGCTGGATCTCGCCGATCGCGCGGGCGCTGCTGAAGTGCCGGGTGGGAGACGTGGTGAAGCTCGTGACGCCGGCTGGCGTGCACGAGGTCGAAATCCTCGACGTGAAATACCCGGCGGCTAGCGCCCAGGCCTGACGCGCGACGCCCTCATGACGGACGGCGTGCGCTTGAGCACGCGCAGCACCTGCTCCAGGTGCGCCTTGTCGCGCACGGCGACGAGGAAGCGCAGGTCGGTGGCGTCCTGTGCCCGCTCCTCGTCCATGTCGACGTGCGTGATGTCGGCTTCGGCGCTGGCCAGTGCCGCTGCGACGCGCGCGAGCACGCCCTTGCCATTGGCGACGGTGACGAGCAGGTTGGTTTCGAACGGGCGCACCGGCTCGTCGGCCCACTCGACGCCGATGAAGCGCTCGGCATCCTTGTGCTGCAGCCGCTTGGCCACGGCGCAGTCGTCGCAATGCACGACCAGGCCTTCGCCGCGCCCGAGGTAGCCGACGATCTTGTCGCCGGGCACGGGGCGGCAGCAGGTGGCGAACTGCACCGAGGCGTTTTCGCTGCCGTCCAGCGTCACCTCGCCCTGCGACACGTTCTCGTGCGCCGTGTAGCGCTCCCGCGTGATCAACAGCGCGTTGGGCTTCTGCCCCATCTCGCCCAGCATCGTGACGAGGCGCTTGGCGACGATGGTGGCGATGCGCTTGCCCAGGCCGACGTCGGTGAGCAGCTCGTCGCGCGTGCGGTTGCCCGTGAAACGCAGGAGCTTCTCGTAGATGGGGTGGTAGGCCTCGTCGTCGGGCGGGAGCTTCTCCAGGCCTTCGGCGCGAACGGCCTGCGTGAGGAGTTTTTCGCCCAGCTCCTTCGACTCCGCCTGCGCCATCGACTTGAGGTGGTGGCGGATCTTGGAGCGGGCGCGGCCCGTGCGCACGAAACCAAGCCACGCGGGATTCGGCGTGGACACCGGCGCCGTCACCACCTCGACCACGTCGCCGTTCTTCAGCTCGGTGCGCAGCGGCACCTGCACGTTGTTGATGCGCGCGGCCACCGTGCGGTCGCCGATGTCGCTGTGGATCGCATAGGCGAAATCGACCACCGTCGCGCCGCGCGGCATGGCCATGATCTGGCTCTTGGGCGTGAAGACGTAGACGGCGTCGGGGAAGAGGTCGATCTTGACGTGGTCCCAGAACTCGGCGGCGTCGCGCGTCTCGTGCTGGATGTCCAGCAGCGATTGGAGCCACTTCGTGCCCAGGCGGTCGCTGGCGTCGGTCTCGATCTCGTCGGCCTTGTACAGCCAGTGCGCGGCCACGCCCGATTCGGCGACGACGTGCATCGGGTGCGTACGCATCTGGAACTCGACGTTCACGCCCGAGGGGCCCACCACCGTGGTGTGCAGCGACTGGTAGCCGTTGACCTTGGGGATCGCGATGTGGTCCTTGAACTTGCCCGGCACCGGCTTGTACATCTGGTGCAGCACACCCAGCGCCTTGTAGCAATCCAGCACCGTCGGCACGATCACGCGGAAGCCGTAGATGTCCGTCACCTGCGCGAAGCTCAGGTGCTTTTCCTCCATCTTGCGGTAGATGGAGTACAGCGTCTTTTCGCGCCCCCCGATCTCCACCTTCAGGCCGGCGGCGTGCAGGTCGTTCTCGACTTCCTTCTGCACCTTCTGGATCAGGTCGCGCCGGCGGCTGCGGGCCTTCGACACGGCCTTCGAGAGGATCGCGTGCCGCCACGGCTGCAGGTAGCGGAAGGCGAGCTCCTGCAGCTCGCGGTACGTCGCGTTCAGGCCCAGGCGGTGCGCGATCGGCGCGTAGATGTCCAGCGTCTCGGAAGAGATGCGCGCCCACTTCTCGCGCGGCACGTCTTCCAGCGTGCGCATGTTGTGCGTGCGGTCGGCCAGCTTGATCAGGATGACGCGCACGTCGCGCGCCATCGCCAGCAGCATCTTGCGGAAGGATTCGGCCTGGCTTTCCTCGCGCGTGTTGAACTGCAGCTTGTCCAGCTTGGTGAGGCCGTCCACCAGGTCCGCCACCGGCGCGCCGAAGCGCTCGATCAGCTCCGACTTGGAGACCCCGCAGTCCTCGATGGCATCGTGCAACAGCGCCGCCATGAGCGCCTGCGCATCGAGCTTCCATTCCGCGCACTGCGAGGCGACGGCGATGGGGTGGGTGATGTAGGGCTCGCCGCTGGCGCGGATCTGGCCCAGGTGCGCCTCGTCGGCGAAGCGGTAGGCCTTGCGGACCTGCTCGACGTCGGCCGGTTCCAGGTAATCGAGCTTGGCGGTCAGCGCCGCGAAGCTGGCCGCGGCTGCGTTGACAGCGGCTGGGCTGGGCGCCGCGGGGGCGCCTTTACCTTGTTTGCCCTTGCCCGATGACGATTCAATGACGGCTGTCACAGCGCTAATGTAGCGCGCCCAATAAAAAAGCACCCTGAAGAGGGTGCTTGCGCGGCGAGTCCCGGGCTACGCCGGGAAGTCCACTTTCGCTGTGCTCAGCCCGGCACCTTCTTCAACATCTCCAGGCCCACCTTGCCCTCGGCCACTTCGCGCAGGGCGGTGACGCCCGGCTTGTTCTTGGCTTCGATCTTCGGGGCGTGGCCCTGGCTCAGCATGCGGGCGCGGTAGGTCGCGGCCAGCACCAGTTGGAAACGGTTCGGGATCTTATCGAGGCAGTCTTCGACGGTGATGCGGGCCATGTCAACTTTCCGGTCAGGTGATGTGGAGGGCCTTGAACGTTTCGGCGCGGGCGCGGCGCTGGGCCGAGAACTTCAGGCGCTGGGCGTGGACGATCGCTTTGAGGTCAAAGAGCGCACGCTCAAATAACTCGTTGATTATAACGAAGTCGAATTCCCTTGCCTGTTGCATTTCGTCAGCGGCATTGGCCAGCCTGAGCTCGATGGTTTCGGGCGAATCCTCGCCCCGGCGCTCCAGGCGCGAGCGCAGCTCCTCCCAGCTGGGCGGCAGGATGAACACCAGCACGGCGTTCTCGAAGATGCGCTTGATCTGCATGGCCCCCTGGAAGTCGATCTCCAGGATGACGTCCGCGCCTTGGGCGATGCGCTCCTCGATCGCCTTCTTGGAGGTGCCGTAGCGGTGGCCGTGCACGTTGGCCCATTCGACGAAGGCGCTGTCCAGCACCATGCGGTCGAAGTCGGGGCCGCTCACGAAGTAGTACTCGCGGCCGTGCTTTTCCTGGCCGCGCGGCGGGCGCGTGGTGTGCGAAACGGAGGGCTGGACGTGCGAATCGAGCTCGAGCAGCGCCTTCACGAGGCTGGATTTGCCCGCCCCGCTGGGGGCCGCGACGACGAAGAGGTTCCCCGGGTAGTCCATGCCGGATTATCGCTATTCGATGTTCTGCACCTGCTCGCGCATCTGCTCGATGAGCACTTTCATGTCCACCGAGATGCGGGTCATCTCCAGCACGGCCGACTTCGAGCCCAGCGTGTTGGCCTCGCGGTGCAGCTCCTGGATCAGGAAATCCAGGCGCTTGCCGATCTCGCCGCCCTTCCTGACCAGGCTTTCGATCTCCTCGATGTGCGAGGCCAGGCGCGTGAGCTCCTCGGCCACGTCGATGCGGATCGCGAAGGCCGTCGCTTCCGACAGGGCGCGGTCTTGCGCCGCTTCGGGGATCGTGGTGCCCTCGGCGACGGCCATCGCCTCCTTCCAGCGTTCGAGGAAGCGCTGGCGCTGCTGCTCCACCAGCTGCGGCACGAGCGGCTTGGCCTGCCTGGCGAGTTCGCGCAGCTGCTTCAGGTGCGACAGCAGCATGGCGGCCAGGCGCGCGCCCTCGCGCTCGCGCGCGGCAGAAAGTTCGTCCAGGGCGTGCTTCGCGAGCTCCTGCACCTGGTCGCCCAGGTCCGAAGGCGGGGCCGATTCCGAACCCGACAGGCGCAGCACGTCGGCCACCGACAGCGGCTGCACGTCGGGCATCCACGAGCGCACGCTGTCCTGCAGCGTGGCCAGCCTTTGCAGCAGGCGCGGGCTGGGGTCGCGCACGGTGTCGCCGCCGGTCGACTCCAGCTGGGCGCGCACTTCCACCTTGCCGCGCTTGACTCGCGCCGCGACGAGTTCGCGCAGTTGCGGCTCGTACTGGCGCAGGTCCTCGGACAGGCGGAAAGCGAGGTCGAGGAAGCGGCTGTTGACCGTGCGGACCTCGATCCCCAGGCGTGTTGCAACGGCGCCCGTTTCGGCCGGCGCGGCACTTGCCTGCGCATTGGCGTAGCCGGTCATGCTGTAAACTGCCATCGAGGTCTTTCGGTGGGGTGTATCGGGCCGTTCTGGCCGTTGCGGGATTGCGATGATCACGGGTTGCCCCGCCTGACCCTACATTCTGGATCATGTCGAAGGTCAAACCCGCGCCGCTGCCGCCCGATACCGTGATCGGCGGCTACCGGATCGTCCGCAAGCTGTCCGCGGGCGGCTTCGGCGTGGTGTACCTGGCCGTGGACAACGAGGGCCAGCAGGTCGCGATCAAGGAGTACCTGCCCGCCTCGCTCGCCAACCGAGCCCCCGGCGAGCTGCTGCCGCAGGTGCAGCCCGAAAAACTCTCCCTCTACCGCCTGGGCCTCAAGAGCTTCTTCGAGGAAGGCCGCTCGCTCGCGCAGATCTCGCACGCCTCGGTGGTGAGCGTGCTCAACTTCTTCCGCGAGAACGAGACCGTCTACATGGTGATGAACTACCTGGAGGGCGCCACGCTCCAGGACTTCATCATCACCGCGCGCGAGCTGAAGAAGCAGAAGGTCTTCCGCGAGTCGACCATCCGCTCGCTCTTCGACGAGATCCTGCGCGGCCTGCGCATCGTGCACCAGCACAAGATGCTGCACCTGGACATCAAGCCGGCCAACATCTTCATCAGCGACGACAACAAGGCGGTGATGATCGACTTCGGCGCCGCGCGCGAAGTGCTGTCGAAGGAAGGCAATTTCATCCGGCCCATGTACACGCCGGGTTTCGCCGCGCCCGAGATGTACCGGCGCGATTCGTCGATGGGGCCGTGGACCGACATCTACGCCATCGGCGCGTGCATCTACGCCTGCATGCAGGGCTACCCCCCCAACGACGCGCCCCAACGGCTCGAGAAGGACCGGCTCGCACTGGCCCTGTCCCGCCTGCGCGGCATCTACTCCGACAACCTGATCGAGGTGGTGGAGTGGTGCATGTCGCTCGACCCGCTGTCGCGCCCGCAATCGGTCTTCGCGCTGCAGAAGGAATTGAGCCGCGAGGGCGAACGCCGCTACACCAAGCTGTCCGTGGGCGAGAAGATGCGCCTGCAGTTCGACAACATGGTGTCCGATACCAAGAAGACCATGACGCGCGCCACCAAGTTCGGCGCGAAGGCCAAGTAAGTGAAGTTCTCCGTCTTCCAGATCAGCCGCCGCGGGGGCCGCGAGAAGAACGAAGACCGCATGGGCTATTGCTACACGCGGGAGTCGGGCCTGTTCGTGCTGGCCGACGGCATGGGCGGCCACCCGGAGGGCGAAGTCGCCGCGCAGCTCGCGCTGCAGACCGTCTCGGCGCTGTTCCAGAAGGAAGCGCGCCCCATCGTGAACGACGTGTCGGAGTTCCTCTCCCTCGCGCTGATGGCCGCGCACCACCAGATCATCCGCTACGCCAGCGAGAAGGGCATGCTCGACACGCCGCGCACCACGCTGGTCGCGTGCGTGGTGCAGGGCACGTCGGCCACCTGGGTGCACTGCGGCGACTCGCGCCTGTACGTCGTGCGCAACGGCGAGCTGCTCACGCGCACGCGCGACCACTCGTACCTCGAGCAGCAGGCGGGCGTGGTGCCCGCCGGCGTGGTGCGCATGGACAAGATCAACCGCAACATCCTCTTCACCTGCCTGGGCTCGCCGACCAAGCCGGTGTTCGACGTGACGGGCCCGGTCACGCTGCAGCAGGGCGACAAGATCCTGCTGTGCTCCGACGGCCTGTGGGGCACGGTGCCCGAGAACGAGATCGTGCTGAACCTGTCGACGAAAGCCGTGGCCGAGGCCGTGCCCGACCTCGTCGAGGTGGCGCTGCGCAACGGCGGCGACCACAGCGACAACGTCACCGTGATCGCCTTCGAGTGGGAGACGCCCGACGCGTTCGAGTCCACGCACGGCGTGTCCACCGATTCCATCAGCGACGGCGTGTTCGCCTCCACCATCCAGGCCGGCGTGCTCGACACGCAGGTCGAGGACCTGGACGACGCCGCCATCGAGCGCTCCATCGCCGAGATCAACGAAGCGATCCGCAGGTCCGCCGCTCGAAAGAGTTGAACCAACACAAAACGTCGCCGCACTTGCGGCGCCGTCCTTCTTCAAGAGTCCTTCGTTCATGAGTTACCTCCGATCGGGCGGCCGCGCCGCCGACCAGCTTCGTCCCGTGCGCATCACGCGCGGCTACACCATCCACGCCGAAGGCTCGGTGCTCATCGAATTCGGCCACACCAAGGTGCTCTGCACCGCGTCGGTGGAAGAGAAGGTGCCCCCGCACAAGCGCGGCAGCGGCGAGGGCTGGGTGACGGCGGAGTACGGCATGCTGCCGCGCGCCACGCACACCCGCGGCGACCGCGAGGCGGCGCGCGGCAAGCAAAGCGGCCGCACGCAGGAGATCCAGCGCCTGATCGGCCGCTCGCTGCGCAACGTGTTCGACCTGAAGGCGCTGGGCGAGCGCACCATCCAGCTCGATTGCGACGTGCTGCAGGCCGACGGCGGCACCCGCACGGCGGCCATCACCGGCGCCTTCGTCGCGGCGCAGGACGCGGTCACCAAGCTGATGGCCGCGGGCAAGCTCGCCGCGTCGCCCATCCTGTCGCCCGTCGCCGCGATCTCGGTGGGCATCGTCGAAGGCACGCCGCTCCTGGACCTGGAGTACGTCGAGGACGTCGGCTGCGACACCGACATGAACGTCGTGATGACCGGCAAGGGCCACTACGTCGAGGTGCAAGGCACCGCCGAGGGCGCGGCGTTCACCCGCACCGAGATGGACGAGCTGCTGCGCCTGGCGGAAAAGGGCATCGGCGAGCTGGTCGAACTGCAGGCGCGCGCGCTGAAGCCGTGATCACGCGGATCATCCTGGCTTCCAACAACCCCGGGAAGCTGAAGGAACTGCAGGCGATGTTCGCGCCGCTGGGCATCCAGCTGGTCGCGCAGCAGGAGCTGGGCATCCCCGAGGCCGACGAGCCGCACCGCACCTTCGTCGAGAACGCGCTGGCCAAGGCGCGCCATGCCGCGCGCGAAGGCCAGCTGCCGGCGATCGCGGACGACGCGGGGCTGTGCATCGATGCGTTCGGCGGCCTGCCGGGTGTCGACACCGCGTACTACGCGACACAGTTCGGCTACGAGAAGGGCGACGCGAACAACGTGCGCGCGCTGCTGGAGCAGATGGCGAACGTGGCGAACCGCCGCGCGGCGCTGGTGAGCACGCTGGTGGCGATGCGCAGCGCCGATGATCCGGAGCCCCTCATCGCCGTGGGCCGCGCGGTTGGCGAGATCACGCGCGAGCCCGTCGGCGCCAACGGTTTCGGCTTCGATCCCGTGATGTTCATCCCCGAGTTCGGCAAGACGTTCGCGCAATTGCCGGTCGAAGTGAAGAACGCGAACAGCCACCGGGGAAAAGCGGCGAAACAGATGGTGGAGCTCATCCGCGACAATTGGCTGTGACCCCCACGGCCGACCTCGTCCAGACCTACCTGCGCCCCGGCACCCTGACGCTGGGCGCGCAGCCGCCGCTCGCGCTGTATGTCCACCTGCCGTGGTGCCTGCGCAAGTGCCCGTATTGCGACTTCAATTCGCACGAGGTGCAAGGCGAGATGCCCGAGCAGCGTTACCTCGATGCGCTCGTCGCCGACCTCGAAGCCTCGCTGCCGCTGGTGTGGGGCCGCGAGGTGCACAGCATCTTCATCGGCGGCGGCACGCCCAGCCTCTTCTCGCCGCGCGGCATCGACCGCCTGCTGTCGGACATCCGCGCGCGGCTGAAGCTCGCGCCCGATTGCGAGATCACGCTGGAGGCCAATCCCGGCACCTTCGAGAAGGACCGCTTCCGCTCGTTCCGCGATGCCGGCGTGACGCGCCTGTCGGTGGGCGTGCAAAGCTTCGACGACGCGCACCTGAAGGCGCTGGGCCGCGTGCACGACCGCGCGCAGGCCATCGCCGCGATCGAGGAAGCGCAGGTGGCGTTCGACACGTTCAACGTCGACCTGATGTACGCGCTGCCGGGGCAGGCGATGGGGCAGCTCGAAGCCGACCTCAACCAGGCCATCGCGCTGATGCCGCCGCACCTGTCGGTCTACCACCTGACCATCGAGCCGAACACGTACTTCGCCAAGTTCCCGCCGCGCGTGCCCAACGAGGACCTGGCCTACGCGATGCTCGATCGCATCACCGAGATGACAGCCGCCGCGGGCTATGGCCGCTACGAGGTGTCGGCGTACGCCAAGCAGGGCCACCGCTGCTGGCACAACGTGAACTACTGGGAGTTCGGCGACTACCTGGGCATAGGCGCCGGCGCGCACGGCAAGCTGAGCTTCCCGCACCGCATCGTGCGGCAGGTGAAGTACCGCGACCCGCGCCTGTACATGGAGAACGCGCTGGCCGGCAACGCGCTGGCGCAAAGCGACGAGGTGGCGCGCGAGCAATTGCCCTTCGAGTTCATGCTCAATGCGCTGCGCCTGCGCGAGGGCTTCGCGCTGCACCTGTTCACGGAGCGCACGGGCCTGCCGATCACCGCGATCCAGGGGCCCCTGCAGGAGGCCGAACAGCGCGGCCTCGTCGAACGCAGCCTCACGCACGTCAAGCCGACCGAGCGCGGCTTCGACTTCCTGTCGGACCTGCAGCAGCTGTTTCTCTAGGGGTTCCCGCCGGGTCATGCATTTTCGGCATGACCCCTCTCCCAACCGGCATTTGCGCCCGGCAGGGCGCGGTTCGAGAATGGCTGCCGCGGCGTGGATGTCACGAGCGTCCGTTGCCGACACGCAGACAAAACGAAGGGACAAAACCCATGAATGCCGCCACCCCGGCCCTGCACAACCGGGTCGACGCCGTGCTCTCGCTGGCCGCGTCCACCCTCGACGCCACGCGCCTGAAACAGGTGCAGGCCATCGCCCCCGAATACTTCCGCCGCGTCGCCGACGACATCGTCGAACGCATGCCCGAGGACCTGCTGGCCGCGCTGCTCGCGCACCTGCAGCTGGGCGCGGGCCGCAAGCGCGGCGAATTGAAGCTGCGCATCTTCAGCCCCTCGCAGGAGCAGGACGGCTGGACCTCGAAGCACTCCGTCATCCAGGTCGTCAACGACGACATGCCGTTCCTGGTCGATTCGACCAGCCTGGAGATCAACCGCCAGGCCCTGACGCTGCACCTGATCGCGCACCCGATCTTCGCGGTCGAGCGCGACGCGAATGGCGCGCTGCAGAACATCGCGACGCGCACCGACCTGCCGCAGTCCCCGCGCGAATCGTGGATGCACATCGAGATCGACCGCCTGGTCGACGACGAACAGCGCGAGGCGCTGGAAGCAGGCCTCCAGCGCGTGCTCGGCGACGTGCGCTGCGCGGTGCAGGACTGGAAGCCGATGCTGGCGCGCCTGGGCGTGACCATCGCCGAACTCGCGAACCCGCCGGCCACCGTGCCCGAAGCGGCCGTCGACGAAGCGCGTGCCTTCCTGCAGTGGCTGGCCGACGGCCACATGACGCTGCTCGGCTACCGCCAGCACGACCTGGTGCGCCAGGGCTCCGACGTCGTGCTGAAAGTCGTGCCCGGCAGCGGCCTGGGCCTGCTGCGCGAGAACGCGCAGGACAAGACCTCGGCCACGTTCTCGGCGCTGCCGCCGCAGGCGCGCGCCGTCGCCGCGGCCACGCTGCCGCTGGCGGTGGTCACCAAGTCGAACACGCGATCCACCGTGCACCGCGCCGGCTACACCGACTACGTCGGCGTCAAGCGCTACAACGACGCCGGCGAGGTGATCGGCGAGCACCGCTTCATCGGCCTGTTCACGTCGCAGGCCTACAGCTCGCGCGTGACGGAGATCCCGCTGCTGCGCGGCAAGGTGCAGCACGCGATCGACCGCGCCGGCTTCCCCCCCGGCGGCCACCTGCACAAGGCACTGGTGCACGTGCTGGAGACGTACCCGCGCGACGACCTGTTCCAGATCCCGGAAGAAGACCTGTACGACACCGCGCAGGGCATCGTGTCGCTGGGCGAGCGCCAGCGCCTGCGCCTCTTCGCGTGGAACGACCCGTTCGAGCGCTTCGTGTCGTGCCTGGTGTTCGTGCCGCGCGACGCGTACTCGACCGACCTGCGCATCAAGTTCCAGCGCATCCTGATGGCCGCCTTCAACGGCACGCACGCGGATTTCGACGTGTCGCTCACCGAGCAGGTGCTGGCGCGCATTCACATCACCGTGCGCACGACCCCGGGCCAGATCCCGCAGGTGGACGTGCGCGAGGTCGAGCGCCAGCTCGCCGCCGCGGCGCGCCGCTGGGAGGACGACCTGCGCGACGCGCTGATCGAAGGCGAGGGCGAAGGGGCGGGCCTCGCGCAATTCAAGCGCTGGTCGGCGGCCTTCCCGGTGGCCTACCGCGAGCGCTTCACCGCGCAGCAGGCAGTGCCCGACGTGCGCAAGCTGTCGTCGCTGTCGCCGCAATCGCCTTTTGCCCTCGCGCTGTACGAGCGCGACGGCGCCGACCCCGGCGCGCTCGGCCTGAAGGTCTATCGCCTCGGTGCGCCGCTGGTCCTCTCCGACAGCCTGCCCATGCTGGAGCACATGGGCCTGCGCGTGCTGGGCGAGGCCAGCTGGCGCATCACCGGCGCCGGCGGCGAAGCCATCGCGCTGAACGACTTCGAGCTGCAGGGCAAGCTCTCGGGCGAGATCGAGCATGCCGCGCTGGCGGCGCTGTTCGAGGAAGCCTTCGCGCGCGTGCTGCGCGGCGAGGTCGAGAGCGACGACTTCAACCGCCTCGTGCTGCTGGCCGGCCTCTCGGCCGAGGAAGTGGTGGTGCTGCGCGCCTACGCCAAGTACCTCAAGCAGATCGGCTTCGCGCAGTCGCAGGCCACCATCGCGACGACGCTCGCCACCTACCCGCGCATCGCGCGCATGCTGGTGCTGCTGTTCAAGCTGCGATTCGATCCCGAGAAGCGTGACGAGCAGGGCGCGGCCTCGCAGGTGCGCGCCATCGAGCAGGCGCTGGAGAAGGTGAGCAACCTCACCGACGACCGTGTGCTGCGCCAGCTGCTGGCGCTGGTGCAGGCCACGCTGCGCACCAACTACTGGCGCACCGGCAAGGGCCATTCCGGCGCCGCCGGCGTGCGCCGCCACTTCCTGTCGTTCAAGTTCGACTCCGCGAAGATCCCCGGCCTGCCCAAGCCGCTGCCGCTGTACGAGATCTTCGTGTACTCGCCGCGTTTCGAGGGCGTGCACCTGCGCGGCGGCAAGGTCGCGCGCGGCGGCCTGCGCTGGTCGGACCGTCCCGACGATTTCCGCACCGAGGTGCTGGGCCTCGTGAAGGCGCAGATGGTGAAGAACACGGTGATCGTGCCCGTCGGCTCCAAGGGCGGCTTCGTGCTGAAGAAGGCGCCGCCTGCCAGCGACCGCGACGCGTTCATGGCCGAAGGCATCGCCTGTTACCAGGACTACCTGCGCGGCTTGCTCGACCTCACCGACAACCTGGTCGGTGGCAAGGTGGTGCCGCCGCCGCACGTCGTGCGCGCCGACGGCGACGATCCCTACCTGGTGGTCGCGGCCGACAAGGGAACGGCTACCTTCTCCGACTACGCCAATGCCGTGAGCGCCGAGTACGGCCACTGGCTGGGCGACGCGTTCGCTTCGGGCGGCAGCGTCGGCTACGACCACAAGGCCATGGGCATCACGGCGCGCGGCGCGTGGGAGAGCGTCAAGCGCCACTTCCGCGAGCTGGGCATCGACACGCAGTCGACCGACTTCACCGTGGTCGGCATCGGCGACATGTCGGGCGACGTCTTCGGCAACGGCATGCTGCTGTCGAAGCACATCCAGCTCGTCGCCGCGTTCGACCACCGCCACATCTTCATCGACCCCAACCCCGACGCGGCGAAGTCCTTCGCGGAGCGCGAGCGCATGTTCAAGCTGCCGCGCTCGTCGTGGGCCGACTACGACACGAAACTGATCTCCGAAGGCGGCGGCATCTGGGCGCGCTCGGAGAAGTCGATCCCGCTGTCGCCGCAGGCGCGCCAGGTCCTCGGCATCCAGGCGGCGGCGCTCACGCCGCTCGAGCTGATCTCCGCGATCCTGAAAGCGCCGGTGGACCTGCTGTACAACGGCGGCATCGGCACCTACGTGAAGTCCACGCAGGAATCGAACGCCGACGTGGGCGACCGCGCCAACGACGGCCTGCGCGTCAACGGCAACCAGCTACGCGCCAAGGTGGTGGGCGAGGGCGGCAACCTCGGCTTCACGCAGCGCGGCCGCATCGAGGCGGCGCTGGCCGGCGTGCGCATCTACACCGACGCCATCGACAACTCGGCGGGCGTCGACACCTCGGACCATGAGGTCAACATCAAGATCCTGCTGGGACTGGTGGAGTCCGACGGCAAGCTCACCCTCGACCAGCGCAACGCGCTGCTGCCGACGATGACCGACGAGGTCGCGGCCCTGGTGCTGCGCGACAACTACTTCCAGACGCAGGCCCTGTCGGTCGGCAAGCGCATCGCCGCGGCGACGATCGACGAACACCAGCGCTTCATGCGCTTCCTGGAGAAGGAAGGGCGCCTGGACCGCGGCATCGAGTTCCTGCCGTCCGACGACGAGATCGCGCAGCGCAAGGCCAAGGGCCTGGGCCTCGCGACGCCGGAGCTGGCCGTGCTGCTGGCGTACAGCAAGATGTGGCTGTACGACGAACTCGTCGCCTCCGACCTGCCCGAGGACCCGTGGGTCGCGACGGCCTTGTCACGCTACTTCCCGAAGGCGCTGGCACAGAAGTTCGCGGCGTACGTCGAGAAGCACCCGCTCAAGCGCGAGATCATCGCCACGCACGTGCTGAACAGCATGGTCAACCGCGTCGGCCCGGCCTTCGTGTTCCAGCTGGCCGAGCAGACCGGCGCCACGCCGGCGAACGTCGTGCGCGGCTACCTGCTGACGCGCGAATCGTTCGGCAGCGTCCCCCTCTGGCAGGAAATCGAGGCGCTCGACAACAAGGTGCCCGACGAGGCGCAGGCGCAGATGATCCTCGAATGGCGCCGCCTGACGACGCGCGCCACGACCTGGTTCCTGCGCTCGCGGCGTCTCGCCGATTCGCTGGAGAAGGTCGTGCAACGCTTGGCGCCGTCGGTGGCCGCGCTCGAGAAGCGCCTGGCGCCCGAGGCGGCGAACCTGCCCAAGGTGGCCGCGTGGACGAGTGCCGGCGTCCCGGCGAAACTCGCGCAGCACGTGGGCAGCGCCGAGCGCCTGTACAGCGCGCTCGACGTGGCCGAGATCAGCGAGGGCGCGGGCAGCTCACTCGAGGTCACGGCCGACGTGCACTTCGGCGTGGGCGAGCGCCTGGGCCTGGAGACGCTGCGCCAGCAGATCGAGCTGCTACCGGCCGACAGCCACTGGCAGTCGCTGGCGAAGATCGCGCTGGCCGACGACCTGGCGGACCTGCACCGCTCCATCGCGCTCGACGCGGCCAAGGGCGGCAGCGGCAGCGCCGCCGACAAGCTGGAAGGCTGGGAAAAGCGCAACCCAATGGCCTTCGCGCGTGCGCGGCGCCTGGTGGGCGAACTCGGCGAGCTCACCGCGCCCGACCTGGCGATGTTCTCAGTGGCGCTGCGCGAGCTGCGCAACCTGGTCGACTAGGGCCCGGGCGTAGAATTGCCGCGCACCGGAAGCGTGGCAGAGTGGTCGATTGCACCGGTCTTGAAAACCGGCAACGGGCAACCGTTCGTGAGTTCGAATCTCACCGCTTCCGCCAGCTACAGCTTCGTCACCACGCGCACCGGCTGTTCCAGCCGCTCGGCGAAACCCATCTTGCGGTACAGCGCCCGCGCGCTTTCGTTGGCCTTCATCACGTGCAGGAAAGGCACCTGCCCGCGCGCGAGCTGGTCGCGCACGACGATCGCCACCAGGTCGCGCGCCCAGCCGCGGCCGCGGAAGTCGGGGTGCGTGCACACGCCGCTCACTTCGCGGAACTCCCCCGCATGCGCGCGCTCGCCCGTCATCGCGGCAAGGCGCCGGCCTTCGAACACGCCCCAGTAGTCACCGAGCTGCGGCGTGCGCGGGCCGAAGGGCCCGGGGTTGGTGAGGATCGCGAGCTCGTGCATCGCGGCGTGATGTTCGGGGCCCAGGCGCTGCGCCCGGCCGCGCACGTCAGCAGGCGGCGCCGGCGCGTTCCACACCATCTGGCACATCGCCGATTCGATGTCGATGCGCCAGCCTTGCGGCGCCGGGCCGGTCCAACCGCCCACATAAAACCGCTCGCCGCTGTCGCAGTGCGGCGCCACGGCGTCGAAATCCGGTGATGCGAGGTCGGGGAATCCCAGCAGCGGCGAGAAGCCGCGCGCATAGCGCTTCGCACGGTCCCCACCGGCCGCGAAGTGCGCCTGCTCGCCGGTGAGCGCGTGCCAGAAGACGTTGTCCAGGGTGTGCATCCCGCAACGGTAATGCACACCGCGGGCCCGCGGCAAGCCGGGGCAGTGTTCAGCCTGCTGCGGCCGCGCGTTGCGCGCCCGAGTCGACGCGCGGCAGCGGCATGGCCGGCATGTCGATGGGCCGGGACTGCGGAGTGGCGATCTGCGCGCCTGCGCCGACCAATTCGTCGGCCTGCGCGATCAGTTCCGCGATCGCACCGGCGGTGCCGTCCCACGACGTGCGCGCCGCGATCGCCTTCAGCTCGCGCGCATGCCGCTCCTGCTCCTCGCGCGGGCGGGCCAGCAGCATCTCGATATCGGCGATGAAGCCTTCGGGCGTGTCGGCGATGCGCAGCACGTGGCCGTAGGGCTCGACGATGTCGCGGATGGACGTGCTCACCGCCGGCCGTCCGCACGCCATGTACTCCAGCGTCTTGTTGGGGCTGATGCTGCGCGTCGCCTCATTGAGCGCGAAGGGCATCAGGCACACGTCCCAGCCCTTGATGAACTTGGGCAGGTCGTCCCAGCTTTGCGGGCCCAGCCAGTGGATGTTGTCGGGGCGCGGCAGCGCCGCGGCGTCGATCCCCGCCAGCGGCCCGACCATGACGAAGTTCCATTCGGGGCGCGCCTTCGCGATGGCATCGAGCAGGACGAGGTTGATGCGCCGGTCGATCACGCCGCTGTAGCCGATGCGCGGGCGCGGGATGTCGGCGTGCAGCGGGTGCTCGCCCCCGATGCGCTCGAAGTGCGCCGCGTCGACGCTGCCGGGGAAGCAATGCACGTCGGGGTGGCGGCTGCGCTTGGCCTTGTGGATGCTGGGCCCGCCGGTGAACACCAGGTCGGCCACCTTGAAGAGCGCGTTCTCGCGCTGCACCAGCTGCCCCGGCGCGTCGCGCAGGTGCGAGAGCTCGTCCATGCAGTCGTAGACGATGCCGCGCGGCCGCAGCTCGCCCGCCAGCGGCAGTGCCATGGGCGTGTAGAACCAGAGCCACGCGTCGCGGATGCCGCGTTCGCGCACCGCGTCTGCGACGAGCTGCTTCAGCACGGGCAGGTGCTCGTCGTGGAAGCCTTCGGCGGCGCCGGTCACGTGAGGCCGCCATACCTGCACGCCGGCGGCGGGCTCGAACACCTCGAGCCGGTCGGCGTCGCTGCCCGGCACGGGTTCCTCGACGTACACGACGGGCCAGCGCCGGGCCAGGCGCGTCAGCAGGTGCTGCGGCCGCTGGTAGAAGCCGCTCCAGCGGCGATGGGAGAAGACGACCAGGGATTGGAGGACGGGCATTCGTGCGTTCGGTGCGGGGCGGCTGCCATTTTGGAAGCCCCGGCGGGAGCGCGTGTGTCGGACGCGGGCGCGTTCCGACAGCGGTGCGCGGCGGTCCCTGCGCGGCTGTCAGCCCCGGGCCTACCGGAATTGGGCGCGAGTTCGCTCAGGGCATGCGCCGCGCGGGTCCTAGCCTTGGAACATCGTCAACTTACCGGAGTTCAAAAATGCCTGTCATCCTCTGGCTTCTGGGCGTGCCGCTGACCCTCGTGATCCTGCTGATGCTGTTTCACGTGATCTGACGCACCGACCCCCCGCGAGGTCACGGCTTGCGCCGGGCCTCTTCGAGCTGCTCGAGGTTGCGCCCCGACAGCTCGCCGCGGTTCCCCTCGGCCACATGCGTGCCGCCGTCGGGAGCCGCGGCTTCTTCCGGGCCCTGGTTGCCGTAGGGCTGCCGGCCGGAGCCGCCTTCCCAGGTCACTTCGGTGCGCGGGCCCTGCCGCGCTTTTCCGCTTTCATCGCCCTTGACCGGGCCGTCACTGTCCACCATGAGCATCTCCTTCGCGGGCACTAGCGTATAGCGCTGTGCTGGACGGTCTGTAGGACAGGGCCGCATGTGCGCGGCAGCCGATCAGTAGGCGAAGTCCACCGTCACCGCACCGGATGTGCTGACGTCGGCGGGCTTGACCACCGTTGCGCGCCCGGGCGCGGTGCTTTCGATCGAGTACTTGCCCGCGACGGCGGCGTCGGCCGCGAACGTGAGGGTCGTTCCGCCGAAGGTCGCCTTCACCGGAGCCGCCATCGGCAGGCGCAGGACGTAGCCCCCGGTCGTCGCATCGGCGTTCTGGCGCGCCACTTCGATCACCGGGCCGCCGGTCAGCGACTGCGTGGCGCGCAGCGTCGCGTCGGTCACCGGTGACGTCGTGGCCGGCGTCCCGGAAGTCGCCGTCACTGTGCCGGACACGTTGGCCATGGCCGAGGTGGGCAGCGTGATGGGCGTGGTGCTCAGCACGGTGTTCGTGCTGCCTGCGGGGACGTTGGCGATGACGCCGGTGGCGTGCGCATCGGATGTGATCACCAGCGTGTATGTGCCCGCCTGCAGGAACGGCAGGCTGAAGTTGCCCGCGGCGTCGGGCGCGGTGGAGCGCACCGTCACGCCGTTCTGCTGCGCGGAGATCGTCGTGGCGGCGGGCACCAGGGAGGTGGCGAGCGAACCCTGGATCGCGCTGCCGATGCGCGGCACCACGGACACCACGGGCTTGAGGTTGTACTGGCCGGAGTTGCCGGCCTTCACCACGGAACGGCAGGCGTCGAAGTCGAGCACCAGGTCGGCCATCTGGCCCGCCGCGACGTCGACGTTGGCTTGCAGCTTCAGGCCGCTTTGCTGGCCGCTCGGGGTCGACAGCGGCACCACGGCGCCGCCCGTCGGCTGGACCGCGTTCGCGGGCGTCGCCGCGCCGGCGGTGTTGGCGGCAAGCACGAGCCGCACCTGTGAGTAGTGCCCGGGGGCGAGCGGTGTCGACCCCAGCTCCTCGAGCACGCCGTTCGTCAGCGTGAGCAGGTCGACGCGCCGCGCCGGCGTGACCGCCAGTTCCGTCCACCCGGCATCGGCGTCCGCGGCGCTGCCGCTGGTGTGCACGCGCACCTTCTCGACCGTGACCCACACATGGTCGTAGCCGCATGCCGGTGCGTCGGTGATCGCGAATCGCATGGTGGCTTCGGCATTCGAGGGCGAACCGCCGCCCCCGCCGCACGCGACCATCGCCGCTGCGACGACGCTGCTCCACACCCCCAGGCCGATCCATTGCAGCTTGCCCGATGCCATTCGCGATCCTTCCAAATGCTTGTTGCTGAGGCAGCGATGGTGTGAGCAATGCACGGGTGGCTCGTCAGCAAGTGTTGCCGGGAGGACGCGCAATGCGCTTTCGCATGCCGCCTGCTTACGGGTGACACAGCCCGCAACAAAGAAGCCCCGGATACGGCGCGCAAAAAAAGCGGGCCGAAGCCCGCAATCTCTCCCTGATGTCCTTCGTGTGGTGTTCTTACTTCTGCACCGGCACCAGCACGACCGGGTCGGACGTCTTGGCGTCCACCGTGATCGAGCCCTGGCCGGGGGGCATGACGACCGTTTCCACTTCGCGGATCACGCCGCCGCCGGCCACGCTCCCGGACACCGTCCCGTACCCCATCATCCGGGCCTCGCATGCCGCGCGGTCTTCGCCGGTCAGCACGCCGCAGCGCGCACGCGCGTTGGCCTGGTAATTCGTGCCCGCATCGAGCACGCCGCGCTGCTTGTCGGCTTGCGCGTTGCGCGCTTCCTTCAGGCAGTCGGCCTGGGCCTGGCCGGTCTGGCCCTGCATGCACGCGTGAATCTCGCTGCGGTAGTTGCCGCTGGTATCGAGCTGCGTGCCGCCCTGGGCCACCGCGACCTGCGCCACCGCGGCCGTCAAGGCCAGGAGCGCCGCCGCGCCGAAAGAGGCGAGGCTTTTGCGCGAGAACCGCTTGTCCTGTTTTCTCATCGTGTGCTCCTGCGATGCATTTCTTCGATGCAAGCAGTCTGGCGCACGGGGCAGCCCGGCCATGACGGAAGACGCACCGCATCGGCGGCGGCGCACGGCGACCGCAACCGTAGGACTCCCGCTTGCAGGCGCAGGACGACGCGGCGGGTCGTGACGCAGTTCGCGCCATGCCGGAAGTGGGCGCTCAGCCCGTCCTTGCGGTAAGGGCCGTCCGACGCCGCCATGCGCCGGGCGCGCACGCTGAGCCTTGAGGGGTGACTACGCTGCGGCCCCACCCCCCATTCCATATTGCGTTCACCGGCCGTCCTAAGCGGCGGGAGGTGGTCGGACCAAAGAGGGCCGGCCCGCTGTCAACAACAGCCGTTCGCGGCATAGGAGTTAGCAACATGAACTTCATCATCTGGTTGATCGTCGGGGGTATCGTCGGCTGGCTCGCCAGCCTGGTCATGCGGACCGACGGCCAGCAGGGCATCCTGCTGAACGTCATCGTGGGTATCGTCGGCGCCTTCATCGGCGGCTGGCTGATCTCCCCGCTCGTGGGCACGGGCACCATCAACGACGGGTTCTCCATCGGCTCGTTCGTGGTCTCGCTGATCGGCGCCATCATCCTGCTGGCGATCGTCAACCTGTTCCGCCGCGGTCGCGTCCGCTAAGCGAAACGGGTACCAGGCAATCGGCCTCACGGGGCCTTTTGCCATTTCCGCGCCCGCCCCAAGGCAAGGCGCGCCGGCCCTCGACACCCCGCAGTGCGCAAGCCTGCGGGGTTTTTATTGCGCCAGCAGGTCGTGCAGCGTGCGCGCGATGACCTTGGTCGCGCGGCGCAGGTCCTCGAGTTCCACCCGCTCGTCGGCGCGCTTGGCGTGCGACTCGAGCACCGTGCGCGGCCCCGCGCCGTAGATCACGCCGGGGATGCCGGCTTCGGCATAGAGCCGCACGTCGGTGTACAGCGGCGTGCCCATGGCGGGGATGGCTTCGCCGAACACCTGCGCGCCGTGCTTCTGGATCGCCTCCACCAGCGGCGCATTGCCGGGCAGCGGCTTCATCGCATGCGCGAGCAGCAGGCGCCGGGTTTCCACCGTGATGCCGGGCGAGAGCGCCGCGGCGTCGTCGATCGCGCGGCGCACGGACTCCTCCACGCCCTTCGGGTTCTCCTCGGGGATCATGCGGCGGTCCAGGCGGAAGGTGACCTTGCCCGGCACGACATTGGTGTTCGTGCCGCCCTCGATGCGGCCCACGTTCAGGTAGGGGTGCGTGATGCCGGGCACCTGCGAGTGCACGTGGCGGTAGTTCTCGTTCAGCGCGTACAGCGCGTTCAGGATGCGCACCGCGCCCTGCAAGGCGTCGACGCCGGTGTGCGGCACGGCCGCGTGCGCCATGCGCCCGTGGACGGTCACCTCCATCTGCAGGCAGCCGTTGTGCGCCGTCACCACCTGGTAGCTGAAGCCGGCCGCGATCAGCAGGTCGGGCTTCACGATGCCCTCGCGCAACAGCCAGCCGGGGCCGAGTTCGCCGCCGAATTCCTCGTCGTAGGTGAAGTGCAGCTCCACGCCGCCCTTGAGCGGCGCGCCCAGCGCCTCGAGTGCGCGCACCGCGAAGGCGTAGGTGGCGAAATCGCTCTTGCTCACCGCCGATGCGCGCCCGTACAGCTTGCCGCCGGCGACTTCGGCGCCGTACGGGTCGTGCGTCCAGCCCTCGCCGGGCGGCACCACGTCGCCGTGCGCGTTCAGCGCGACGACGGGGCCCGAGCCCTTCGGGCCGTAGGGGCGCCGCACGACCAGGTTGGTGATCGACTGCATGCCTTGTGCGCGCACGTCCTGCGCGGGGACGGGGTGCTTCTCGGCCTGGAAGCCGAAGGCGGCGAGCAGGTCGGCGGTGCGGTTCGCGTGCGGCGCGTTGTTGCCGGGCGGCGTGTCGGTGGGCACGCGCACCAGCTCCTGCAGGAAGCGCACCTCCTCGTCGAAGTGCGCGTCGACCCAGGCGTCGAGATCCTCGTAGGCGCTCATGCCGCGCCTTCCAGCAGCTGCATGAAGGCGTCGACGGCGAGCTGGATGTCGTCGCTGGTGGTGCTCTCCAGCGGGTTGTGGCTGATGCCCGAGTTCTGCCCGCGCACGAACAGCATGGCCTGCGGCATCACCTCGTGCAGTTTCATCGCGTCGTGCCCCGCGCCGCTGGGCATGCGGTGCAGCGGCACGCCGAGCGCATCCACGGCCTTCTCCCAGCGCGCCTGCCACGCAGGCGCGCTGGGCGCGGCCGCTGCGCGCATGGTCTGCTCGCAGGTGAAATGCACGCCGCGCTTCGCGGCGATCGCCGTCATCCGTTCCATCACGTCCTTCGTCAATGCATCGCGCTGCGCATCGGTGGGCGCGCGCAGGTCCAGGCTGAAAAGGCAACGGCCCGGGATCACGTTGATCGATCCGCCCGGCACGTTCAGCATGCCGATCGTGCCCACGGAGTCGCCGTCTTGCGCGGCGCGCTCCTCGATGAACAGCGCCAGTTCGGCCACGGCCGCCGCCGCATCGCGCCGGCGGTCCATGGGCGTGGTGCCGGCATGGCTGGCCATGCCCTGCGCCTCGCACTGGTAGCGCACGCCGCCGTTGATCGAGGTGACGATGCCCAGCGGCAGGTTCATCTCGTTCAGCACCGGCCCCTGCTCGATGTGCACCTCGACGAACGCGAGGTAGGCCGCGGGATCGCGGCGCAGCGCGGCGATTGCCTCCACGGTCGCGGGCAGGCCGGCCGCGCGCATCGCGTCGCGCATGGAGACGCCGTCGGCGTCGCGCTGCTCCAGCCAAGCCGCGTCGAACTGGCCGACCAGCGCGCCCGAGCCGAGGAAGGTGGCCTTGTAGCGCTGGCCTTCCTCCTCGGCGAAGCCGATCACCTCGAAGGCGAAGGACAGGCGACGCTTCGTGCGGGCGAGCTCGCGCACGCACGCCATCGGCACGTAAATGCCCAGGCGCCCGTCGTACTTGCCGCCGTTGCGCACCGTGTCGTAGTGCGATCCCGTCAGGAGAGCCTTCGCTCCCGCCGTCGCGCCGTGGTACCTGCCCACGACGTTGCCGACCGCGTCGATCGCCACCTCGTCGAAGCCGCATTCCTTCATGTCGGCCACGATGCGCGCCGACGCGGCGCGGTGCGCGTCGGTGAGGTAGGTGACCGTGAGCTGCCCTTGCTCCTTGAACCCCGGGTCGCTGAACTGCGCCAGCGCCTCGAGCTTGTCCCACACGAATCGGCCTTGCGCGGGTTCGGCGCCGAAGCGGTCGTCCAGGCGCAGCTCGGCGATGCGGTGCACGTTGCGCAGGCCCTCGGCGAGCTCGAAGCCGCGCGGGTTGGCCAGGCGCCGCTCGAAGGTGGCGATGATCTCGGCGCGCGAAAGGCCCGTGCCGCGCGGCCCGCGCACCGCGAGAATGAAGGGGAAGCCGAACTTCGCGTTGTAGTCGCGGTTGAGCGCTTGCAGCCGGTCGAACTCCTCGCGCGTGCAGTGCGCGAGGCCCGCCGTGCCTTGTTCGCTGGTCGATTCCGTTGTCAGCGTGCCCGCGACCATCGCCTTGCCCGCGAGCTCCGGGTGGGCGCGCAGCAGGGCGAGCTGCTGCTCCTCGCCCGCCTCGTCCACGGCTCGCGCGAGCGCGTGCTTCAGGTGCGCGAGCGAACGGAAAGGGCGCTGCGCAAGCGCGCGCTGCGCGACCCACGGCGAATGCTCGTAGATGCCTTCGAGCAGGCGCGCGGCTTCCGCGGGGGGCGCGGCGTTCAGCGGGTCGATCGTCGCGGCCATCTCACTCCTCGTACGGGTGCACGGCCTTCCAGTGCCGCGCGATGTCGATGCGACGGCACACCCACACGCGGTCGTGCGCGTCGATGTGGTCCAGGAAGCGCTGCAGCGCCACGATGCGGCCCGGCCGCCCGAGCAGGCGGCAGTGCATGCCCACGCTCATCATCTTCGGGCTCTCCTCGCCCTCGGCGTAGAGCGCGTCGAAGGTGTCGCGCAGGTAGGTGAAGAAGTCGTCGGCCTGCGCGAAGCCCTGGGGCAGCGCGAAGCGCATGTCGTTGGCGTCCAGCGTGTAAGGCACGACCAGGTGCGGCACGACCTTGCCGTCGGTGCGCCGCACCTTCATCCAGAAGGGCAGGTCGTCGCCGTAGTAATCGCTGTCGTAGGCGAAGCCGCCTTCGTCCACGACGAGGCGGCGCGTGTTGGGGCTGTCGCGGCCGGTGTACCAGCCCAGCGGCCGCTCGCCGGTAAGCTTTTCGATGGCCTCGATGGCCAGGCGCATGTGCTCGCGCTCCGTCGTTTCGGCCACGTCCTGGTAGTGGATCCAGCGCCAGCCGTGCGAGGCGATCTCGTGCCCGAGCTCGACGAATGCGGCCGTGACGTCCGGCGTGCGCTGCAGCGCCATGCCGACGCCGAACACCGTCAGCGGCAGGCGGCGCTTCTCGAACTCGCGCACGATGCGCCACACGCCCGCGCGCGAGCCGTACTCGTAGATGCCTTCCATCGACAGGTGGCGCGCGGCGAAGCTGGGCGGGTTGGCCATCTCGGAGAGGAACTGCTCCGAGCCGGCGTCGCCGTGCAGCACCGAGTTCTCGGCGCCTTCCTCGTAGTTCAGGACGAACTGCACCGCGACGCGCGCCGCGCCCGGCCAGCGGGCGTGCGGGGGCGTGCGGCCGTAGCCCGCGAGGTCGCGCGGGTAGGACGCGGTGCTGTCGTAGTTCATACTCCGGCCATCCCCTTGTCGATTACGAAAAGGATGGTACATGGGCCTGAGCACGCATGTCCTCGACACGATGCACGGCTGCCCCGCGCGCGGCATGGGCGTGGCGCTCTATAGGACGAAAGGCCCCGACACCACGCTCGTGAAGCGCTTCGTCCTGGACGACGACGGCCGCAGCGCCGAAGGGCCGCTGATCGAGGCCGCGGCGCTGGAGAAGGGGACGTACCGGCTGGTGTTCGACGTGGCGGCCTACTTCCGCTCACGCGGGGTGGCCTTGCCGCAGCCGCCCTTCCTGGACGTCGTGGCGCTGGACTTCGGCATCGCCGACCCGGCGCAGCACTACCACGTGCCGCTGCTGGTGAGCCCGTGGTCGTACTCGACCTACCGGGGCTCCTAGAGTTGGCCTTCGGTCAGCGTGTCCAGCTGGAAGCGGCCGCTCTTGTGCCACAGCCAGGTGTCGGTGTACGTGACACGGCCCATGTTGGCCGGCACCGGGAAAGGCGCGGCCGCGCGCACGGTGCGCTCGATCTCGGCGACCACTTCCGGCGCGTGCGAGGGCGCGCGCATCCAGTTCAGCGCGCGCACGTTGCCGCGGCCATCCACTTCCACCTGCAGGACGCCGATGGCGTACAGCAGCGGGGGCAGCTTGCCCTTGTAGATGCGGTCCGTGTTGCGGGCGTAGATGTGCGAGGCGGCATCGGCGCGGTACGCGCGCGGGTTCGGGGCATGCGAGACGGTCGTGTGCGCGTGGCCGGAGGGCTGTGCCTGCACCGGAGCGACGGCGACCTCGCCGGACGACTGCTGCACCGGCGCGGGCTGCGGGGCGCGTGCGACGGGGGCGGGCGAGGAGCACGCAGCCAGCAAGGCTGCGACGGCGCCGGATGCGGCGAGGGCCAGGTGGGATCGGTACTTCATCGATGTCTCCATGGGCGCGTAGAAATGGATGCGCTCGAGCGAATTGAAAAGGATATTGTTGAGCTTGGCGATGGGCGTTACCTTTTGAGATCGCCGTTAGTTGTTGGGAACGTAATCCGCCGTCCAACGCATGAAAGTTGTCACGAACCGCTACTTCGATGAGCAAGTGGTGCTGGTAACAGTGCACCAGGTGCGCGGGTCCGCGCCCCGCGAGGAGGGCGCGTGGATGCTCGTGTCCGGGCAGGGCATCGAAGGCACGGTGGGCGGCGGCCACATGGAACTCGAAGCGATCGCGCAGGCCCGATCGATGCTCGGCGGCGGTGAGCGCGAAGCGCAACGCGAATGGAAGCTCGGGCCGAGCCTGGGGCAGTGCTGCGGCGGGACGATGCAATTGCATTTCGAGCGCATCGCCGATGCCGCGTCGCTGCCAGCGCGCCTCGCACCGCGGCGAGCGCCGCTGGCGCTGTTCGGTGGCGGCCATGTCGGCCGCGCGATCGTCGATGCGTTCGCGCCTTTGCCTTTCGACGTGACGTGGATCGACAGCCGCGACGGGATCTTCCCGGAACGCGTGCCCGCCAACGTGCAGTGCGAGCACTCGGAGCCGGTGCAGGCGGCCGTGCCGCAGCTCGCCGCGCATTCACGCGTGTTCGTCATGAGCTTCAGCCATGCGGAGGACCTCGACGTCGTCGCCGCGTGCCTCAAGCGACTGCGCGAGCGCAGCGACCTGCCGTACGTGGGCCTGATCGGCAGCGCGACCAAGTGGGCCACCTTCCGCCACCGGCTCGAGCAGCGCGGCTTCACGGATGCCGAACTCGCGCGCATCACGTGCCCGATCGGCATCCCCGGCATCGACGGCAAGCAACCCGAAGTGATCGCCGCCAGCGCCGCCGCGCAGGTGCTGCAACTCGCGCCCCCCTGACCATGGACACCTACCTCCTCGACTGGGCCAACCTGCTGCTGCGCTGGGCGCACGTGATCACGGCGATCGCGTGGGTCGGCTCCTCGTTCTACTTCGTGTTCCTCGATTCGAGCCTGGTGCCGCCCGCCGACGACAAGCTGCGCGGCGAAGGCGCGACCGGCGAGCTGTGGGCCGTGCACGGCGGCGGCTTCTACCACCCGGTGAAGTACGCGGTCGCGCCGCCGCAGCTGCCGCCGCACCTGCACTGGTTCTACTGGGAAAGCTACTCGACCTGGCTCACCGGCTTCGGCCTCTTCACGGTGCTGTACCTGTGGCACGCCGGCAGCTTCCTCGTCGACCGCAACCTGCTCGATTGGCCGCCGGCCGCCGCCGGCGCCGCGGCGGTGGCGTCGCTGTACGTGTTCTGGGCGATCTACAACCAGGCGTGCAAGTGGTTCGGCGAAAAGGACAACGGCGACGCCATCGTCGGCGCGATCGTGCTGGTGCTCGTCGTCGCCGCATCCTGGGCGGCGTGCCGCGTGTTCCCGGGGCGCGCCGCATTCGTCATCGTCGGCGCGATGCTTGCTACCGCGATGAGCGCCAACGTGCTGTTCTGGATCATCCCCGGCCAGCGCCAGGTGGTGGCCGCCATCCGCGCCGGACAGCCCGTCGATCCCGTCCACGGCTTCCGCGGCAAGCAGCGCAGCGTGCACAACACCTACTTCACGCTGCCGGTGCTCGTCGCGATGCTGAGCAACCACTACGGCTTCCTGTGGTCGCACCCGCACAACTGGCTGGTGCTGGTGCTGATGATGGCGGCCGGTGCGGCGATCCGGCAGTTCTTCGTGCTGCGGCACGGTTTCAAGCTGGGGCGCAACGGCCATCCCTGGCCGTATGCGGTAGCCGGCGTCGTCGTCATCGCGGCGGTCGCGGCGTGGCTGGCGCCCGCGCCGGCGCCGCAGCAGGCCGCGCAGAAACCGGTGGGCTACGCCGACGTGCAGCCGGTGATCGCGCAGCGCTGCGTGCAATGCCACGGCGAGCAGCTGCAGATGAAAGGCATCCGCCTCGACTCCGCCGAGTCGCTCAAGCAGCACGCGCAGCAGGTGTACCAGCAGGCCGTGGTGCAGAAGACCATGCCGCTGAACAACGCCACCGGCATGACCGAGGAAGAGCGCGCGCTGGTGGCGCGCTGGTTCAGTTCTTCAGGATCGAGTAATTGAGCGGCTCGAACGCGTAGCCGTTGCCTTCGGCGCGGATGCGGCCCAGCCCGGGGAACGAGATGTGCGCCGCGCCCACCATCCAGCGCTTCTGTGCCGCCTCGGCGAAAGCCTTCTCGCGCTCCGCGATGGCGCGCGGGCTGTCGGTGTCGAAGCTGATCGCGATGCGCGGCGCCTCGAACTGCACCGAGGCGACGTGCATCAGGTCGCCCCACAGCACCAGCGTCTGGCCCTTGCTCTCGATGCGGTAGATCGCGTGGCCCGGCGTGTGGCCGTGCGTCGGCACCGCGGTGACGCCGGGGGCGATCTGCGTCACGCCCTCGAAGGTGGCGAGCCTGCCCGCGGCCGCGTAGGGCCGCACCTTCTCCATCGCAACCTTGAAGGCCGGCGCCTGCTCGCCCGCCTTCGCCATCATCTCGTCGCTGAGCCAGTAGTCGGTGTCCGCCTTGTCGATGCGCAGCCGCGCGTTGGGAAAGGTGCGCGCCGTGCCGGTCATCAGCCCGCCGATGTGGTCGCCGTGCATGTGCGTGATGCAGACCTCGTCCACCTGCTCGGGCCGGTAGCCGGCGGCGCGCAGGTTGTCGACCAGCAGCGGCGCGTCGCCGAAGTAGCCGCCCGAACCCGTGTCGATGAGCACCAGCTTGCCGCCGGTGTTGACGAGGTAGGCGGTCACCGAAACCTCGTGCGTGTCTTCCAGGAAGTGCCGGCCCAGGGCGGCGGCCACCTGCTCCTTCGGCGCGCCGCTCAGGAACTGGCCCATCGGCAACTTCGCGGTGCCGTCGAGCAGGGCGGTGACTTCGATGTCGCCCACCATGGCGCGGTAGAAGCCCGGCGCCTGCTTCTTCACCAGCGGCGCTTCGGCCCGCGCGGAATCGGGCGACAGGAAGGGGATGGACAGCAGGAGCGCTGCGGCGAGCGCGGCGTGACGCAACATGGTTCCTCCTCGCGGATGCGAAGCGGAAGTGTGCCTCAGCCGTTTTCCCTTTTTCGCCGCAGGACTTTGCGCCGCCACAGCAGCAGCCCCGCGGCGTAAGCCATGAAGTAGCCGGAGAACATCCCCACGGGTGCGAGCGTCCAGGGGCTCAGCACGAACTGCGGGCCTTGCGACGCGTCGGTGCCATGCAGCGCCAGCTCACCCAACCGCCACGCGAGGCGCGCGACGAACAGCGCCGACAGCGCGATGCCGAGCCGCGCGTCGGGCGTGTAGTACAGGCCGTCGCCCGGGATGGCTTCGAACTGCGTGCGCTTGAGGCCGTACACCGCCAGCGCGCCGCCGATCGCGAGGCCCGCCGCGAGCCAGACGAGCTTGAACGGCTGCGGCGGCCCCGGCGGCACGAACGCCGTCATGGCGAGCAGCCACAGCAGCAGCGGGAACAGCGTGAGCGTGACCCATGGCCGCACGCGTGAAAGCTTCTGCCGCTGCGTGAGGCGGCGGAAGCGCACGACCATGCGCCACGCGATGAGCGGCACCAGCACGAGCCACGTGATGAGCGAAGGATTGGGCGCCGCCATGCGCGCCGATTCTCCGATACTGCTGAGGCACCCGTGGCTCAGCAGCGGCCGCGGTGCCTCAGCCATAGCACGCCAGGCTCATCACTGGACGTAACTTTGTGACAGACGAGCTTGTGGATAGCTCGGCGGGCATCCCCGGATGAGCACGTGTACATGGGGCGAAATGGCTCATCAACGCCGTCCTACACTGTAAATTCCGCTTTTCCTTTTCTTGCAATGTAGGCGGCGTCCTCTGCCGTTTGTAGTCCGCGTCCTACTACCATCGCGCCTTCGGTTGAGCTCATGGCTCGGCTGCAGCAGTACGCAGGAGTAGCAGTAAATGAAAAGACGCGATTTCTCGAAGTTCTCGGCCGCCGGCCTCGTTCTCGCCGGAGCCGGCTGGGCAGGCACCCGCAACGCGGCGCCCGTGACGCGCCCCAAGTCGACCAGCGGCCCTGCGCCGGCACCGACCCCGACGTCGGCGCCCGCACCCGCTCCCACCACGGCGCCGGCACCCGCTCCCACGACGGCGCCCGCACCCGCACCAGCCCCCGCCACCGCTTCCGGCCTGGGCTATCCCTTCGGCGCGCGCCTGAACGCCTATGTCGCCGGCACGAAGCCCTCGACGCCCACGGCCACCATGGACTCGGCGCTGAAGAGCCACTACACGGCGTGGAAGGCCGCGCGCGTCGTCGACGCCAGCTCCATCGTCGCCGGCGGCTACGCCGTCAAGTTCTCCGACAGCAACTTCATGACCGTGTCCGAAGGCATGGGCTACGGCATGTTGCTGGCCGTCGTGTTCGCCGGCCATGACCCGAACGCCCGCGCGCTGTTCGACGGCATGCTGGCCGTGGTGCGCACGCGCTACGCCTACGGCAACGCCACGTACGACCCGCTGGGCAAGTACCTCATGGATTGGCGCCTGTACGCCAACGGCAGCTCGGCCGGCGAAGGCTGGAACGCCATGGACGGCGACCTCGACATCGCGATGGCCCTGCTGATGGCCGACAAGCAGTGGGGCTCCACCGGCAAGTGGAACTACCTGCAAGAGGGCAAGAACACGATCGCCGCGCTGAAGTCGATCAACATGAAGCCGGACGGCACGACCAAGGGCCTGCGCCTGCCGGACGTGAGCCGCAGCTCCGACTACATGATCGGCCACTTCCGCGCCTTCGCGGCCGCGACCGGCGACTCGTTCTGGAACACCGCGATCGACCGCGCCTACCAGCTCACCGACCGCATGCAGACCGTGTACTCGGCCGGCGCGGGACTGGTGCCCGACTTCATCGTAGACACCAACACGGCCACGCCGCGTCCCTCGCCCGGCTTCATGGGCGACGGCAACGCCAACGAGGACCGCTTCTGGTGGAACGCCTGCCGCAACCCGTGGCGCTACGCCTCGGACTACCTGCTCTCCGGCGACACGCGCTGGAAGACGGTGACCACGCGCATGATCGACTTCTTCCAGGCCCGTGGCGGCAGCGACGTGTCGCAGATCGGCACCGGCTACTTCCTGAACGGCGCCATGGCCACCGGCGGCAACAGCCCCGCGTACCACGGCCCGATCTGCGCCGGCGCCTGCGTCGACGCCAAGTACCAGCCGTTCCTCGACGCGCTGTGGAACTGGAACGCGTCGCACCTGACGACCGGCTACTACGACGGCGAACTGCAGTTGCTGAGCCTGGTGGTCGCTTCGGGCAACTGGTGGTCGCCGCTGGGCAGGACCGGCGCCGTCTCGGGCGGATCGTCGCCGGCGCCCGCGCCGTCGCCCGCACCGGCTCCCGCGCCGGCTCCGGCAACGTCCACCGGCACCAACGTGCTGGCCAACGGCGACTTCGCCGGCGGCATGTCGGGCTGGGCCGACTGGGGCAACTCGGTGGTCGTGGCCGGCGCGCTGAACGTCGGCATCAACGCCGGCGGCTGTGGCCAGGACATCGCCACCAAGGTCGTGGCGGGCAAGACCTACAAGCTGACCGCCACGGCGCGGATCACGACGGCGGCCGAAGGCGTGTTCGTCGGCGTGAAGCTGATGGACGCGAGCGGCGCCGCGCTGGTGAACCAGTCGCAGCTGGTGTCGTCGACCTCGGCGACGGCCGTGTCGATCACCTTCACGGTGCCCGCGGGCGTCGCCAGCGGCAACGTGTTCGTGTGGAAGAACGCCAACGCCGCGCTGGGCGTGATCGACAACTTCTCGCTGGTGGCGATGTAAGCAGGCTGCGTCCTTCGCAAGAAAGCCAATGTGCATGTAACGCACATTGGCTTTTTTCATGGGCCATCCGAGAATTTGCACGCATGGGGACAGACAAGGCAGCAGTCGCTTTCGCACAGTGGCTGGAAGCGCACAAGAAGCACGTGGCGTGCGAGAAGCGCATGAAGGAAGCCCTGCGCGTCAGCCGCCAGATGGGCAGCCAGCCGCCGCAGGAGCTGGTCGACGAATGCAGACGGCTGAAGGCCGAGGCCGACCGCCTGCTGGCCATCGCGCAGCAGCAGGTGCCGCGCAAGCCCTGAGCGGCCTCAGGCCGTGAAGGCCGCCGCCAGCATGACGAGCCCCGCCACGAGCATGACGCCGTCCATCAGGTAGCGGAAACGCTCCGCATCGAGCCGGCGCACGAAATGCTTGCCGATGAAGGCGCCCGCCAGCAGCGTGCTGCCGACGATCAGGCCCTGCACGAACACTTCCAGCGGCAGCGCGCCGAAGCTGCGGAAGGCGATGGCCTTGGCGACGTACACGCCGATCGAGCTCATGGCTTCGGTGGCCAGGTAGGAGCCCTTCACCAGCCCGTGCATCAGGAAGAACGGCGTGTTGATGGGCCCCGTGCTCACCACCATGCCGGTGGCGAACCCGATGAACGCGCCGACGAGCGCCATGTGCACGCGCGTCAGCTGCCACTGCTGGCGCAGCATCCAGCGGCGGATCGGGATCATCGCGATGAAGAAGGCGCCGAGCACGCCTTCGACGATGCCGGTGGGCAGCACGAGCAGCGTGCGCGCGCCGGCCGCGGCGGCGGGCATGGCGGTGACGGAGTAGGCCAGCGTGGTGCGCCAGTCCACCTCGCGCCACCAGGCGGCGACGCGCGAGGCGTTCGCCAGGATCGAGCCGATCGCCATGATCGGCACCGCCTGCTTGGGGCCGTAGACCAGCACCAGCGCCGGCATCAGCATGATCGACGTGCCGAAGCCGACGATGCCGCCCAGCGTGCCCGCGACCAGGCCCAGGCTCAGGACCAGCAGGTAATCCAAGGAACTGTCAGCAGCATAGACCCCAGGGATTATGGGTGAGCTGCCGCGGGCCTACGATCGCGCCGCGATGACGAACTTCCTGCTCACACGCCGCACCTTCAACACGCAGCTCGCGGCGGCTGCCTTGACCACCGCATTGCCCGCCGCCGCCGCATCCGGCCCCGCCGCGCAGGTGGCGCGCCTGGCCGATGCGTACATGGATGCCTACTGGCGGCTCTTCCCGCTGGACGCCACGGAGAACACGGGCGACGCCGTGTACGAAGGCCTGTTCGCGGTGGACATCGCCCCTGCAGCGCGCGAGCAGCAGCGCGCGCTGTACCGGCGCACGCTGGCGCAGCTGGAGGCGATCCCGCGCGCCGCGCTCGAAGGCCAGGCCGCGCTGACCTGGGACGTGCTGAAGTTCGACGCGCAGGACAAGCTGGCGCGCCTCGCGTATCCCTCCCACCTGGTGCCGGTGGGGCACATCGACGCGCTGCCGGTCAAGCTGTCGCAGTGGGCGAGCGGCGACGCCGCGCAGCCGCTCGCGACCGCGCAGAACCAGGCGCACTTCCTCGTGCGCCTGAAGGGCATCCCCGCGTGGATCGACCAGGCCATCGCCAACATGAAGGAAGGCATGGCGCGCGGCTTCACGCTGCCGCGCCCGCTGGTGGAGCGCACGCTGCCGCAGCTGGCCGAGCTGCTGCCGGCCGACGTGGCGCAAAGCCCCTTCCTCGCGGCCTCGCGCAAGTTCGCGGATGCGCGCATGGCGGCGGCCTACCGCCGCGTGGTCGAGCGCGAGGTGACGCCCGCGGTGGCGCGGCTGCGCGATTTCATGGCGGGGCCTTACCTGGCCGCCGCGCGCACCACGGCGGGCCTCGCGCACGTCAAGGGCGGGCGCGAGTGGTACGCGACGCTGGTGCGTTCCAGCACCACATCGTCGGCCAGCGCCGCCGAGTTGCACGAGCTGGGCCTGCGCGAAGTGGAGCGCATCCGCGCCGAGATGGCGGCGCTGCGCGCGCGCTTCGACTTCAAGGGCGAACTCGACGAATTCATCCAGTGGGTCGGCAAGCTGCCCGCCAACCGGCCGTTCAGGAGCGAGGACGAAGTGATCGCCGCCTACGAGGCGATCAACGAGCGCGTGAAGGCGCGCCTGCCGCGCCTGTTCGAGCGCTCGCCGAAAGCGGCGCTGCAGATCCGCCCGATCGAGCCCATCCGCCGCGCGACGGCCTCCGACAACTACGTGCCGCCCTCGGTGGACGGCGCGCGGCCCGGCGTGTTCTACGTCGTGGTGCAGGAACCGGGCGACTACCAGCGCATGTCGATGAATGCGCTGTTCCTGCACGAGGGCCAGCCGGGGCACCACTACCAGATGGCGTTGCAGCGCGAGCTGGGTGCGTCGAAGTTCCTGCAGTCCACCTGGTACGACGCGTTCGGCGAAGGCTGGGCCCTGTACGCGGAGAGCCTGGGCCACGACCTGGGCGTGTACGACGAGCCGCTGGCGCTGATGGGGCGGCTGCAGATGGAGCTGCACCGCGCGCTGCGCTTGGTGGTGGATACGGGCCTGCACGACAAGGGCTGGTCGCGCGAGGAGACCATGGCCTTCCTGCGCAGCAAGGAGGGCTCCACCGAGGAGTTCGCGCGCCGCGCGACCGAGCGCTACATGGCCTGGCCGGGGCAGGCGCTCGCGTACAAGGCGGGCGAGCTCAAGATCATCCAGCTGCGCGAGCGGGCGCGCGCCGCGCTCGGCGGCCGTTTCGACATCCGCGCCTTCCATGCCCGCGCGCTGGAGGGCGGCTGCGTGCCGCTGGCGCTGCTCGAGGCGCGCATCGACGCCTGGATCGCAGCCCAACGTTCGAACGGGTAAGCCCTCATTTCGCGCCCGCGGGCGGCGACAACAATCGGGGCATGAAGCTCCTGATCGCCCTCGTTTGCGCGGTCTCCGCGCAGCTCGCATCGGCCCAGGCACTGACCTGCCCGGACAAGAACATCCTCTACTGGCAGGCCTTCCCGCCCGGCGGCGAATCGGACCTGTCGGCGCGCCACCAGCAGGTGGTGCTGCACAAGAAGTGCCCGAATGTCGAGACCGTGATCCAGTACAAGGCCGGCGCCGGCGGCGGGCTGATGTGGGCGCAGATGAACCAGCTGCCCGGCGACGGCTACAACGTCGTGGGCATCAACCTGCCGCACATCGTGCTGCAGCCGCTCGAAGGCGAGGTGCAGTACAAGACGGCCGACGTCACGCCGGTGTTCTGGTTCCACTTCACGCCCGACGCACTGGTGGTGCCGGAGGCCAGCCCGCACAAGACTTTCAAGGACTTCATCGACGCCGCCAAGAAGAACCCGGGCAAGATGAACCTGGGCGGCTCGGGGCTGAACTCCGCCAACCACGTGTCGCACGAGCGGCTCAATGCGCTCTTCGGCGTGAAGACGACCTACGTGCCGTACAAGGGCACGGGCGACATGTCGCTGGCGGTGGTGGGCAACCAGATCGACGGCGCGGTGACGTACACGGCTTTCGCGATCAACAACAAGGCCAAGGTTCGCGCGCTCGCCGTGGCGATGGAGAAGCGCCACCCGCTGCTGCCGGACGTGCCCACGTTCCGCGAACTCGGCGTCGACTGGGTCGACGGCGCGTTCCGCGGCATCGGCGTGCCCAAGTCCACGCCGCCCGAGCAGCGCGCCAAGCTCGCGCAGTTGTGGCTCGCGCTGAACAACGACGCGGAGATGAAGGAGCTCGCGGCGAAGAGCGGCTTCGAGCTGATCAACGTCGGCACCGCGGAGATGGATGCCTTCATGAAGGACAAGGTGCGCGTGTACACGGAGAGCGCGAAGACGCTCAACCTGGGCAAGAAGTGACAGCGCGCCCGCGGTGACACAATCACGCGGATGACGATCCGCGACCCGCGCGCCTTCCTGGAGCACCTGTACCGCGTCGCCGTCGAGCGCGCGCAGCCGGTGCACGGCATGGGCCGCTTCCTGCCGCAGCCGCCCCGTGGCCGCACGCTCGTGCTGGGCGCCGGCAAGGCCGGCGGCGCGATGGCGCAGGCGCTGGAGGCGCTGTGGCCCGCGGATGCGCCGCTCGAAGGGCTGGTCGTCACGCGCTACCACCACACGCCGCCGCGCCCCAAGGGACTCGCTCAGCGGATCGAGGTCGTCGAGGCCTCGCACCCCGTGCCCGATGCCGCCGGCCTGCAGGCGGCGCAACGCATCCTCGCGATGGCGCAGGGCCTGACGCCCGACGACCTCGTGCTGTGCCTCATCTCCGGCGGCGGCTCGGCGCTGCTGACGCTGCCGGCCGAGGGCCTGACACTGGAAGAAAAGCAGCGCATCAACCGCGAGCTGCTCGAATCGGGCGCCAACATCGGCGAGATGAACTGCGTGCGCAAGCACCTCTCGCGCATCAAGGGCGGGCGGCTCGCGGCGGCGTGCGCGCCCGCGCGCGTGGTCACGCTCACCATCAGCGACGTGCCCGGCGACGACCCCTCGGTGATCGCGAGCGGGCCGACGGTGCCCGACGCGACCACCTGCGCGCAGGCCATCGCGATCCTTCAGCGCTGCGGCATCGCGGTTCCGGGCGCAATCATGAGCCTGCTGGAGCAAGGCGCGCTCGAGACGCCCAAGCCCGGTGATGCGCTCTTCGCGAACCACGAGGTGCACATGATCGCGACGCCGCGCCAGTCGCTGGAAGCGGCGGCGCAGGCTGCGCGCCAGGCGGGCATTGCCGCCCACATCCTGTCGGACGACATGGAAGGCGAGTCGCGCGAAGTCGGCAAGGTGCACGCGGCGCTCGCGCGCGCAGTCGCACGCACGGGCGAACCTTTCGCGAAGCCGTGCGTGATCCTCTCCGGCGGCGAGACGACGGTGACGGTGAAGAAGCAGCCCGAAGGCGTGCCGCGCGGGCGCGGCGGCCGCGCCGGCGAGTTCTGCCTCGGCCTGGCTCAGGCGCTGCAGGGCGAGGCGCGCGTGTGGGGGCTGGCGGCCGACACGGACGGTATCGACGGCGTCGAGGACAACGCGGGCGCCTACGTCGAGCCCGCGACGCTCGCGCGCGCGCAAGCGCTCGGCATGAAGGCCGACGAGTTCCTGGCGCGCAACGACGCCTATGGCTTTTTCTCCGCGCTCGGCGACCTCGTCGTGACCGGCCCGACGCACACCAACGTCAACGATTTCCGCGCGCTGCTCGTGCTGCCCTGAGGCGGTGTCGCTGAGCCGGGCGTTCCGACAGCGCTTCGCTCGCGCCTCCGACAACGCGGCCGCGCTGCACTGCCAAAGTGGGCCATGCTTCGCCGCTGCTCCTGCGTCGTGATCCTGCTTTGCGCCTGCATCGGCAGCGCCTCGGCCGCGCCGGCCATCGAAACGCCCCACCCGCCGCCGCACAAGAAGAGCCACGCCAAGCCGCAGGTGGGCCAAGCCTCCATCTATGCGCGCAAGTTCGCCGGCCGGCGCATGGCCAACGGCGAACGCATGGACCCGCGTTCCGACAATGCCGCCAGCAAGACCCTCCCGCTCGGCACCCGGGCCCGCGTGACGAACCTGGACACCGGGCGCAGCGCACTGGTCACCATCGAGGATCGAGGGCCCTTCGTGCGCGGCCGCATCGTCGACCTGTCGCCGGCTTCGGCGGCGCAAATTGGCCTGACGCCCAGGGACGGCGTCGCGCGCGTGGAAGTCGTTCCTGTCGAGCTGCCCGGCGCCGAGAAGGCGCAAACCGTGGCCGGTGAATGAGCCGTGGCTCAGCGTCGGAACCTTCCTACAAATCGCGGCTTTCCCGTCCGACTTGATGGGCAGCCGTGGCTCTGCTGTGATGCTTCGATGGACCGCACCACCAGCCTCGATCACGCCGTCACCACGGCCACCGTTCCCTCCACCGAGCCGCGGCGGCGCTGGTCCGACGGCCCGCACTACCCGTGGTCGCCGGCGACCGACGAAACGTGGTCGGTCGCGACGCACTGGCCCGCGCTCGTCGCGGTGCTGTGCGAGCAGGTGGCCGACAGCAGCGGCGACCTGGGCGGCGAGATCGAGCGGCTGTGCAAGCACGGCCTGCTGTCGCAGGGCGAGGCCGCGGCGATGCGCCGCAGCGTCGAAGCCATGCGCGCATCGGGCCAGGCCTTGCAGCAGATCGTGCGGCTGGGCGCGGGCCTGTACAACCTGTCGCCCGACCGCGTGGACCTCGCCGAGGTCGCACGCGCGGCGGTGCGCGAGCGCCAGCGCGAGGTGCTCACGCGCGGCGGCGAGCTGAGCATGGACCTGCACCGCGCCGAGGTGTGGGTGGATGGCGCCGTCGCCTCCGGCCTGCTGCAGGCGGGGCTGGACTGGGCGCTGGGTTTTTCCAGCCACGTGCGCGTGAAGGTGGAACCGGGCGACGGCGGCGAGCCGGCGCGCGTGGTGTTCCGCGGCGCGCTCTCGCGGTCGCGCGCACGCACGCCCGCGACCGGCACGCGCCGCAACCGCCGCATGAACGACAACCTGCACTGGGTGCTGCTGCGGCAGCTCGCGTCGTGCGCGCACCTGCCGATCAGCCGCTCGTCCACCGCGGCCACCGAATCGGCCGTGGTCGAATTCCCCGCGTACATCACCGTCGCGCCGCGCCCGCTGCCCTGATCTAGAATCGGCGCCGGGTCCGCAGTCCACCCAGGCGTTGCCGGGGCTTTCGAAGCCCCAAGCTAAACCTGCGATTCACACACGCGCATGCACCGGTGATTCCGTGCCTGACGCTGCAAGGGCAACCCCAGCACCCGCTTCGCGGCGGGACCGGGCACATGAGGAAGAGCCATGCCCAAGATCCCCGTGCCCTATGCGGCCGCGGACATTACCAGCGTCGCCAGGACGCTGAAGTCCGCCCTCGACGAACGCCATGCATCCGGCAAGCCGCCGCCGTCGCACGTCGAGCTCCTGAACCTGCTGGCGCGCGCCGCCGGCGTTCGCAACTTCCAGTCGCTCAAGGCCGCGCCGCCCCCTGCGCCGGCCGCGATCGAAGTGTTGCCTGCGGGCGAGCTCTCGCCCCTCGCGCGCAAGACGCTGATGCAGTTCGACGACGCTGGGCGCCTCGTGCGCCTGCCCAACAAGTTCTCGGTGCAGCGTATGGCGATGTGGGTGCTGTGGACGCGCTTCGCGCCGCGCCGCGACTACACCGAGAAGGAGGTCAACGCGCTGCTGAACGCGCAGCACACGTTCGGCGACCCCGCGACGCTGCGGCGCGAGCTGGTCGAGATGAAGCTGCTGGGCCGCGAGAGCGACTGCAGCCGCTACTGGAAGGAGCCGCGCCGGCCCGACGCCGACACGCGCGCCTTCCTTCAGGCCTGGCGGGCGAAGTTCCGCGCCTGAACGGCGGCGACGATCGCCGGGATGGCCGACGGCGGGAACGGCGAGACGCTGCTCACGTTGATCTCGCACAGCACGTACGCGTCGCCCGCGCCGAGCATGAAATCGCAGTCCCACAGCAGCGGCAGGCGCTCGCGCGGCAGGCCCACGCTTGCGCGCAGCAGCTCGACCCACGAGGATTCGAGCAGCGACCGCAGCCGCTGGCATTCGGCGAGGTCCGGCCCGTGGTACAGCCGCTGCCCCGGCTGCGGCGCCTCGGGATGCAAGGCATTGACCGCCTGCACGCCGAAGCCCGCGACGCGATCGCCCACGAGGTAGGCGCGCACCATGCCTTCGGCGATGCGCGGCTGCCAGGCCTGGTCGACCATGTGGCCGCCGGCCGCGGGTTCGAAGTAGGGCGCGAGACGTTCGCAGAGCGCCTCGAGGTCCATCGTCTCTTCCTCGCTGCCGCGCTGCGCCGGCCGCACGCGCACGCGTTCGCCGTCGGCACGCTCGATGCGGAACACGCCCATGCCGCTGTGGCCGCGGTACTGCTTGAGCACGCGCGGCCCCTGCGCCAGGCGCTGCGGCAAGTCCGCCTGGAGCTGCGCCAGGCTGCCGATGCGGTGCACGTCGCTGCCGAACGGCAGGTCGCGCACCGCGAGCAGCACGTCCTTGGTGCCGAGCGCGAGGATGGCGTCGGGATGCGCGCTGACGAACACGCCGCGGCCTGCCACGCGCCGCAGCATCGCATCGAGCGTGTCGCGGCGGCGCCCACCTTCGATGGGGTTGCACCAGGCCTGCACCACGTCGACGCCGCGCAGCTGCGCCTCGACCTCGTCGCAGAAGTCGTCGTGGTACACGGCGGGTTGCGCGGGGATGCCGGCTAAACGGAAGGCTTCGAAGAGCGGTGCGAAGCGGCTTTCGGCGGGATCGCTGCGCTCGCGCATCGCGCGATCGCCGGGGTAGAGCAATGCGACTTTCACGGGGGGCTCCTTCGCGGCCATGGGCCGCCGTCGGGAGCAGAACTTGGACGCGCTCGGGCGTCTTGGATCGGGGAGCCTGCCGTTGTCCCCTGCGCGGATTCTAGGCCGCCACGGCCTCGGCTGCACGCTTCTTCGGCTTCGCCTTGGCCTTGGCGACGCTCGCTGCCAACTGGCCCGCCAGCGTGCGCGAAAGCCGCGTTTCCAGCAGCGCCAGCACGGCGGCCTCGGCACCGGCCCTGGGGTCCAGCACCAGCTCGCCCTGCTGGTAACTCGCAAAGATTTCGGGGTGCACGTAGCACTTGCGGCAGATCGTCGGCGTGTTGCCCAGGCGCTGCGCGACGCGCGCGATCGCGGCCTTCACATTTTTCTTGAAGCCGGCCTGCGAATCGAACGCTTCGCATTCCTGCAACGCCATCGCCGCCATCACCGTGCCGGCCCAGGTGCGGAAGTCCTTGGCCGTGATGTCGGCGCCGGTGATCTCCTTCAGGTACGCGTTGACGTCGGCGGACGTCACTTCGCGCAGCTCGCCGCCCTCGTCGACGTACTGGAACAGGCGCTGGCCCGGCAGGTCCTGGCAGGCCTTGACGATCTTCGCCACGCGCCGGTTCTGCACCTGCAGGTCCCAGGTCTTGCCGCTCTTGCCCTTGAAGCGGAACTTCAGTTGCGCGCCTTCCACCTTCACATGCGGGTTGCGCAGCGTGGTCAGGCCGTAGCTCTTGTTGTCGCGCGCGTAGTCGTCGTTGCCGACGCGGATCAAGGTCGTTTCGAGTAGGTGCACGACAGTGGCCAGCACCTTGTCGCGCGGCAGGCCGCGCAGCGCCATGTGTTCGGCGATCGTCGCGCGCACGGCCGGCAGCGCCTTGGCGAAGTCCAGCATGCGCTCGTACTTCGTGCCTTCGCGCACCTCGCGGAACTGCGGGTGGTAGCGGTATTGCTTGCGGCCGCGCGCATCGCGGCCCGTGGCCTGCAGGTGGCCGTTGGCCTTGGGGCAGATCCACACGTCGGTCCACGCGGGCGGGATGGCGAGCTTGCGGATGCGCTCCAGTACCTTCTCGTCGGTCACCTCGTCGCCGTTGGGCTTGAGGTAGGCGAAGCCGTCCCCGCGCCTTTCGCGCGAGAAACCGCGTTCGTCATCGCTGACGTAAGTGAGGCCGGCCTCTTCGGCCGCTTCTTTCGGGTCGTCCACGCCCGCCATGGTGCGGCGCGGCCAGCCCGGCCGTTGTAGGACCGGGGCGGGGCGGGCCGTCGGCCCGGCAGCCCAGCCTCAGCGGGCGGCGTGCGATTCGCCGAAGGTGCGGGCGAACCACGACGAGAGCATGCGCTTCTCGTAATAGAAGGGGCCCGTCGAGCGCCACGAGCCGCCGGGGTGCTGGTAAGCCAGGTCCACCAGGCGCTCGTCGCCGCTGCGGATCACCTGGCCGCGCGCTTCGAGCGTGTAGCGCAGGTGGATCGCCGGCGCGTCGGCAAGGCCGTTGTTCACGCGCACGTTGCCGCGGCGCGTGGGGTATGCGTAGCCGGCCAGGTCGACGTCGAGCACGTCCACGTGCAGCACGTGGTCGGCGGGCAGGCCGGCCGCGAGGCGCTGCAGGTGCCGCGCCAGGGCGTCCATCGTGTCGCGCTCCTGCACGGGGCTGGTGGCGAGGTCGGTGAAACGCTCGGGGGCGATGAACTTGACGTCGGCGGTGCCGGCGAAGGCCGCACCGGACGTGAACGCGACGGCGGCCAGAAGGATGCGGGACGGTTGCATGGGGCGCCTCCTGCTTGGCTTGGATCGTGCCGCCGCCGGCCGGTTCACTTCTTTACCGGAGGTCAGTCGCACAGGGCGCGGATGTCTTCCGGGATGGGCAGCGCGCGGATGCCGCCGCCTTCGCGCTTTCCAGCGAAGATGCGCACCTCCTCGCACTCCATGATGGTGTCGCCGTCCTTGGTCACGCGGTAGCGCTGCACGAAGCTCTTGGTGCGCCACTCGGGGATGCTGGTGTGGATGTACAGCGTGTCGCCGTAGGTCGCGACGGCGATGAACTTGGCCTTGGTGTCGACCAGCGGCGTGCCGATGATGCCGCGCGTGGCCTCGGTCTCGGTCCACGTCGGCACGCCGCACTGGACGAAGAAGTTGCGCGAGGCCGCGTCGATCCAGCGGAAGAAGTTCGGGAACCAGACGATCTTCGCGGGGTCGCAGTCCCCGAATTCGACATTCACCGTGTAGACGACTTCGCGTGCCATGCTGCCTTTCAGTCCGCCAGGATCTTGCGTTCCTTGATGATCGCACCGAATCGCCGCGAATCCTCGGTGGCCTTGGCCGCGAACTCGGCGGGCGAGATCGGCAGCGCCTCGCCGCCCAGCCCCACGATGCGGTCCTTCACGGCCTGCGTGCCCAGCACCTTGTTGATCTCGCGGTTCAATCGCGCCACCACGTCGGGCGGCGTGCCGGCGGGCGCGTAGAAGCCGAACACGGTGTCGGCATCGAAACCCTTCAGGCCCGCTTCGTCGAGCGTGGGCACGTCGGGGAAGAGCGGCGAGCGCTTGAGGCTGCCCACCGCCAGCAGCTTCAGCTTGCCCGCGCGCACTTGCTGCAGGCCGATGCCGGGGTCGAAGTAGTAATCGAGCTGCCCCGCCAGCAAGTCCTGCAGCGCGGGCGCCGCGCCGCGGTACGGCACGTGCACGGCGAACAGGCCGGCCTGGCTCTTGAACATCTCGCCCGCCAGGTGCGGCGAGCTGCCGCTGCCCGGGGAGCCGTACGAGAGCCTGCCGGGGTTGGCCTTCACGTAGCCGATGAACTCCTTGACGCTGTTCGCCGGGATCGACGGTTTGGTCACGAGGTACACGGCGATGCGCGCCGCCGCCGCGACCGGCACGAGGTCCTTCGCGGGGTCGAACGCCATGCGCGGGTAGATGTGCGGGTTCACCGAGACCATGCCGCCCGAGCTCATGAGCAGGGTGTAGCCGTCGGCCGCGCTCTTGGCGACGACCTCGCCGCCGATGTTGCCGTTGGCGCCGGCGCGGTTCTCCACCACGACGGGCTGGCCCAGGGCGTCCTGCAACGGCAGGCCGATCAGGCGCGCCAGCTGGTCGGCGGCGCCGCCGGGCGGGAAGTTCACGACGATCTTCACGGGCTTGGACGGCCACGCCTGCGCGAAGGCGCCCGGGGCCGCGAGCGCGAGCGGCAGCAGCGCCAGCAGTGCGCGGCGGAGGATGGTGTTTGTTGTCATGCTTGTCTCCTTGCGGGTAGCCAGCGGATCGGTTGTTCCTTGACGGGGCGCGGCGGGGCGCCATGCGCCACCAGCGCCGCGTCGAGCGCCTTGCCCGCATCGTCGGCGAGCGCGGCGCTGCGCGCATCGGCAATCGCCCTCGCCGCGGCCAGAGGGTCGCTGTCGTGCGCGAGGTGCCCGAGCACGTGCAACAGGTTGTCCTTGCCGCGCTCGTTGGTGCTGCCGTAGCCCTTGATGAGGCGGCCGCATTGCGCGATCTCGTGGCCCAGGCGCCAGTCGCGCCGCGTGCCGGCCACGACGCCCGCGAGCCACTGCTCGATCATCGATTGTTCCAGCAGGTAGCGGCTGCCCTTGCGGCGCAGCCCCTTCAGCGAGGCCAGGACGCGCAGGGCGAGCATGCCGGTGACGGTGTGCGCGCCGAGCTTCAGCGGCAGCGACCAGGTGCCTCGCTGTACGCGCTTCGCCAGCGACGGCGGCAGCAGCGCCGCGAACTCCGGCGCGCCCGGCTTGAAGTGGTCGTAGATGCGCAGGAGCTCGTCCGCCTTCGCTTTCGTCTCGCCGCGCACGCGCTCGAAGCGCGAGGCGCGGCTCTTGAGGTCGGCCACGCGCACGATGTCGTCGAACGCCATCCACAGCGCGAGCCAACGGGCGGTTTCGCGCGTGACGGCGAAGCGCTTCGTGTCGAAAGGGTCGGCCGACTTCTCGGCGTCGAGGACCGCGCGCAGGCGCTGTTCGTAAAGCCCCGCATACGCGCCGTCCTGGTACTCGGTGAGGCGCTGCACGCCGAGCGACGCGAATTCGGCGACGGGCTGCGGCCAGGCTGTCACGGCGGGCTCGACCCGCGGTTGCGGGCCGTCGGCCGCCGGCGCCACCGGATCGAGCCCGGCATGGCAGATGGCGTGCGCCTTGGCAAAACCGCGCAAGCTCGCCTGTGCCGCCGCACCCCCGCCTTCGCGGATCACGTTCTCGTAGTCCTCGCGCGCGAAGAAGGGAAACACGCCGCTGCCCGCCACCGCCCCCAGCATCACGGCGCTCACCACCGTGCCACATTCCTTCGCCACAGCGTTCATGTCGAAGACGCGGTGCTCCCGGCTGAACTCGCGCACCACCTTCAGCAGCGCCTCGCTGTCGGCGCGCCCGTCGCCCAGCTGCATGCGTTCGTGCGTCGTCAGCGCGCGGCTGGACGAAGTGACGATGCGCGTGCGGTCCTTCGCCGCCATGCCGTTGGCCACCTGGCGCGTGGTCTCCAGCAGCTCCGACGACACGATGGCGTCGAGCATCCCCGGCACCGGGTTCAGGCTGAACACCGGCTTGCGGCCGGCGAGTTCGGCGATCGGCACGGGGAAGACTTCGAGGTAATAGGTCGTCGCGCCGGTGCGCTGCGCCACGCCGGGGATCGACGTGGCCTGCGCGGGGTAGCCGGCCTGGCGCGCGACGTTCACCAGCCATTCGGTGAGCACGCCGCCGCCTTCGCCGCCCAGCGCGCAGATCAGCAGGGACACGGGACGCGCGTTCATGCGGGCTGCAGGGCGCGCACGACGGCGCCGCGGATCGACTGGAACAGCCGTTCGTGCCACCTCGGGTTCTGCACGACCTCGGCGCGGTAGAAGCTGGGGCACAGCGTGGCCGCGTGCGCGTTCTCGCCGCACAGGCCGCAGCCCACGCAGCCGTCGATGACGGTGGCGACGGGGTCCACCTTCAGCGGGTCGGGGTTGTCCTTGAGCGTGAGCGTCGGGCAGCCCGACAGGCGGATGCACGCGTGGTCGCCGTTGCACACGTCTTCGTCCACGCCGTACTTCACGCGCACCACGCGCTCACCCTTCTTCAAGAGCGAGGCGATCCAGGGCTTGATGCGGCGCTGGCGCTCCAGCTGGCACTCGCCCTCGGCGACGATGACCTTCAGGCCGTTGAAATCGCTGGTGAAGGCGTCCTCGAGCGTCTTCTTCACGTGCGCGACGTCGTAGGTGTGCACCGTGCGCAGCCACTGCACGCCCAGGCCCTGCAGCGTGGCCTCGATGGTGCGGTTGGTGTGCACCAGGCTCTCGCCCTTGTCGGCCGACGCCGCTCGCGCGTGCTCGTGCGGCGTGGAGATCAGCTCCTGCGTGCCCGTGGCCGACGAGTAGCCGTTCTTGAAGATCAGGAGCACCGCGTCGTCGCCGTTGAAGAGCGCGCTTTGCACGCCGGTGAGCAGGCCGTTGTGCCAGAAGCCGCCGTCGCCCATCACCGCCAGCGTGCGCCGCTGCATCACCGGCGACACGCCGGCGCGCGAGGCGAGCGACATGCCGTAGCCCAGGATCGAATGCCCCATCGAGAAGGGCTCGAAGGTGCCGAAGGCGTGGCAGCCGATGTCGGCGGCGATGTGCACCGGCCCGATGGCCTGCTGCGCGAGCTTGAGCGCGGAGAACACTGGCCGCTCGGGGCAACCGATGCAGAAGCCGGGCGGGCGGTTGGGCAAGGGTTGCGGCAGGAGCGCGGCGGCTTCCTTGCGGCGCGCATCCAGCGCGGCCAGCCAGCCGCCGTCCGCACCCGCGAACTGCGCGAGCCCGCGCGAGATCGTTTCCACCGTGTATTCGCCGCCCGCGGGCAGCACGTCCTTGCCGTGCAGGCGCGTCTGGATGTCGCGGCGGCGCAGCAGCGTGGCGATCTCCTGCTCGATGTACTCGGGCTGGCCTTCCTCGACCACCAGCACCTTGTCCTTGCCGATGCAGAAGTCGGCCACCTGTTCGGGCACCAGCGGGTAAGTGACGTTCAGCACCAGCAGCGGGATCTCGCTGGCGCCGAACGCATCGGCCAGGCCCAGCTGCTGCAGCGAGCGCACCAGCGCGTTGTACAGGCCGCCTTGCACGATGATGCCGACGTCCGCGCGCCGGCCGGGCATGAGCTCGTTGAGCGCGTTGTCCACGATGTACTTGCGCGCGGCGGGGATGCGCTCGTCGCCCTTGAGCTTCTCGTGGCGGAACGTGACGGGCGGGTGGGCGAGGCGCATGTAGTCGAAGGCGGCCGGGTTCTCCATCAGCGCGCGCTTGGAAATGGCCGGCGCGACGTTGTCCTTGGCGACGAAGCTGCCGCGCACGTGGCAGGCGCGGATGCGCAGCTCCAGGATGCACGGCATGTTCGAGGCCTCCGACAGGCGGAAACCCTCCTCGACCATGCGCACCATCACCTCCAGGTCGGGCCGCGGATCGATCAGGCACATCGTCGACTTCAGCGCGTAGGCGTGCGTGCGCTCCTGGATGACCGACGCGCCTTCGCCGTAGTCTTCGCCCACGACGATGAGCGCGCCGCCCTTCACGCCGGGCGACGACAGGTTGGACAGCGCGTCCGACGCCACGTTGGTGCCGACGATGGACTTCCACGTCACGGCGCCGCGCAGCGGGTAGTGGATGGAAGCCCCCAGCATGGCGGCAGCCGATGCCTCGTTGGCGCACGCCTCGACGTGCACGCCCAGTTCGTCCAGGTAGGGGCGGGCCTGCACCATCACGTCGAGCAGGTGCGACACCGGCGCGCCCTGGTAGCCGCCGACGTAGGCCACGCCCGATTGCAGCAAGGCCTTGGTGATGGCGAGGATGCCCTCGCCGTGGAAAGCCTGGCCCGCGTGCAGGCGCAGCGATTCGATCTCGCGCGCGAATGAAACTTCCATGGCCGCAGTGTGCGTCGCGGCAGGCCATTCAGCAATCCGGTCTGCGAACTATCGGATATGCGCGGGGTGAATACCGCCGTGTGCCGCGTCAGGCGCGGGGTGCGCTGCTCCGCGCCCCATCGGCACCCGCATCCGGCGCCACCGGCCTGGGCGTGGGGGCCGACGTGAGCGGGAGGTAGACCGTGAAGGTGCTGCCGTGGCCCGGCCCGTCGCTGAAGACCTCGACATGCCCGCCGTGCAGGGCGACGAGCTTGCTCACCAGCCCCAGCCCGATGCCGAGCCCACCCTGGCGCTGGTCGGCGTGACTGCCCACCTGCTCGAACATCTCGAAGATCCGCGCCTGGGCCGTCACGGGAATCCCCAGCCCGTCATCGCGGATCTCCACCACGGCCTCGTGCCCTTCGCTGCGCGCCGCCAGCCGGATGTTGCCGCCCAGCGGCGTGTACTTGGCCGCGTTGCCCAGGAGGTTGGTGAAGACCTGCTCCAGCCGCGCCGGGTCGCCGCTCATCAGGAGCTCGTCCGCGGGCAGGGCCAGCTCGAACTTGTGCGAGGCGCGCTCCATCGAGCTCTGTGTCGCATCCGCCGCGCGCAGCAGCACCGTGCGCAGGTCGATGCCCTCGAGCTCGAGCTGCACCTTGCCGCTGTTGATGCGCGAAACGTCCAGCAGGTCGTCGATCAGCCGCTTCATCTGGCGCAGCTGCTGCGACAGCACCTCACGGGCGCGTGCCGCCTGAGTGGAGCCGGGCTCCGCGATCTTCAGGATCTGCGCGCAGTTCTGCACCGGCGTGAGCACGTTGCGCAACTCGTGCGACAGGGTGGCCAGGAACTCGGCGCGGCGCCGGTCGACATCGGCCAGGTCGCGGGCGAGCACCCGCAGCTGCTCCTCCTGGTGCTTGCGCTCGGTGACGTCCACGCCGGCGCCCGCGATGGCCAGGATCGCCCCGGCTTCATCCCGTACCGGGGACAGAACCAGGTCGATGAGGCGCAGGCGCGAGTCGCCACGGAAGGCGGCCTCGCAGCGGAAGGTTTCGCCGGCACGGGCCAGCGCGATCCCCTCGCGCAATACCGATTGCTGCGACTCGGGCGCGGCGAACCACGGGCATTCCCACAGCTTGGTCCCGGCGGGCAGCGGTTGGCCGCCGGCCTCGCCCTGCCCGTGGTTGACCTCCAGCAGGTCGCCGTCGGGCGAGATGACGCACGCGAACATCGAGCCCTGCTCGAAGAATGCGCGGAACTTCGCGTTCGCCTGCGCGACCGCGACGGCGGCTTCCTCGGCGTTGCGATGCGCCTGGGCCCGCCCGCGCGCGCGTTGCCCGAGCACGAAGAAGCGCACGGCGCCTGCTGTGAGCAGCGACAGCGCAAGCAATCCCGCGATGCTCGCGACCACCGCGCGGTTCCACGTGGCCAGGACCACCTCGATGCGCGTGGAGACCAGGACCACGAGCGGGTGGCCTTCGACCGCGCGGTAACTCACGATGCGCTCGTAACCCCAGGGCGGGCCGCTCGTGACGAAGGTGTCGGCGCGGCGCTGCAGCAGCTTGGTCGCGAAGACCGGCGCCTCGGCGAAGCTGCGCCCGATCAGCGCGTCGTCGGCGGGGTAGCGCGCCAGTAGCGTGCCGTTGCCTTGCAGCAGCGAGACCTGCTGTCCCGGCTGGAGGTCGAGCTTGCGATAGAGCCGCGAGATGGAGTCCAGCTGCACCGCCGCGACGGCAACACCGAGGAAGCGCCCGTCCCGCGCCGTGATGCGGCGCGTCACCGCGACGAACCAGCCCGTGCCGGAGCGGCTTTGCAGCGCTTCGGAGACGGCGCGCGTGACCCGCTCGTCGTCCAGGTACTGGCGGAAGTAGGGGCGGTCCGCCAGCGACACCGCGGGTGTGTTCGGGTAGTCGGTGTCATGCAGGATGAAGCCGTCCGGTCCGATGACGAAGAGCGCCCGCACCGTGGGCACGAACCCCAGGCGCGCCCGCATGGTCTCGCGCGCCGCCCGGTCGTTCTTCGGCGGCTGCATGGCCGCCGTGTAGATCGCCAGCCCTTCCAGCGTGCTCGCCACGCCGTCGAAGGTGCGTGCGGTGTTCTCCTCGAACAGCGCGGCCAGCGTGGTCGCGTCCTTGCGGGCCTGCTCGATGAGCAGGCGGCGTTCGCGTTGCAGCGCAAGGGCCGCGACGATCGCGATGATGGAGACGAACGCAATGCCGGCCAGGGCCGCCGAGCGCCACTCGCGCAGGCCCCGCTTCGGGTCGGGATCGGGGGCCATGCCGTTCGGGACGAGGGGAAGTGGATGAGATGGTATCCCAGGGTGCAAGAGGCGCTTGCCATGCAGGGGGAGCGTTTTCCCGGTCCCGGCGCGGGCTAAACTGCTCATCCATGGGCATCGCCGAAGACAAGCTGAAGTACCTGCAGCTGCAGCAGGAGGCCGACTTCGCGCTCTGGAAGGCGCGCGAGGCGATCGCGGAGGTGAAGCAGGCCTACGCCCTGCTGGCCGCCGGCAAGGGACCGGGACCGTCAAAGGAACTGCTGGAGCAGCTCGCGGCGTTCGAAGGCGACGCCGAGGTGAAATACCGCACGCTGCGCGACTTCCTGCGCGCGTACTTCGGCTAGCCGGCCGCCTCCGGCCGCACGCGCTGCAGCGCCGGGTCAGCCTCGATCACCGTCGTCTCGCGCCAGTCCATGCGCGACAGCGCCAGCAGCACGATGCCGCCGGCCAGCGGCGCCACGTACAGGAAAACGTTCACCAGCGTGTGCAGCGGCTCGGCCGTCGCCTTGCCGGCCCAGTAGCGCCCGTACATCGCGAGCAGCAGCACGGCGACCCACGGCGCGGCGCGCCCCCACGCACCGGATGCGGTGCCCAGCACCTCGCGGCCGGCCAGCAGGAACAGCGCCGAGGCGACGAACACCAGCGTGTAGAAGGTGCCGATGATGGGTTGCACGGCGCCCACGGCTTCGCGGTTCGGCCAGAACACCAGGAAGGACAGCACGCACACGCCCAGAACCGCCGCGGTGGTGCGCGAGCGCCAGTTGGCGCGGTCGTCGGCCCAGGCGGCGGGCTGCTTCATGGCCGGCAGCAGCAGGACGCACAGCGGCCCGACGATGGCATCGACCAAGAGCGTCGTTGGGTAGCCCCAGGCTTCGATCACGACGCCCTGCCAGCTGGCCGCGAACGCGATCGCGAGGTTCATCATCGCCATGTAGGCCGTGAACTGCGTGGCCGCCACGCGCGGGTTGGTGACGTCCATCATGATGGCCGAGCGCGTGCCGTACATCAGCCCCTGGAACACCGCGTAGGCCATGTTCGCGATCCACAGCTGCGTGATGAGGGCGGGGATCGGCGTGGAACCGGGCGGGCGCGGCATCACGTAGCCCGCCACCTGCAACTGCCACATGAGGTAAAGCACGGGCGCGCTCATGAACAGCAGGTACCACGCCAGCGTGATGCGGCGGCCCAGCTTGTCCGAGAGCCAGCCGCCCAGCACCATGCAGGCCGCCGACGTGATGGAGCTCCAGAAACTTAAAGCGCCGACCTGGTCGTCGTTCATGCCCAGGTCGACGGCCAGGTTGGTCTGCAGCGCGAGGCCCAGCGACATCGCGCCCGCGGGCAGCAGCGAGAAGAACACGCCGCGGAACGCGCCGCTGGTGCCGACGAAGGAACGGAAGGACTGCACGGCGAAGGAGCGCATGTCCGTCATCGCCTGCTGCATGCGCGTGACGCCGGCGGGCAGCGCCAGCGCGCCGATCAGCGCCTCCTTCATCGGCAGCACGACGAACAGCGTGACGAGCGCGATCGACGCGGCCACCAGCAGGAAGGTGGACTGGAAAGGGATGTAGGAAGACGCGAACAGCACGCCGCTGCCGCCCACGGCCTGGCCGAGCATCGCGCCGGAGAACATCAGCCCGTTGGCCAGGCCCCGCTCGTCCTCGCCCAGCGTGTTGACCGCCAGCGAATCGATCGCCACGTCCTGCACTGCCGCGAACGAGTTGTGCACCAGCAGGATGGCCGTGAACAGGGCCAGCCCCTGCGGCAGCGGGATGAACACCAGCACCGCAAGCGTGAGCGCCATGACGATCTGCGTGAGCAGGATCCAGCCGCGCCGGTGGCCCCAGCGCTGCGAGCGGAACACGTCGACGAAGGGGCCGGCCGCCCATTTGAACGCCCACGGCAGGTAGAACGACGCGACGAAGGTGCCGATCTCCGCCGGGCCGACGCCGCGCCGCCGCAGCTCGGTGGCGATGGCCACCGCGGCGAAGCCGAGCGGCACGCCTTCGGTGGTGTACAGCAGGAAGAATGCGGCGAGGCGGCCCCGGCGCGAGGCGAGCAGGTTGGGCAGGCGCAGCATGGGCGCATGCTAAGCGCATTCGCCCCGCTTGCGAACCGGGTGCTACGGTGCGTCGCGCAACGCCCAGCGCTGCTTCGGGTCGTAGGGGTAGTGCTTGCGGCCCACCGCATAGGGCGAGGCCTTGCGCTTGGCGGCCACGACGTGCACGCGCGGCGGCGCCAGCTTCGAGGCGCGCAGCTTCGGCGCGGGAGCGGCGTGCCTCGCGGGCTTGCGCGGCGGCGTGCGCAGCAGCGCGCGCGGCACCAGGTCGGCTTCGTGCAGCGTCACCTCGATGCGCACGGGCGGCGTGTCGTCCTGCACGTCGAGCGGCGCCGGCGCTTGCGGCGCGGCGGCGGGCAGTGCCGCTAGGGGGGCGTGGGCCGCGGGCTGCGGTGCCTCCGCGGGCTTGCGCATCATGTACGTTCCCGCACAGAACAGCAGCACCAGCGCGCCGAAGGTGGCCTTCCAGGCAACTGCTTGATCCGACATGGCGGGAGTCTGTTCCCGCATCTGGGTGTTGTCAGTCGGTGGCTCATGCGCCACGCTGTAGGTGCGTGCGCCGGGCGGACTAGTCCGGTGCGACGCCTTCAGAGGGCGCGGCGGCCGCTGATCACCCGCAACAGCACGACCACGATGGCAATGACCAGCAGGGCATGGATCAGGCCTCCCGCCGTGAAGGAGGTGACAAGGCCCAGGGCCCACAGGATGAGGAGGACAACGGCGATCGTATAAAGCATGGGTTCTTTCAGAGTGAAACAGGGTTGTTGGAAGACGGCTCGTTGCCGCCAATGAGCATGACCGGATCGCCGACGCGCCACTTGGCGACGCTCGCGACGCTGCTCACCCGGGCCGATCCATCCCGCAGCCGAATGGTGAATTCGTAAACCGCGGGCGTGGCGCCGGCCGCATCGACCTTGCGGATGCTTTCGACGACACCGCAAGTCCGGCATCTCGCCTTCGACCGGGAGGTAGGTGCTTCCGTCCCGGGCGCGCGTTCCAGCTTGCCCGGAGATGCCGGGGAGGTCACCTCATCGGAGAGGGACAGGTCCGTTGACCACTGCCCGACCGGGACATTGGCCATGGCCACCGTAGCGCCGGCGATGGAGGCCATCACCCACAGGGCGGAAGCAGGCCAAAGGGCTCGAAAGCCCCTGCACGCGATGGCCGGCGCCGGACGGGCAGTCATCTCGTTACTTCACGCGCATGTCGTTGGCGACGGAGGAGACGCCCCCCACGCCTTGCGCCACGCGCACGGCACGATCGATGCTCTCGCGGCTGGAAACGAACCCGCTCAACTGCACGCGGCCCTTGAAGGTTTCGACGTTGATCTCGGCCGACTTGAGCGTCGGGTCGTTGAAGATCGCGGCCTTGACCTTGGTCGTGATCGTCGTGTCGTCCACGTACTGGCCCGTGCTTTCGTGCTTCTGGGTCGACGCGCAGCCGGCGAGCGCGGCCAGCGACACGGCGGCAAAGAGGATGGAGGTGCGGGTGAATCGGTTCATGGTTTCTTCCAGGTGGTTCTTGGGGAGCACCGTGCGCAGCGCGAACGGCCGATGACTTGAAGTCAACGCCGCGAGGTTGCGCGCACGCCGGTCATCCGTCTGTCCACTGCCATACCGATGAGCTTCGGCTCGTGTAGGACGGCACGCCGTCTTGCTGCTGGGTACACCAGCAGACAGACGAGCTGCCACCGGATGAGGCACCCTGCATGTCCATCCTTTCCGAAGACCTGCGCCCCATGAGCAAGAAGACGAGGCCGTGGTGGCCGCGCCCCGGAGCCGGGGCTTTCCTCGCAGTCGCCACCGTGTGCGCGCTCGCCGCGGCAGTGACTGCCTGCGGGACGCTTCCCGACACGCGCTTCCTGTCGGGGCGGTACGAAAAACAGGAGGCGAACTTCCAGACGGCATGGGGGCCGCTGTCGCAGAAGAAGAGCGCCGCCCTCGTGGCACGCCTGCAGGCGGCCAGCGGCGACCTCGACATCCTCGACCGCCAGACCGTGCTGGAACAGCAGATCGGCGGCTCCCCGCTGGTCCTGGGCAACCAGGTGACGCTGCTGGAGGACGGCCCGGCGACGTACGCGTCGATGTTCGCGGCCATCCGGTCGGCCCAAAAGCGCATCCTCGTGGAGTCCTACATCTTCGAAGACGGCGAGATCGGCCGCACGTTCGCCGAGCTGCTCGCGCAGCGCCAGGCTGCCGGCGTGCAGGTGCGCATCATCTACGACAGCGTGGGTACGTTCGGCACGGCGCAGGCATTCTTCGACACGCTCAAGGCGGCCGGCGTGGAGATCGTCGAATTCAACCCGGTCAACCCGCTGGCGGCGAAAGACAAGGCGTGGGCGCCCAACCATCGCGACCACCGCAAGCTGATGATCATCGACGGCGAGACCGCCTTCCTGGGCGGGATCAACATCAGCAGCGTGTATTCGAGCGGCTCGTCGATGCGCACGAGACGCGCCGCCTCGCCCCCCGTCGGGTGGCGCGATACCGACGTGCGCATCGAAGGGCCCGTGGTGGCCGACTTCGAAGCCCTCTTCGAAACGACATGGGCGCGGCAGAAGGGCCAGCCCGCGCCGCCGCCCGTCTCCGCGGCGCAGCGCACCCAGCCCCGCGGATCCGATGTCGTGCGCGCCATCGGCAGCACGCCCGACGACGCCTACAGCCTCATCTACCTCACCCTCATCTCGGCGATCGCGAATGCCGAGAGGCGCGTCTACATCACCAACGCCTACTTCGTGCCGGACCCGCAGCTTGTGAAGGCGCTACTCGACGCGGCCGCCCGCGGCGTGGACGTGCGGATGGTCCTTCCGGGCCAGTCCGATTCCCCGGCGGCGTTCCATGCGGGACGCTCCCACTACGCCCAACTGCTCGAAGGCGGCGTGAAGATCTACGAGCGCCGCGGCCCCCCGCTGCACGCGAAGGCCGCGGTCGTGGACGGCGTCTGGTCCTGCGTGGGCTCGAGCAACCTCGACTGGCGCAGCGCGCTCGACAACGACGAAGTCAATGCGGTCGTGATCGGCCGCGAGTTCGCGGGCCGCATGGAAAGCGCGTATGCCCGCGACATCGCGGCGTCGGACGCCCTCTCGGCCGAGAGCTGGCGGCACCACCCGACGCGTTCACGCATCAAGGAGTGGGGCGCGCGCCTCCTGGGCCCGCTGCTCTAGCCTTGTGGAAGGGTCACCGTCGGGATGGCGCCGACGTTGGCGAGCTGCCTCTGGGGCAGGTAGTGCAGCAACGCGTCGGTCTCTTTCCTGACGACGCGGTAGCACTCGCAGCTCATGGCTTCGAGGCGCGGCCGGTCGAGCACTTCGATCAGTCCGCGCTGGTACGAGATCACCCCGAGCTGCTCCAGCTTGGACGCGGCAAGGGTGACCCCGGGCCGGCGGACCCCGAGCATGTTGCTGATGAACTCCTGCGTCATCGTCAGCTGGTTGCCCGACAGGCGGTCCATCGACAGCAGCAGCCAGCGGCACAACTGCTGGTCGATCGAGTGGTGCCGGTTGCACACGGCCGTCTGCGCGATCTGCGTGATGAGCGCCTGCGTGTACCGCAGCATGAGCAGCAGCAGCTCGCCGTGGCGATTGAATTCGTCCTTGACGCGCGTCCGGGGCAGGCGAAAGGCGTGCCCCGCGCTCTGCACGATGGATCGGCTGGGCGTCGTTTCGCCGCCCATGTACAAGGTGATGCCCAGCAGGCCTTCGTTGCCGACCACAGAAATCGCGGTCGATGCGCCGTTCTCCATCAGGTACTGCATCGACACGATGGAGTCCGTCGGAAAGTAGACGTGGCGCATCGGGTGCCCCGCTTCGTACATCAGCGCGCGCAGCGGCAGTTCGGCCAGTTCCAGGTGCGGGAAGAGTCGCCCCTGCACTTCGGGTGACAAGGCCGCAAGCAGGTGGTTCTGGCTGGGCTCTGGCACAGCGGGCGGAGCATCGGAAGCCCCCAGCCGTGATCGTCGGTTCGCCATCGCGGCGAGTTTAGACGAACCCCCCAGCCGTACGGCGTCGGATACGAAACACCCGCGTGCCCTACCATTGCGCATGCTCGACTTTCAACTGCTCGCCGAAGAAGATTTCGCCGTGGCGCAACTCGAGGGCCTGGTGACGCTCGATGCGTGGCGGGAAGTGCTGCAGAGACTTGCGGACGAGGTGAAGTCCAACGGCGCGCCGAGCCGCCTCGTCATCGACATCCGGAGGGTCCTCGGCTACCTCGGCATTCCAGAACGCAAGACCGTCGGGGCCTTGATGGCGCACCACTTCCTCACTTGCGCGAAAGTCGCCGTCGTCGTGCAGGCGCAGAAGATCACGGGTGTGGTCTCCGGTGAAGCGAATCGCCATGGACTTGACCTGCGTCTGTTTCCCGACTTCGACGATGCCGTGGCCTGGATAAGAACCTAGCCCGGGCGCCTGTCCGCTCCCGCTCGGCTGATCCGCCCGCCGGGCCTTTCCATCAAGAATTCCCCACAGCGCCGGCACAGGGTTCCCTCTAGCGCCTGGCGCCTTCGTTCCATAAGCTCCGCCCCGGGGTGCTCGATTTCATCGAGGAGAGCCTGGTGTCAGTTGGAGCCTGGATGAATCGGAAAGCAGAAGGTGTCGAGACGGAAAGCGAAAGCGGTTACCGGTCGCTGTTTGAACACAACCTGGACGGCGTCCTGTTCACCACACCTGACGGGACCATCCTTCGGGCGAACCCCGCGGCGTGCGAGATGCTCGGGCGCACGGAGCGCGAGATCCACTGCCTAGGGCGCGAGGGCGTCGTCGACGTCTCGGACCCGAGGCTTCCCGTGCTGCTGCAACGGCGGCGCGAAGCCCGGCAGGCGCGCGGTGAGCTCCGCTTTGTCCGCGCCGACGGCGAGAAGTTCGAAACGGAGATTTCCTCGAGCATCTTCTGCGACGACCGCGGCAACGAGCGGTGCTGCATCGTCTTTCGCGACCTGAGCGAACTCGAGCGGGCCCGCAACGACCTTGCCAGGCTGAACGACGAACTCGAGCAGATCGTCGAGCACAGGACGCGGGAGCTCGTCACCGCGGTCGGTGACCTGGAGGCGTTTGCCTATTCGGTTTCGCACGACCTGCGTGCTCCGCTGCGGACGATGCAAGGCTTCGCCGACGTGCTGCAGCAGGACTTCGGCGCCAGCTTGCCCGAGCAGGGGCAGCACTACCTGAAGCGTGTCAGCGCAGGCGCGCGCAAGCTCGGCCAGCTCATCGACGACCTGCTCCGGTTTTCGAGATTGGGCCGGCAGGAGATGCACGCGGGCGAAATCGACGTCGACGCACTGGTGAAGGAGGCCGTCGAGCAGGTCCGCGCGCACGATCCGGACTGGGCCGGCGCCGTGGTCAAGTGTGCGCTGGGGCGCTGCAGGGGCGACCTGCCGATGCTCCGCCAGCTGTGGGTGAACCTGATCGGCAACGCATTCAAGTACTCGGCGAGAAAGGAGCATCCGACCGTGGAGATCGGCTGCGAGCACCGGGACGGCACAACCGTCTACTTCGTCAAGGATGACGGTGCGGGGTTCGACATGGCTTATGTCGGCAAGCTGTTCCACGTGTTCGAGCGATTGCACACGGACGCCCAGTTCCCGGGCACAGGCGTCGGCCTTGCATTGGTCAAGCGCATCGTGGATCGCCATGGCGGCCGCGTGTGGGCAGAAGGCGCGGAAGGGGCGGGCGCCACTTTTTATTTCACGTTGGGATCATCGAAATGAACCGAAGAGGCCGCGTCCAGATCCTTCTGGTCGAAGACAACCCGGATGACGCCGAACTGGCGATTCTCGCGCTCAACGACGCAGGCATCGCCAATGAGGTGCACGTCGTCGGCGATGGCGTCGAAGCGCTCGCGTTCCTGCGGTGCGAGGGCAAATACAGCAACCGCAACCCCTATGAGCCACCCAACGTCGTGCTCCTGGACCTGAAGTTGCCCAAGGTGAACGGGTTGGAAGTGCTGGCCCAGATCCGGGGCGATCCCCGGACCCAGCAGGTGCCGGTTGTCCTCCTTACTTCATCCCAGGAGCAATCCGACGTTGCCAAGGGGTACAAGAATGGAGCCAACGCGTACATCGTCAAGCCGATTGACTTCAAGCAGTTCAGTGAGGCGATTCGCCACATCGGCTACTTCTGGCTTGTCCTGAACCATCCCCCACCGGTCGTCGATCCGAATGCCAGGCGCGACACCAACTGATTGGCGACGCGAACTCACCCCTTGAGCAGGCCCTTGCGCTCGATGAAGGCGACGACTTCCGCAAGCCCGTCCTGCGTCTTCAGGTTCGTCATCACGAAGGGCTTGTCGCGCCGCATGCGCTTCGTGTCCTCTTCCATCACCTGCAGGCTCGCGCCGACGTGCGGCGCGAGGTCGGTCTTGTTGATGACGAAGAGGTCGCTCTTGGTGATGCCGGGCCCGCCCTTGCGCGGGATCTTCTCGCCGGCCGCGACGTCGATCACGTAGATCGTCAGGTCCGACAGCTCGGGGCTGAAGGTGGCGGCGAGATTGTCGCCGCCGCTTTCGACGAACACGATGTCGGCGTCGGGGAAGCGCTCCAGCATGCGGTCGATGGCCTCGAGGTTGATCGATGCGTCCTCGCGGATGGCGGTGTGCGGGCAGCCGCCCGTCTCCACGCCCATGATGCGTTCCGCGGGCAGCGCGCCGCTCACGGTGAGCAGGCGCTGGTCTTCCTTGGTGTAGATGTCGTTGGTGATGGCGACGAGGTCCCACTCGTCGCGCATGGCCTTGCAGAGTTTTTCGAGCAGCGTGGTCTTGCCGGAGCCGACGGGGCCGCCGATGCCCACGCGCAGCGGGGGGAGCTTCTTGGTACGGTTCATGAGCGGAACAGGCGTGAGTATTGGGTTTCGTGGCGCGACGACAGGATCGCGAGCATGGGGCTGAAGGCCTGCGGTTCTTCGGCCGCGAACGCGGCGTCGACCGCCGCGGGAATCTCCTGCGCCAGCCGCGACAGGATGCGCTGGCCCGAGCTTTGCCCAAGCGGCACGACGCGCACGGCGGCCTGCACCATGTTCTCGGCCCAGCCGAAAGCGAAGGCGTTCAGCGCATCGCGCGCGCCGAGTTCGAAGCCCGAGGCGGCGAGGGACCACGCAACGGGATAGGCCAGCGGCCCGGCATGCGGGACGGCGCGCCCCACGGACTTCAGCCATTCCAGCATCGAGCGTCCCATCTGCACGGTCTGCTGGCGCAGCTCCGACGTTTCGCGCGTGCGCAGCACCCAGGCGTTCATCGCATCGGCCTGCGCGGGATCGGCGACCACGTTGCGCACGACGACGAGGTCCGCGCGCGCGAGGTTCAGGTGCAACTGGTGCACGAGCCAGTCGGCGGCTTGCGCTTCGCCGGTGACGAGGCCCGCATCGACGGCCGCTTCGAGCCCTTCGGAATACGAGAACCCGCCCACCGGCAGCGCCGGCGACGCCAGCCACAGCAGCGGCAGCAGGCCGTCAATGGTGGTCGTGGCCGTGGTGCTCGTGCGCGTGTCCATGGTGGCCGCCGCTCGCATATGCCCCGCCTTCCGGCTCGAAGGGCGCGTTCGCTTCGGTCACGTCCAGGTGCATGCTGCGCAGCATGTCCGCGAGGACGTGGTCGGGTTCGATCTTCAGGTGGTCGGGCTTCAATTCGATGGGCACGTGCCGGTTGCCCAGGTGGTAGGCGGCGCGCGTCAGGTCGAAGGGCGAGCCGTGTTCCTTGCACGCGGTGATCACCAGCACCGGCTGGTCGGCCGCGACGATGCGGATGAACGAGCCGTCTTCGGCGACGAGCACGTCGCCCCCGCGCACGACGCTGCCGCGCGGCAGGAACACGCCCACGTGGCGCCCGTTCGAATCGGTGAAGTCGAAGCGGCTCTTCTGCCGCGTGTCCCAGTCCAGCGTGACGAAGGGTGCGCGCTTGACCAGCGCGGGTGCGAGGCCCGCGCCGCGCGCGAGGAGCTTGGTCGCCTGGATCATCAGAACAGGAAGTATCGCTGCGCCATGGGCAGCACCTTCGCCGGCTCGCAGGTGAGCAGTTGCCCGTCGGCGCGCACGGCGTAGGTCTGGGGGTCGATCTCCATCCTGGGCGTCGCGCCGTTGTGGACCATGTCGCGCTTGGTGACCTTGCGGATGTTCTTCACCACCCCGATGGTTTTGGCCAGGCCGAACTCCTTCGCCACGCCGGCGCCGAAAGCGGATTGCGACACGAAGGTGAACGAGCCCTTCGCGACCGCACCCCCGAACGCGCCGAACATCGGCCGGTAGTGCACCGGCTGGGGCGTGGGGATGGACGCGTTCGGGTCGCCCATCGCCGCCATCGCGATGAAGCCGCCCTTGAGGATGAGCGAGGGCTTCACGCCGAAGAAGGCGGGTTTCCAGACGACGAGGTCGGCCCACTTGCCGGATTCGATGCTGCCGACCTCGTGCGAGATGCCGTGCGCGATGGCCGGGTTGATCGTGTACTTGGCGACGTAGCGCTTGATGCGCGTGTTGTCGTTGCGGGCCGTGTCGCCGCCCAGCGTGCCGCGCTGCAGCTTCATCTTGTGCGCGGTCTGCCAGCAGCGCAGGATGACTTCGCCCACGCGCCCCATGGCCTGCGAGTCGGACGAGAACATGCTGATCGCGCCGATGTCGTGCAGGATGTCCTCGGCCGCGATGGTCTCCTTGCGGATGCGGCTTTCGGCGAAGGCCAGGTCCTCGGCGATGCCCGCGTCCAGGTGGTGGCACACCATGAGCATGTCGACGTGCTCGTCGAGCGTGTTCACGGTGTAAGGCATCGTCGGGTTGGTCGAAGAGGGCAGGAAGTTCGCCTCGCCCACCACGCGCAGGATGTCGGGTGCGTGGCCGCCGCCCGCGCCTTCGGTGTGGAAGGCGCACAAGCTGCGGCCCTTGGTCGCCGCGATGGTGTTCTCGACGAATCCGGATTCGTTCAGCGTGTCGCTGTGGATCGCGACCTGCGTGTCCGTCTCTTCCGCCACCGACAGGCACTGGTCGATGGCCGAGGGCGTGGTGCCCCAGTCCTCGTGCAGCTTCAGCCCGATGGCGCCGGCTTCGATCTGCTCGCGCAGCGCATCGGGCCGGCTGGCGTTGCCCTTGCCCAGGAAGCCCAGGTTCATGGGGAACGCGTCCGCCGCCTGCAGCATGCGCTGCATGTTCCAGCGGCCGGGCGTGCAGGTGGTGGCGAGCGTGCCCGTCGCCGGGCCGGTGCCGCCGCCGAACATGGTCGTCACGCCGGAGGCGAGCGCCTCCTCGATCTGCTGCGGGCAGATGAAGTGGATGTGCGAATCGATGCCGCCGGCGGTGACGATCGAGCCTTCGCACGAGATGATCTCCGTGCCCGGGCCGATGATGATGTCCACGCCCGGCTGCGTGTCGGGGTTGCCGGCCTTGCCGATGGCGGCGATGCGGCCGTCCTTCACGCCGATGTCGCACTTCACGATGCCCCAGTGGTCGACGACGAGTGCGTTGGTCAGCACCACGTCCATCGCGCCCTGCGCGCGCGAACGCTGGCTTTGCGCCATGCCGTCGCGGATGGTCTTGCCGCCGCCGAACTTCACCTCTTCGCCGTAGCCGCCGGCGCGCAAGGTGTAGTCGTCCTCGACTTCGAGCAGGAGCTCGGTGTCGGCCAGGCGCACGCGGTCGCCCTTGGTGGGGCCGAACATCTCGGCGTAGGCACGCCTGCCGATGGTGGCCATGGTCAGAGCTTTCCTTGAACGAGGCCGCGGAAGCCGTACACCACGCGCTCGCCGGCGTACTCGACGAGTTCCACCGTGCGCTGCTGGCCGGGCTCGAAGCGCACCGCGGTGCCCGATGCGATGTTCAGGCGCATGCCGCGCGCCGCGTCGCGGTCGAACTGCAGCGCGCCGTTGGTTTCGTGGAAGTGGTAGTGCGAGCCGACCTGGATCGGGCGGTCGGCCGTGTTCTTCACGACCACCGTGGTGGTGCGGCGGCCGGGGTTGAGCGCGTGGTCGGGGCCGTCGACCAGGATTTCGCCGGGGGTCATTCGCCCCTCGCCAGCCACAGGGCGAGCAGGGCGCCGACGGCGATGACCGCGAGGCCGGCGACGTCGCTGGCGTGCCAGTGCACCTCGCCGGGCATGCCGTGCCCGGAATGCGCCCAGGCCTGTGCGGCGAAGAAGGCGGGAAGGGCGAGCCAGTTCTTCATCTTGTCGTCTCCTCGTTGTTCAGGGCAGGGGCTGGTGGACGGTCACGAGCTTGGTGCCGTCGGGGAAGGTGGCCTCCACCTGGATGTCGGCAATCATTTCGGCGACGCCGTCCATCACGTCGGCGCGCGTCAGCACGCTGCGGCCCTCGGACATGAGCTGCGCCACCGTCTTGCCTTCGCGCGCGCCTTCCATCACCGCGGCCGAGATCAGCGCCACGGCTTCGGGGTAATTGAGCTTCAGGCCCTTGGCCTTGCGCCGCTCCGCCAGCAGCGCGGCGGTGAATATCAGCAGCTTGTCCTTCTCACGGGGCGTCAGTTCCATCGTGCCTCCTGCACCAAATCCGATGTCGCAAATCATGTGCCATGCAGCTTCGCAGTGCGCAAGAGCCCCGCGATCGCTCGCCGACAACGCATTTTGGTGCGTCCGCCTCCATTTCGTGCGCGGGCGCGCCGCCAAACCGTGCGCCACGTCGGTGCAAACCCGGATGGGGGGATGGCACACGCCTTGCGTTGACAAGTGACCCCGGCCAACGGGGTTCGCATTTCCCCACTACCTCTTTCACTTCGGAGCAGCCACATGAATCGTCGAGGGAACCTCAAACTCCTCACCGCCTCCATCGCCCTCGGCCTTGGCCTGGGCGCGACCACCCTCTCGCAAGCCCAGGACAAGGGCACCATCAAGGTCGGCGTCCTGCACAGCCTGTCGGGCACCATGGCCATCTCGGAAACGGTCCTCAAGGACACCGTGCTGATGGCGATCGACGAGATCAACGCCAAGGGCGGCGTGCTCGGCAAGAAGCTCGAGCCCGTGGTCGTGGACCCGGCCTCCAACTGGCCGCTGTTCGCCGAGAAGACCAAGCAGCTCCTGACGCAGGACAAGGTCGCCGTGATCTTCGGCTGCTGGACGTCCGTGTCGCGCAAGTCGGTGCTGCCGGTGGTCGAGGAGCAGAACGGCCTGCTGTTCTACCCCGTGCAGTACGAGGGTGAAGAGCTGTCGAAGAACGTGTTCTACACGGGCGCCGCGCCGAACCAGCAGGCCATCCCCGCCGTGGAATACCTGATGTCCAAGGAAGGCGGCGGCGCCAAGCGCTTCGTGCTGCTCGGCACCGACTACGTGTACCCCCGCACCACGAACAAGATCCTGCGCGCGTTCCTCAAGTCCAAGGGCGTCGCCGAGGCCGACATCATGGAGGAGTACACGCCCTTCGGCCACTCCGACTACCAGACCATCATCGGCAAGATCAAGAAGTTCAGCTCCGAAGGCAAGAAGACGGCGGTGATCTCCACGATCAACGGCGACTCCAACGTGCCCTTCTACAAGGAACTGGGCAACCAGGGCCTGAAGGCCAAGGACGTGCCGGTCGTCGCCTTCTCGGTGGGCGAGGAAGAACTGCGCGGCGTCGACACCAAGCCGCTGGTGGGCCACCTGGCCGCGTGGAACTACTTCATGTCGGTCAAGAACCCGACCAACACCGAGTTCACCAAGAAGTGGGGCGACTACGCCAAGACCAAGGGCATCGCCGGCCACAAGGACAAGCCGCTGACGAACGACCCGATGGAAGCCACCTACATCGGCGTGTACATGTGGAAGCAGGCCGTCGAGAAGGCTAAGAGCACGGACACCGACAAGGTCATCGCCGCGATGGCCGGCCAGACCTTCAAGGCGCCGAGCGGCTTCGTCGCCACGATGGACGCCAAGAACCACCACCTGCACAAGCCGGTGTTCATCGGCGAAGTGAAGGCCGACGGCCAGTTCAACGTGGTGTGGAAGACGCCCGGCCCGGTCAAGGCCAAGCCCTGGTCGCCCTTCATCGAAGGCAACGACAAGAAGAAGGACGAGCCGGACGGCAAGTCGAAGGTGTAAGGACCGCCGTTGTCGCCCCGGCGCAGGCCGGGGCCCAGTGTCTTTCGACGGAAGCCACTGGATCCCGGCCTTCGCCGGGATGACATCTTCGAAGTGCCTCGCGTGCGGGGCACTGCAAAGATGTTCAAACGAATCCTTTTCCTGGTGGCGGTATTCGCGGCAGCACAGGCCCACGCGCTGACGGCCGAGGAAGCCAAGGCCATCGCCATCGGCGAATCCGACGCCCGCATCGAGGCGCTGGGCAAGGCCATCGCCACGGCCGACGACAAGACCGCGGCGTTCCTGCAGGCGCTCGCCGACGACTCCGTCAAGGCCGCGGGCGACAAGCTGTTCATCGTCCGGGACGGCAAGGGCACCGACCCCGTCACCGGCGCCGAAGCCGCCGTTCCCGCCGACGCGGAAGACGTGGTGACCAACAACCGCATGCGCGGCGAGATCGATTCCGCGCTGTCGTCGCTCAAGCTCTTCTCGAAGGACGACGCGCTGCGCATGGCGGCGGTGAAGGACTTCCAGAAGGACCCGGACGAATCCAAGCTGCCGATGATCGAGAAGGCCCTGGCCGCCGAGCCCAACGCCGCGATCCGCGAGCAGCTCGCGCTGGTGCGCGCCGCCGCCCTCCTGAACAGCGCCGACAAGGCCAAGCGCCTCGAAGCGGCGAAGGTGCTCGCGGCCAGCCGCTCGCCCGCGGTGAAGTCCATCCTGATCGAACGCATGAAGGGCGAAACCGAGAGCGACGTGAAGTCGGCGCTGGAGCTGTCGCTGCGCAGCGTCGAGGCGTCGCTCGCCTGGGGCGAGCGCATCGGCGCCGTCTTCTCCGGCATCAGCCTCGGCTCGATCCTGCTGCTCGTCGCGCTGGGCCTGGCCATCACCTACGGCCTGATGGGCGTGATCAACATGGCGCACGGCGAGCTGATGATGATCGGCGCCTACGCCACGTACGTCGTGCAGGGCCTGTTCCGCAAGTACCTGCCCGGCTCCTTCGACTGGTACCTCATCGCGGCGGTCCCGGTCGCGTTCCTCGCCTCGGCGATCGTCGGCGCGATCCTCGAGCGCGGCGTGATCCGCTTCCTCTACGGCCGACCGCTCGAGACGCTGCTAGCCACCTGGGGCATCAGCCTTGCGTTGCAGCAGCTGGTGCGCACGGTCTTCGGCGCGCAGAACGTCGGCGTGGAGAACCCCAGCTGGATGTCCGGCGGCGTCGCAGTCATGGGCAACCTGCAACTGCCGTGGAACCGCATCTTCATCGTCGCCTTCGCCTTCGTGGTGCTGGCGGGGATGGCCCTGATGATCGCGAAGACGCGCCTGGGCCTGTTCGTGCGCGGCGTCACGCAGAACCGCCCCATCGCCTCGTGCATGGGCGTGAACACGGCCCGCATCGACACCTATGCCTTCGCGCTGGGCTCCGGCATCGCCGGCCTGGCCGGCTGCGCGCTCAGCCAGATCGGCAACGTCGGCCCCGACCTCGGCCAGGGCTACATCGTCGACTCGTTCATGGTCGTCGTGCTCGGCGGCGTGGGGCAGCTGGCGGGCACGGTGTACGCGGCGCTCGGCCTGGGCATCCTGAACAAGTTCCTCGAAGGCTGGGCCGGCGCCGTGCTCGCGAAGATCGCCGTGCTCGTCATCATCATCGTCTTCATCCAGAAGCGTCCGCAGGGCCTGTTCGCCGCGCGCGGCCGCAGCGCGGAGGCATGATGGACCGCGCCCCGCAGGAGCTGGTCGAGAAGATGCAGGGCTACAAGCCGATGCCGGTGCTGCTGCCCGCGCGCAAGCCGCTCTTCACGAAAGCCGGCTGGACCTTCTTCCTCATCGCGCTCGTGGCCGTGTGCGCCATCGCGCCGCTCATGAACCTCGTGGCGCCCGAGGGCAGCGTGTTCCACATGAGCGACTACGCCGTGGCGCTCATCGGCAAGATCATGTGCTACGCCATCTGCGCGCTGGCCATGGACCTGATCTGGGGCTACACCGGCATCCTGTCGCTGGGCCACGGGCTGTTCTTCGCGCTCGGCGGCTACGCGATGGGCATGTACCTGATGCGGCAGATCGGCCGCGAGGGCCAGTACAAGAGCGACATGCCCGACTTCATGGTGTTCCTGGACTGGAAGCAGTTCCCGTGGCACTGGAGCCTGTCGGACAGCCCGGTCGCGATGCTGTTCCTCGTCGTCGCGGTGCCCGGCCTGCTCGCGTTCGTCTTCGGCTTCTTCGCCTTCCGCTCGCGCATCAAGGGCGTGTACTTCTCGATCATCACGCAGGCGCTCACGTACGCGGCCATGCTGCTGTTCTTCCGCAACGAGACCGGCTTCGGCGGCAACAACGGCTTCACCGACTTCAAGCGCATCTTCGGCTTCACCATCGCCTCGCAGCAGACGCGCATGGGCCTGTTCGTGGTGACCGGCGTGGTGCTGCTGGCCTTCCTGCTCATGGCGCGCTGGCTGGTGCAAAGCAAGTTCGGCCGCGTGCTGCAGGCCATCCGCGACGCCGAGTCGCGCGTGATGTTCTGCGGCTACAACCCGGTGGGCTACAAGCTCGCGATCTGGACGCTGTCGGCCGTGATGTGCGGCGTGGCCGGCGCGCTGTACGTGCCGCAGGTGGGCATCATCAACCCCAGCGAGATGAGCCCGGCGCAGTCGATCGAGATCGCCATCTGGGCCGCGGTCGGCGGCCGCGCCACGCTGGTCGGCCCCATCCTCGGCGCCTTCATCGTCAACGGCGCCAAGAGCTGGCTCACCGTCTTCGCGCCCGAGTTCTGGCTGTACTTCCTGGGCGCACTGTTCATTGCTGTCACGCTGTTCCTGCCCGAAGGCGTCGTGGGGCTGGCGAAGAAGTTCAGGGGAAAACGCGCATGACGCCCGACCTGATGGAAGCAGGCGCGCAGCGCCACAAGGTGCTGCGCGGGCGCACGGAATCGGGCGGGCGCGCCGCCGGTTTCGCCCACCCGGTGCGCGAGCGCGAGGTCGACGTCTCGCACGGCCGCATCCTGTACCTCGAGGACGTGAGCGTCAGCTTCGACGGCTTCAAGGCGATCAACAAGCTGTCGCTGGACATCGCCCCCGGCGAGCTGCGCTGCATCATCGGCCCCAACGGCGCGGGCAAGACCACGATGATGGACATCATCACGGGCAAGACGCGCCCCGACGAAGGCACGGTGTTCTTCGGCAGCACCATCGACCTGCTGCGCCACAAGGAGGCCGACATCGCCCAGATGGGCATCGGCCGCAAGTTCCAGAAGCCCACGGTGTTCGAGCAGCTCACGGTGTTCGAGAACCTGGAGCTCGCGCTCAAGACCAACAAGGGCGTGCGCGCTTCGGTGTTCTTCCGCATGGACGGCGAGCAGGACGACCGCCTGTCGGAGGTGCTGCACACCATCCACCTCACCGACAGCGTGGACCGCATGGCCGGCGAGCTGAGCCACGGCCAGAAGCAGTGGCTGGAGATCGGCATGCTGCTGATGCAGGACCCCAAGCTGCTGCTGCTGGACGAACCGGTGGCCGGCATGACCGACGAGGAAACCGAGCGCACGGCGGAACTCTTCGTGTCGCTCAAGGGCAAGCACTCGCTGCTGGTCGTGGAGCACGACATGAACTTCATCCAGCTGATCTCCGAGAAGGTCACGGTGCTGCACGAAGGCTCGGTGCTGGCCGAAGGCACGCTCGAGCAGGTGCAGGCGGACGAGCGCGTGATCGAGGTCTACCTGGGGCGATGATGCTGTCGGTCAAGGACGTCAACCAGTACTACGGCGGCTCGCACATCCTGCGCGGCCTGTCGTTCGAGGCGAAGCCGGGGCAGGTGACGGTGCTGCTCGGCCGCAACGGCGTGGGCAAGACCACGCTGCTCAAGTCGCTCATGGGCCTGGTGCCCATCAAGTCCGGCACGATGGCATTCGAGGGCAAGCCGATCACCACGCGCACGCCCTACGAGCGCGCCCGCGCCGGCATGGGCTACGTGCCCCAGGGCCGCGAGATCTTCGCGCGGCTGACGGTGGAGGAGAACCTGCGCATGGGGATGGCGTACCGCGCCGCGGGCGAGCCCATCCCGCCGGAGCTGTTCGAGCTCTTCCCGGTGCTGGCGCAGATGCTCAAGCGGCGCGGCGGCGACCTCTCCGGCGGCCAGCAGCAGCAGCTCGCGATCGCGCGCGCGCTCGCCGCCCGGCCGCGCCTGCTGATCCTGGACGAGCCGACCGAGGGCATCCAGCCGTCCATCATCAAGGACATCGGCCGCGTGATCCGCATGCTCGCCGACCGCGGCGACATGGCGATCCTGCTGGTCGAGCAGTACTACGACTTCGCGCGCGACCTCGCCGACGAATTCCTCGTGATGCAGCGCGGCGAGTTCATCGCGCGCGGCCTGGGGCAGGAGATGGATGCGCAGGGCGTGCGCGAGCTCGTGGCGATTTGACCGTCGCCCTGCCGAGCCAAGCTCCTACGGCAACTCAGGCAGCGCGCGGGCGGCAGGAACGCGCCGGGCGAACCAAACTTCGCCGCATGGACGAAGCCGACCTTGCATTCGATTCCGAGCAACGCTACCTGTCGCAGGCGCTCGCGGCGCAACGCACGCGCACCGGCGGCCTGAAGGCGGTCGGCAGCTGCCACAACTGCGGCAACGCCGAGGACATCGGCGAACGCCTGTTCTGCGACAGCGACTGCGCGGCCGACTGGGAGTACCAGGACTCGCTGCGCCGCCGCCTGGGGCTGAAGGCGCCGGTGCACTGACCGCTGCACGCGGCGTGACTTTTTCGCGGGTTCCGCCCGCGGCGCGCGGGCGCATGAGCCCTCGCCGGCTTCCACGACCCTCCCCCGAATAGACTCTCCCGGCCCACGGCTGAGCTAGCATCCGTGCGGGACCCCTGGGGAGCTACCGTGATGATCCGTCGCTGGGCGAGTGCCTTTCTCGCCGCCATCTGCCTGCCATTCGCCGCCGCGCACGCCGCGCAGCCGGCGAGCGCCGAAAACTTCTTCCGCAAGCCTTTCCTCAGCGAAGTGGCGGTCTCGCCATCCGGCCGCCACCTGGCCGCTGCCGTGCCGACCGACGGCGGGCGCGTGCAGCTGGCCGTGATGGAGCTTGCGCCCCTGGGCCCGCCCAAGGTCGTCGCCGCCATCGCGGGATCGGACATCAGCGACGTGCGCTGGGTAAACGACGAGCGCCTGGTCTTCTCCACGGTCGACCTCAAGCGCGCCATGGGCGACCAGAACAAGATGCCCGGCCTGTATGCCGTCAACCGCGACGGCAGCGATTTCCGCCAGCTGATCCACCGCGTGAGCAACACGATCTCGGCGGCGACGGGCGTCATCTCGCGCATCCTCACCTGGGAGTGGGACTTCGTCGACACCGTGGAAGACGGCTCGCCGGACATCATCGTCGGGCAATCGAAGTGGGACGCGGGCTGGGACCTCATCTCGGTATCGCTGTATCGCCTCAACACCTCCACGGGGGAGAAGCGCCTCCTGAGCGCAGGCGCGCCCGAAGGCGCGCAGGACTGGCTGATGGACGCGAAGGGCGAGCCGCGCGCCGTCACGGCCTATGTGGGCAACCGCCGGCACGTGTGGTGGCGGCGCGGCGACTCGCGCGAGTGGGAGCGCATCGGCGACTTCGGCAAGTACCGCAGCGAAGGCTTCCGGCCCGTGTTCGTCGACGCCGGCGGCACGCTGTATGTCGCGGCTCCGCACGGCGCGGCCGGCACCGAGGCCCTCTTCCGGTTCGACGCCGACAGGAAGCAGCCCGAGCCCGAGCCGCTCGTCTCGGTGCAGGGCTTCGACCTGGAGCCGCGCCTGCAGACGCACCGCGGCCAGTTCCTCGGCCTGCACTTCCTCATGGAGCAGGGCGCGAGCTACTGGTTCGACAGGAAGCTGCGCACCTTGCAGGCCGGCGTCGACAAGGCGCTGCCCGGGCGCAGCAACCGGCTGCACTGCGGCAAGTGCGTGGACGCGCGGGCCGTCGTCGTCGAAAGCAAGTCGGACCGCCAGCCGGGCGAGTTCTTCCTGCTCGACACGCAGGACATGTCGATGAAGCGCATCGCCGCCGCGCGGCCGTGGGTGGACGAGGCGACGCAGGGCACGCGCAGCTTCCACCGCTACAAGGCGCGCGACGGCCTGGAGATCCCCGCGGTGGTCACGCATCCGCCCGGCGCGGCGCAGGGCCGGAAGCTGCCGACGGTGGTGCTCGTGCACGGCGGGCCGTGGCTGCGCGGCGCCAAGACCAGCTGGAACGGCGACGCGCAGTTCCTCGCATCGCGCGGCTACCTCGTGGTCGAACCGGATTTCCGCGGCAGCGAGGGCTACGGCTACAGCCACTTCAAGGCGGGGCTGAAGCAGTGGGGCCTGTCGATGCAGGACGACCTGCAGGACGCGCTGAAGTGGGCCGCCGCGCAGGGCTGGGCCGACGCCGACAAGGCCTGCATCATGGGCGGCAGCTACGGCGGCTATGCCGCGCTGATGGGCACGGTGCGCCACCCCGAGAGCTGGCGCTGCGCGATCAGCATCGCCGGCGTGACCGACATCGAGCTGATGTACTCCATCACGTGGAGCGACTTCAACAACGGCTGGAAGCGCTACGGGATGCCGCTGCTGGTCGGCGACCGGGAGAAGGACGCGGCGCAGCTCCAGGCGACGTCGCCGCTGGCGCAAGCCAGCCGCATCAAGACGCCGCTGCTGCTGATCCACGGCGTCGCCGACGTGCGCGTGCCCATCGACCACGAGCGCAAGTTCCGCGCCGCGGTCAGCTCCGCCGGTACGGCGCCCGAGTACCTCGAGTATTCCGACGAAGGCCACGGCGGCTGGCTGCTGGAACACGAGGTGGAGTTCTGGCAGCGCATCGACCAGTTCCTGGCGAAGCACCTGCGCTAGAGCGCCCACAGCCGCGAGGCGATCGCAGGCTGGTCCCACAGGGCCGGGCGCCACGCGGCGTGGATGGCTTTCAGCAGGTTCATCGCGGGCTCGACGACGTCGGCCAGCACGCGCACGACGATCACCCGCGGGCCGGGCGCGGTGGCGCCGGCGCTCACAACCGCATCGCAGGCCGCAAGGGCTTCGTTCGCGAGCTCCAGCGCCTGCTCGCGCCGCGCATCCGCGATGTCCGAACCGCTCGCGAAGAACAGCGTGGCCAGGCAGCGGCGGCCGGCCAGGCCCAGGGGGCCGTCCATCAGGCGCGCATCGTTCGCGTCGATGCGGCCGCGTTCGAGCCACTGGCCTTCGAGCTCGAGGTGCTGCAGCAACAAGCCCTGCTTGAAGGGCTGCTCCGCGGCGGGCAGGCCGAGCGCGGCGATGTCCCAGCCCATCATCTCGGCGCCGGGCGCCAGGTCGAGTTCGATGCGGTTTTCCGCGATGCAGCCGCTGTACGCCAGCGCTTCGAGCGGCAGCCATTCGAGCCGCGCGCCGGTATCGAGCCGCAGGTGTGCGCGCTGCATGGCGGGCTCGCCTTCGCTGCGGTAGAAGCGGGCGGCGCCCGGCGTCGTCACGAAGCCGTGGCTGCCCTCGCGCACGTGCACGGCGATGTCCAGCGTGTCGCCGCCGACGAGGCCCGACGGCGGGTGCACCAGCACGTTGTGGGCGATCGCGTCGCCCTCGGGATACAGGGTCTGCAGGATGCGAAGCGGCCCTTCGTGCGCGTGCCGCGCCACGGTGCGGCCGCCTTCGCGCGAGTAGTCGAGTCGAAGGCGTGCATGCCAGGGCATGCCGCCGACTTTAACTCTTCAATTACGCGAACAGGCGCTGGGCCTTGTCCTGGAGTTCCTGGCGGCGCATCATGATTCGAGGCAGGTCCGGGTGCAGCGGGTTGATCTCGGACATGGCCCACTTGTAGAACGCCTGGGCGGTCATGACGTGGATGAGATGGAGGATCTTCATGACACGTATCGTGCCGACTGGCTGAGGCAGGACCTGTCGGCGCCTGCCTCGTCCATTGGCGGCGTTCTCCGACAGAACGTGTCGGAACTCACGCCTGCAGCACTAGTCCGGGGCGGTTTTGCGGCCGAGTTGGGCGCGCAAGCGTAAAACTTCACGCCGCATCGCGATCCGCTCGGTGTCGTCGCGGATGCAGAAGGTCAGGCCCTCGTCCGTGGGGGTCACCTTGAAGTGCACCCAGATCGCCAGCGGCGCGTAGAACTTGGTGAATTCGACGCTGCGGTTCGCCGTCGCGGCGTCCGTGCACTTCTCCAGGAAGACGCCGCGCCCCGTTTCCGGGAAGGTGCGCAGCATGCTCTTGCCCAGGAGCTCGGCGCGCGTGCGGTGCAGGATGCGCTCGGCCTCGGGGTTGAGGTAGACGAAGCGCCACTGGCGGTCCAGCAGGATGTAGCCGTCCGGCAGGTTCTCCAGCGTGCGCGCGAGGCGTTCGCCCGTCTTGTGCGCCTCGGCCACCGCGGCCCTGTGGCGCGTGATGTCCTGGATCGCGCCGCGCAGGGCGGTGATGCCGCCGTCGGCGTCGCGCTCGGCCTCGCCGATGGCGCGGATCCACGCGCGGCGCCCGCCGGCGGTCTCCAGCTCGAGCTCCAGGTCGAAGGGCGTGCCGCAGGTGGCGCAGTCCTCGAAGGCCGACATGATCCTCAGCTGCGACCGCGGTTCGTAGAAGGCCAGCGCCGTCTCGGTCGTCGGGCGGAATTCCGGGCCCACCTCGTGGATCGCGCGCACCTCGTCGGACCAGGCCCAGGCCATGTCCGACAGGCGCAGCGACCACGCGCCGAGCCGGCCGGCGCGCGCCGCCACGCGCACCAGCGCTTCCATTTCCTGCCAGCGCTCCTGCGCGAGCCACGCCTGCGAGTCCTGCCCGGTTGCGCCCAGGTAGCCGCGGTAGGTCACGCCCGCCGCCGCATCGCCATTGAGCCAAGCCATGCCGTGGCCTCCTTCGGCAAAGGCGCGTGCACGTTGCGTGCCAGCGGTAGCATGGCGCATGGCCTCTCGCACGATCGCGGTGCTCATGCTTGCCGGCGCGTCGGCCGCGCTGGGCGCGGGCACCGGCGACGAGCACCTGTTGTCGCTGGTGGTGCAGGCGCGGGCCCGCGGCTGCGCGGGGCACGCGGGCACGCGCGAGCCCTTGCACTGGTCTGCCGCCGTGGTGCGTGCCGCGGCGCGGGCCGAGCGCGGCGAGAAGCCTCTGGCGGCGCTGGAGCACGAGGGCTACCGCGCCACGCGCGTGTTCCATGCCAGTTTCGGCGGCTACCGCGACGCGGCCGCGGTCGCCGATGCCTTCGCGAACCATTACTGCTCGGCGCTGGTCGAGCCCGGCTTCACCGACTTCGGCTTCCACCGCAGCGGCTCGCGCTGGCTCCTGGTGCTGGCCGCGCCGCTGGAAGTGCCGCAGCTGGCCGACCGCAAGGCCGCGCTGGCGAAGGTGCTGGCGCTGACGAACGAGGCGCGCGCGCATCCCCGGACCTGCGGCGACAAGGCGTTCGACGCGGCGCCGGCCGTGCGGTGGAACCCGCAGCTGGAGCGCGCGGCCGCGCAGCACGCGCAGGACATGGCCGCGCACGCCTACCTGGACCACCGCGGCCGCGACGGCAGCACGCCGGCGCAACGCATCACGCGCGCGGGCTATCGCTGGCGGGGCGTGGGCGAGAACGTCGCATCGGGGCAGACGACGCCGCAGGACGTCGTGGCCGACTGGCTGCGCAGCCCGGGCCATTGCGCCAACCTCATGAACCCGGACTACAGCGAGATGGGGGTGGCCTACGGCGTCAACATGAATGCGGAAGCTGTCGTTTTCTGGGCGCAGGCCTTCGGCAAGCCGCGCTGAGCGGCGCTTGCGCCCCCCTTGGCTCGTCCGTATCATGGCCCGTCCACCTAGGAGGGCCGAAATGGTTGCAACCGTAGTCTGCATTTCGCGCGCGATGTACACCGGGGCGGAGAACATCGCTCATGAAGTGGCGCAGGAGCTGGGCTTCCGCTACGTCGACGAGGAGATCGTCGAACGCGCCGCGCAAAAGCGCGGCCTCCAGGCGGCGGAGGTCGCCAGCGCCGAGCGGCGCAAGAACTTCCTGGTGCAGGCCCTCGAGGAGATCGCCGACCAGGGCTCGGACCTCGTGGCCTACTTCGCCAACAACAAGGAGGCCACGCGGCCCAGCGACGAGCTGCGCAACCTCATACGCCAGGCGATCCAGGAAACGGCCGACGAAGGCCGGGTGGTCATCGTCGCGCACGCGGCCTCGTACGCGCTGGCGCGGCGCAAGCAGGTGCTGCGCGTGCTGATCACGGGCTCCGAATTCGGCCGCGTCATGAAATGGGCGCCCACGGCCGGCGGCGCCAGCCCCACCGAGGCCGGCGAAGCCATCCGCGCCAGCGACGCCGCCCGCGCCGATTACCTGAGGCGCTTCTACGACGTCAAGCAGGAGTCGCCCTCCGACTACGACCTGACCGTGTCGGTGGATTCGCTCAAGCCCGCGAGCATCCGCGAGCTGGTCCTGCAGGCCGCGCGCCTGGTCGACTAGGCGCCCAGCGCCTTCAGCACGTTCTCGGCGGTCGCCGGCGCATCCATCTGCACCGGGCGGCCGTCGCCGCGCGCCTGCGCGACGGCCTCGCGGATCGCCTCCCACACGCTGATCGCCAGCATGAAAGGCGGCTCGCCCACGGCCTTGCTGCCGCCGACGTTGTCCTCGCGATTCGCCTCCGGCCACAGCTGGACGTCGAAATGCGGCGGCACGTCGCCGCTGGTGGGGATCTTGTAGGTGCTGGGCGCGTGCGTGGTGAGCACGCCCTTGTCGTTCCACACCAATTGCTCGGTCGTGAGCCAGCCCACGCCCTGGATGAAGCCGCCCTCGATCTGGCCGATGTCGATGGCGGGGTTCACGGGGGTGCCGACGTCGTGCAGGATGTCCACCGCCAGCACGCGCGATTCGCCGGTGAGCGTGTCCACCGCTACCTCGCTGCACGCCGCGCCGTAGGCGAAGTAATAGAAGGGCCGGCCCGTCAGCGTCGTCTTGTCGTAGTGGATCTTGGGCGTGCGGTAGAAGCCGTGGCTCCACAGCTGGATGCGGTTGGCGTACGCGGCCTTCACCACCTCGTCGAAGCTGCGCGTGTTCGCCGGCGTGATGACCTGGCCGCGTGAAAACCCGACCGCGCCCGCGCCGCAATTGTCCAGGCCCGCGACGAAGGCGGCGAGGTTGTCGCGCACGTTGCGCGCCGCGTACTGCGCCGCGCGGCCATTGAGGTCGGTGCCGCTCGATGCGGCGGTGGCCGACGCGTTCGGCACCTTGCTGGTGTCGGCCGCGGTGGAGCGCACGCGCTCGAAGGGCACGCCCAGCTCGTCGGCGACCAGCTGCGCGATCTTGGTGTTCAGGCCCTGGCCCATCTCGGTGCCGCCGTGGTTCACCTGCACGCTGCCGTCGGTGTACACGTGCACCAGGGCCCCGGCCTGGTTGAAGAGCGTGGCCGTGAAGCTGATGCCGAACTTGACGGGCGTGATCGCGAGGCCCCGCTTGATCACGGGGCTCTTCGCATTCCACGCGGCGATGCGCCCGCGCCGTTCGCGGTAGCGCGAATGCTCCTCGAGGCGTGCGATGAGCGGCGCGAGGATGTTGTCCTCGACCTTCATCTGGTAGTGCGTGACGTTGCGCTCGGCCACGCCGTACAGGTTGCGCTTGCGCACGTCCAGCGGGTCGAGCGCCAGGGTTCGCGCGATGTTCCCCAGGATCGCCTCGATGAGGATCACGCCCTGCGGCCCGCCGAAGCCGCGGAAGGCGGTATGGCTCTGCACGTTCGTCCTGCAGCGATACGAGACGATTTCCACGTCCGACAGGAAGTACGCGTTGTCGGTATGGAAGATCGCGCGGTCCGCCACCGGCCCCGACAGGTCCGCCGAGAAGCCGCAGTTGGCGTACATCTTGACCTTGAGCGCCGTGAGCAGGCCCGAGTCGTCGAAGCCCGCTTCCCAGTCGTAGGCGAAGGGGTGGCGCTTGCCGGTGACGAGGAAGTCGTCGTCGCGGTCCAATCGCATCTTCACGGGCCGCCCGCACTTGTGCGCCGCGAGCGCCGCCCAGACCGCGAGGTGGCCGGCCTGCGTTTCCTTGCCGCCGAAGCCGCCGCCCATGCGCCGGCATTCCACCGTGACCGCGTTGTTCTCGATGCCCAGCGCATGCGCCACCCAGTGCTGCACCTCGCCCGGGTGCTGCGTGCTGGAGTGCACGTGCCAGCCGCGCTGCTCCTTCGGGATGGCGTAGGCCACCTGGCCTTCGAGGTAGAAGTGCTCCTGCCCGCCCACCTCGAACTGGCCCTGCAACCGGCGCTTCGAGCGCGCGAGCGCCGCGTCGGCATCGCCGCGCCGCACCGTGACCGGCGGCAGCACGTAGCTTTGCTGCGCGTGCGCCTCGCGCGGCGTGAGGATCGCGGGCAGGGGTTCGATGTCCAGCACCACCTTGCGCGCGGCGCGGCGCGCGTCCATCACCGTGTCCGCGACGACGAGGCCGATCACCTGCCCGACGTGGTTCACCTCGCCCTGCGCGAACACCGGTTCGTCGTGCACGAAGGTCGCGAGCACCGGGTCGCCGGGGATGTCGCGCGCCAGCACCACGTCGCGCACGCCGGGCATCGCCAGTGCCGCGGCGACGTCGACGCCGCGCAGCTTTCCGCGCGCCACGGTCGACAGGATGGGCGCGGCATGGAGCGTGCCCTTGATCTCGGGGATGTCGTCGATGTAGGTCGCCGTCCCGCTGACATGGGCGCGGGCGCTCTCGTGCGCGAGCGGCACGGCGACCGCCGGCGAGTGCTGCGTGCGCGCGTGCGGCGACTCCATCGCCGGGGCGATGTTGCGTTCGCCCAGGTCGCTGGCCGCCTTGTCGCGCATGTTCATGCGGCGCTCTCCAGCGCGAAGGACTCCAGGTTGATGTTCGCGACGCCCTGCGACTCGAGCCAGAAACGCTGCATGAGATTTCCCAGCACCTCGCTGCGATAGGCGGCCGAGGCGCGCATGTCGGTGATGGGCTGGAACTCGGTCCGCAGTTCCTGGCCCGCGGCGAGCGCGGTCGCCTGCGACCACTGCCTGCCCTTCAGGAAGGCTTCCGTCTTGCGGGCCCGCGCCGGTGTCGCCGCGACGCCGCCGGCGCCGATGGAAACAGAGGCAACCTTGCCGTCCTTGATGTGCAGCGAGAGCGCCAGGCACACCGCGCTGATGTCGTCGTCGAAGCGCTTCGACACCTTGTACACGCGCATGAACTCGCCCGCCTGCGGCTTCAGCACGCGGATGCGCGCCACCACCTCGTCGGGCGCGAGCAGGTTCTTGCGGTAGCCCGTGTAGAAATCCTCCACCGGCATTTCGCGTTCGCCGCGCGTGCTGGCCAGTGCGACCTTGCCGCCCAGCGCGATGACGAGCGGCATCGAGTCGCCGATCGGCGAGCCGTTGGCGACGTTGCCGCCCAGCGTGCCCGAGTTGCGGATCGGCAGGCCGGCGAAGCGGCTGGCGAACACCTTCAGCTGCGGCCGGTCCGCGACCAGCGCGGCGTAGGCATCCTCCAGCGGAACGGCGGCGCCGATGAAGACCTCGCCGGGGCCGTGCTCGATGCGCCGCAGTTCCTCCACGCGCGTGACGTCCAGCACCTGCGCGAAACGCATGTGCATCTTGGTGACCCACAGGCCCACATCGGTGCAGCCGGCGACGACCTGCGCCCGTGGATGGTTCGCGCGCAGGTGCATCAGCTCCTTCATCGTGCGCGGCGCCATGTAGGTGGCGTCTTCGATCGCGCCTTGCGGCCGCACCAGCCGCAGCTGCGCCAGCAGTTGTTGCTCGTCGATGCCGTCGGCGCGCCAGTGCTTCATCGTCTGCGCGGCATCGAGGATGGGGCGGTAGCCGGTGCAGCGGCACAGGTTGCCCGAAAGTTCTTCCTGCGCCAGTTCGCGCGTGATGGTGCCGCCGCGCGCGACGTGGTTCTGGTACATGCCGAACAGGCTCATCACGAAGCCCGGCGTGCAGAAGCCGCACTGCGAGCCGTGGCAGGCCACCATCGCCTCCTGCGCCGGATGCAAGGTGCCGTCGGCGTTGGCGATGTCCTCGACCGTCCACAGCGCCAGGCCGTCGACCGAATGCGCCAGGCGGATGCAGGCGTTGACGGCGCGGTAAGTCATACGACTGCCATCGGCCTCGCCGGTGACGACGGTGCACGCGCCGCAATCGCCTTCGCCGCAGCCTTCCTTGGTGCCGGTGAGCCCCAGGTCCTCGCGCAGCACCTCGAGCAGCGTGCGGTCGGGTGGTACATTGGGCAGCGCCACGACTTCGCCGCGCCGGATGAATCGGATCGTGCGTGTTTCCATGGCCATGTCCAGTATGAACCAAGAAGGACGAAACGAGGAGAAGGGCGGTTGAGCACCCCGCGGCTGCAACTGGAGGGCATCACCAAGCGCTATCCCGCCGTCGTCGCCAACGACGGCGTGTCGCTCACGGTGATGCCGGGCGAAACGCACGCGGTGCTGGGCGAGAACGGCGCGGGCAAGTCCACGCTGATGAAGGTCATCTACGGTGCGGTGAAGCCCGACGAAGGCGCGGTGCGCTTCAACGGCCAGCCGGTCGCCATCCGCAGCCCGCAGGAGGCAAGGAAGCGGGGCATCAGCATGGTGTTCCAGCACTTCAGCCTGTTCGACACGCTGACCGTCGCCGAGAACGTGTGGCTCGGGCTCGCGAAGAGCCTGTCGCTCGCCCAGGTCACGCGCGACATCGAGGCGAAGGCCGCCGAGTACGGGCTGGACATCCATCCCTCGCGCCACGTGCACACGCTGTCGGTCGGCGAGATGCAGCGCGTGGAGATCATCCGCGCGCTGCTGACGAACCCGCAGCTGCTGATCCTCGACGAGCCGACCTCGGTGCTGACGCCGCAGGCCGTCGAGAAACTGTTCGTGGTGCTGAAGAAGCTGGCGGCCCAGGGCTGCAGCATCCTGTACATCAGCCACAAGCTGCACGAGATCCGCGAGCTGTGCACCGCGTGCACCGTGATGCGCGCGGGCAAGGTCACGGGCGTGTGCGACCCGCGGCAGGAGACGAACGCGTCGCTGTCGCGCCTGATGATCGGCGCCGAGCCGCCGCAGCTGGAGCACCACGACCGCCAGCCCGGCGAGGTGGCGCTGCGCGTCGACAGCCTGTCGCTGCCGCGGCGCGACCAGTTCGGCGTGGACCTCGAGGGCGTGTCGCTCGAGGTGCGCGCCGGCGAAGTGGTCGGTATCGCGGGTGTCTCCGGCAACGGCCAGCAGGAGCTGCTGCTGGCGCTGTCGGGCGAAGATGCGCGCGCGCAGCCCGATGCGATCGCGGTGCTCGGGCGCGCATCGGGGCGCCTGGGCCCCGCGCAGCGCCGCGCGCTCGGCCTGCACTTCGTGCCCGAGGAGCGGCTGGGCCGCGGAGCGGTGCCCACGCTCTCGCTCGCGCACAACCTGATGCTCACGCGCACCGAGGCCGTGGCGCACGGCTGGATCTCCACCGGCACATTGAGGCAGCAGGCGCAGGACATCATCGCGCGCTTCAACGTCAAGGCCGGCGGGCCGCACGCGGCGGCGCAATCGCTGTCGGGCGGCAACCTGCAGAAGTACATCGTCGGCCGCGAGATCGACGCGAAGCCGAAGCTCCTGATCGTCTCGCAGCCGACCTGGGGCGTGGACGTGGGCGCCGCCGCGCAGATCCGCGGCGAGCTGCTGGCGCTGCGCGACGCGGGTTGCGCGGTGCTGGTGGTCAGCGAGGAGCTCGAGGAGCTGTTCGAGGTCTGCGACCGCCTGTACGTGATCGCCAAGGGGCGCCTGTCGCCGTCCATCGCGCGCCGCGACGCCACCGTGCAGCGCATCGGCGAGTGGATGAGCGGCCTGTGGAGCGAGGCGCATGCTTAGGCTGGAGCAGCGCCCGCAGCCCTCGCGCGCGTGGAGCGTGGCCTCGCCCTTGCTGGCGCTGCTGCTCACCATGGTGATCGGCGTGATCCTGTTCGCGGCGCTGGGCAAGGACCCGGTGCGCGGGCTGCAGGTGTTCCTGTGGGAGCCGGTGAGCTCGCCGGGCCGCATCGGCGAACTGCTGGTGAAAGTGACGCCGCTCTTGATCATCGCGCTGGGCCTGGCCGTGTGCTTCCGCTCGAACGTGTGGAACATCGGCGCCGAGGGCCAGTACGTGATCGGCGCGCTCCTCGCGGGCGGCGTGGCGCTGCTGGCGGCCAAGGACACGACGCGCTGGATCGTCGTGCCCATCGTCTTCGCCGGCATCGCCGGCGGCATGCTGTGGGCCGGGGTCACGGCCTTCCTGCGCGACCGCTTCAACGCCAACGAGATCCTCGTGAGCCTGATGCTGGTGTACGTCGCCGAGCAGTTGCTCAATTACATGGTGTTCGGCCCGTGGAAGGACCCGCAGGGCTACAACTTCCCGCAAAGCAAGACCTTCGAAGCCGTGACAGAAATCCCGCGGCTGATGGCGGGCTCGCGCGTGAGCGTGGGCATCGTGATCGCGCTGGTCGCGGCGGCGGCGCTGTGGGTGTTCCTGTTCCGCACGCGCGCGGGCTTCGCGCAGCAGGTCGGCGGCCTGGCGCCTAACGCCGCGCGCTACGCAGGCTTCTCGTCGCGGCGCGCGCTGTGGACGGCGCTGCTGGTGTCGGGCGGCGCGGCGGGGCTCGCCGGCGCGTTGCAGGTCGCCGGGCCCATCGGCCAGCTCACGCCTTACGTGCCCGAAGGCTACGGCTTCGCGGCGATCATCGTCGCTTTCGTCGGCCGCCTGCACCCGGTGGGCACCGTGTTCTCCGCGCTGCTCATGAGCATGTTCTACATCGGCGGCGAGCTCGCGCAATCGCGCCTGGGGCTGCCCAAGTCGCTCACCGGCGTGTTCCAGGGCCTGCTGCTCTTCACGCTGTTGGCCTGCGACACCTTGATCGCCTACAGGATCCGATGGACGCGTACGCATTCCTGATCGCCGCCACGCTCAACGCCGGCACGGTGCTCGCGCTCGCGGCCATCGGGCTGTTGATCAACGAGAAGGCCGGCATCGTCAACCTCGGCGCCGAAGGCATGATGCTGTGCGCCGCCATCGCGGGCTTCGCGGCGGTTGTGCACACGGGCAACGACTGGCTGGGGTTCGCCGCGGGCATTGCCGTGGGCGCCGGCCTCGCCGCGATCTTCGGCGTGCTGGTGATCTGGCTCAACACCAACCAGTACGCCACGGGCCTGGCGCTCAGCCTGTTCGGCGCGGGCTTCTCCGCGTTCGCCGGCATCAAGTACGTGCAGGAGAAGCTGCCGGAGCGGCCACACTTCGAGATCCCGTTCCTCGCGGACATCCCCTTCTTCGGTCCCGCGCTGTTCAAGCAGCACCCGATGGTCTATTTCGCGATCGCGCTGGTCGTCGCGCTGGTCTGGTTCCTGGACCGCTCGCGCAGCGGGCTGGTGATGCGCTCGATCGGCGAATCGCCCTCGTCGGCGCACGCGCTGGGCTATCCCGTGCGGCGCATCCGGCTGCTGGCGGTGGTCGCCGGCGGCGCGCTGTGCGGCCTGGCCGGCGCCTACATCTCGGTGATCTACACGCCGCTGTGGGTCGAGGGCATGGTGGCCGGCAAGGGGTGGATCGCGCTGGCGCTCACCACCTTCGGCACCTGGCGGCCGCTGCGCGTGCTGCTCGGCGCCTACCTCTTCGGCGGCGTGACCATGCTGCAGTTCCACCTGCAGGGCACGGGCGTGGACATCCCCAGCCAGTTCCTGACCATGCTGCCGTATATCGCGACCGTCGTGGTGCTGGCCCTGATCTCGCGCAACCCGGCGTGGATCCGGGTGAACATGCCCGCGTCGCTTGGAAAACCCTTCTATCCCGGCTCATAATCCGCGCTTGCCCCCAACCCTCGGAGAAGGACCCTCATGGACATGAAGAAACGTTCGCTGCTGAAACTGGCGGCGCTCTCGGCCGTCGCGGCCGGCTCCCTCGTCGCGTGCAGCAAGAGCGAAGCACCGGCACCGGCCCCCGCTCCCGCGGCCACGCCCGTCGCCTCCGCGGCCGCTCCCAAGCCCGAGCCGCTGAAGATCGCCTTCGCCTACGTCGGCCCGGTCGGCGACGGCGGCTGGACCTTCGCGCACGACAACGGCCGCAAGGCCGTGGAGAAGGAATTCGGCGACAAGGTGGTCACGAGCTTCGTCGAGAAGGTGCCCGAGGCCGCCGACGCCGAGCGCGTGTTCCGCGACATGGTGTCGCAGGGCAACAAGCTCATTTTCGGCACGACCTTCGGCTACATGGAGCCCATGCTCAAGGCCGCCAAGGACAGCCCGAACGTCAAGTTCGAGCACGCCACCGGCTACAAGAACGCCGACAACCTGCGCGCCTACGACAGCCGCACCTACGAAGGCGCCTACATGGCCGGCGTGATCGCCGGCAAGATGACCAAGACCAACACGCTGGGCGTGGTCGGCTCGATCCCGATCCCCGAGGTCGTGCGCAACATCAACAGCTTCACGATGGGCGCGCAGTCGGTGAACCCCAAGGTCAAGACGCGCGTGGTGTGGGTGGGCGACTGGTTCAACCCGCCGAAGGAAACCGAGGCGGCCACGTCGCTGATCAACGGCGGCGCCGACGTGCTGATGCAGAACACCGATTCGTCGGCGGTGCTGCAGACGGCCGAGAAGATGGGCAAGCGCGCCTTCGGCTGGGACAGCGACATGTCCAGCTACGGCCCGAAGGCGCACCTGGGCTCGGCCATCATCAACTGGGCGCCGTACTACGTGTCGTCAGTGCGCGAGGCGCTCGAGGGCAAGTGGAAGACCTCACCCACGAAGATCTGGTGGGGCGTGAAGGAAGGCTCGATCGACTTCGTCTCCGTCGCGGCCGACGTGCCCGAGGACGCGAAGAAGAAGCTCGACGAAGTGAAGGCGGGCCTCAAGGGCGGCACCTTCTCCATCTGGAAGGGCCCCATCGTCGACAACGCCGGCAAGGAAGTCCTGGCCAAGGACAAGGTCGCGGACGACGAGTGGCTGGGCGGCATCAACTTCTACGTCAAGGGCGTGGAAGGCAAGGTGCCCGGCGGCGAGAAGAAGTAGGCAAGACAGTCAGGCAACTGCAGGGGGCCGTCCGCAAAGGGCGGCCCCTTTTTCATGGGTGGCATGCGTGCAAACCATGCCCTGCTCATCCATGGGGGCAGCGCCACAATGGAGGGCATGCCTCCCGCAGTTGCAGCATCGCTCCAGGATTCCGGCCTGCTTGCCGCCATCGCGCAGGAAACCGACGACGCGATCTTCTCCAAGGACGCCCAGGGCCGCTACCAGTTCGCCAACCGCGCGGCGCTGGAGGCCATCCGCCTGCCGCTGGGCCAGGTGATCGGCCATACCGACGCCGACCTGCTCGACGCCGACATCGCGCGCCGCATCATGCAGGTGGACCAGCGCGTGCTGGGCCGTGGCGAGACGGTCGAGGTCGAGGAGGGCATTCCGGGCGCGGACGGCACGCTGAGCTACTGGTCGTCGCGCAAGGCCCCGCTGCGCGATGCGCAGGGCCGCATCGTCGGGCTCATCGGCATCGCCCGCAACGTCACGGCGCGCAAGCAGGCCGAGCTGCGCGCCGACGCCGACCGCCTGAAGCTGCAAATGGCGATCCAGGCGGCGGGGCTCGTCACCGCGGAGATCGACTACCGCACCAACCAGAACCACATCTCGGGCGAACTGGCGCGGCTGATGGAGCTGGGCGACGGCCCCATGGTCGTGCCGCGCCAGGCCATCTTCGACCGCATCCATCCCGACGACCGCGAGCGCTACCTCGAAGCCATCCGCCGCACCACCGCGCCGGGCAGCCACGGCCACCTGGCCATCGACGTGCGCGCGCTGATGCCCAGCGGCACACTGAAGTGGCTGCACATCGTGCTGCAGGTGACCTTCACGGAGATCGACGGCGAGCTCAAGCCGGACCGCGGCATCTGCGCGGCCGCCGACGTCACCGAGAAGATGGTCGCCGAGCGCAAGATGCGCACGGCGCAGCGCATGACGGAAGGGGTGATCGAGAACGCCGGCGCGCTCGTGTGGGCCAAGGACCTCGAGGGGCGCTTCATCCTGTCCAACCAGGCCTGGCGGCGCCTGCACGGGCTGACCGAGGAAGCGGCGCGCGACATCACCGACGACGTCGTGTTCGGCCCGCGCATCGCCGCGCAATTGCGCGAGAACGACCGCCGCGTCATCGCGAGCGGCGAGCCGGTGGTGGTGCACGAGAAGGCCGAGGTGCACGGGCGCAGCGTCACCTACCGCTCGCACAAGTTCCCGCTGTTCGACGAGGCGGGGCGCGTCCATGCCGTGTGCGGCGTGTCCACCGACATCACCGAGGTGGTCGAGGCCGACCGGCGCAAGGACGAATTCATCGCCACGCTCGCGCACGAGCTGCGCAACCCGCTCGCACCCATCCGCAACGGGCTGGAGATCCTCAAGCGCCTGCCCGACGTGCCGGCGCAGGCCGGCAAGGTGCGCGACATGATGGACCGCCAGCTCGCGCACCTGGTGCGGCTGGTGGACGACCTGCTGGACGTCTCGCGCATCACTCGCGACAAGCTGGAAATGCGCATGAAGCCGGTGACGCTGCAGGAGATCGTGGACCACGCGGTGGAATCGAGCCGCCCCGCCATCGACGCATCCGGCCACACGCTGCAGGTGCAGCTGCCCGGCCGGCCGATCCGCATCGAGGGCGACCTCACGCGCCTGGCGCAGGTGGTGAGCAACCTGCTGAACAACTCGGCGAAGTACACGCCGCCGGGCGGGCGCATCGACGTGAATGCGCGCTTCCAGGGCGACCACGTGTGCATCGAGGTCACCGACAACGGCGCCGGCATCGCCGCCGACAAGCTGCCGCACGTGTTCGACCTGTTCTCGCAGGTGGACCGCACCATGCACCAGGCGCAGGGCGGGCTGGGCATCGGGCTGTGGCTGGTGCAAAAGCTCGTCGAGATGCACCGGGGCAGCATCACCGCGAAAAGCGCCGGCCCCGGCAAGGGCAGCACCTTCACGCTGAAGCTGCCGGCCGCGCTGGGCTGAACCCTACAGGTCGCCGGGCGGCAGGTGGATGGCGCGGTGGCGCGGCAGCGTCATCACGAAGGTGCACCCGTGGCCGGGCCGGTCCTTCACCGTGAGCGTGCCGCCGTCGGCCTCGACGCTCTGGCGCGCGATCGACAGGCCCAGCCCCAGGCCCGACCGGTCGGTGTTGCGCTGCGTGAACGGCGAGAACATGCGCTCGATGCTGCCGTGCGCGAGGCCGCCGCAATGGTCGCTGACCTCGATGCTCACGGACGACCCGTAGGCCGACGCGGCGAGGCTCACTTCCGTCCCGGGCGCCGTGAACTTGAAGGCGTTCTGCAGCAGGTTGGCCAGCGCGGCCAGGATGCGCTCGCGATCCGCGTTGACGAAGACTTCGGGATCGACGGTCCCGACGGTCAGCGTGCATCCGCTGGTGGACGCATACAGCTCCGCGGCCCACGCCGCGTCCGCGATCAGTCCCGCAACCGCGAAGACCTCCCGGCTGGCGTGGTTGGACGTGCGCTCGCGCACTTCCTCCACGGCCGAGCTGATCAGCCGCGTCATGGAGGCCAGCGAGCGCTTGAGGACGGCGCCGGTGGCGCCGTGGATCGGCAACCCCCCGGTTTCCAGCGCGGCCATGGCGAGGGTCGCTGACGACAGCGCGTTCCTCATTTCGTGCGCGAGCGACCCGATGCGCCGCTCCAGCGCGAATTCGCGCTGGCGCTCCACCGCCATCTCCTTCTGGTAGCTGAACTCGGTGACGGCGTCCGCGATGGCGTTGTCCAGGCAGCGGTTGAGGGTGCGGAACTCGTCCACGCCGAAGGGCGCGTCGCGCTCGACGGCGAGGTCGGTGATGGCCTGGCACAGGTCGCCGTAGTCGTGCACCACCTGGTCGACCGTGAAGCCGAGTTCGAGGAGCTGGCGCCCGTGCGCCGTCGCGCTGACGCCGATTTCCGAGAGGTTCGAGGCGGCGCCGCCGGCGGGGCCCGAAATCTCCAGGCTTTGCCGGCCGTCGAAGCCTTCCTCGGCCATCAGCGTGCGCTGCAGCTGCTCGAGGAAGATGGGGATGCCGTTGCGCAGCTGCGCGTCGGTGGCGGAGCGGTGGGTGCGTTGCGCCACCTTGGTCTTGCAGCGCTCGATCAGCTCGGCGCGGTTGTTGGAGATGAAGGTGTGCATCATTCCGCGGTTCCTCCAGGGGGAGTGCATGCCGGGCGGCATGCGGTGCGGAAGCACAAGAAAGGCTGGGCGCCAACCGGCTAGGGGCACGAGGGGAGCCGGACCCTCAGCATACGCCCCTGCGGGCGTTCCGCTTGCGGAAGGGACATTGCCCTGCGTGCATCAAGAGCGGAACCATGTCACGGACAACGCGCCGGCCGCGAAGAGCAGCAGCGCGGCGGCAAGCGCGAGCAGGCCGGAAAGTTCCGTCTCGCGCGTGTCCACTTCCATGCGCGAGCCGAGGTTCTCGTACACCATGCGCAGCTTCTCGGCCGTGCCTGCGTGCAGGTATTCGCCGCCCGTCATGCGCGCGACCTCGCGCAGCGTCGGCTCGTCCAGCTGCAGGTAGATCGCCATGCCTTCGGGCAACATGGCCGAGCCGTCGGCCGTGCCCAGGCCCACGACGTAGATGCGCACGCCGCGGTCGGCGGCCAGCTTCGCGGCTTGCAGCGTGTCGATGCCCGTGGTGCGGCGTCCGTCGCTCAGGAGGATGATGGCCGCGGACTTGTACGAGCCTGGCGCGACCGGCGTGAACGCCTTGGGCGGCGGCTTGTTCTTCGCGTCGATGCCGCGCCCGTACTTCGCGCGCAGTGTCATCTCGCCGACGTCGATGGCGTGGTCCGGGAAGAGCTCGGCGACGCTCAGCGCGATCGCATCGCCCACGGCGGTGCCCAGTTGCATCTGGAAGGCGTCGATGGACTTGACCAGCGCCTCGCGGTCCAGCGTGGCGCGCTGCGCCACCTGTCCGCTGCCGGCGAAGGTGACCAGGCCCACTTCGATCTCGCGCGGCAACTGGCGCAGGAAGACCTTGGCGGCGTCCTGCGCGGCGGCCATGCGCGTCGGCTTGACGTCGGGCACGCGCATGCTGAGCGACACGTCGATGGCCAGCATCACCGTGGAGCGCGCCCACGGCAGGCGCACCGAAGCAACGGGACGGCAGGCGGCAAACAGGAGGATGGCGCAGGCGGCGAACACCAGCGCCGGCGGCACGTGGCGCTTCCAGCCGGCGCTGCCCGCGCGGCGCACGCTGGCGACGTTGCTGTAGCGAAGCGCGTGCTTGCGCCGGCGGGCCAGCAACCACAGGTAGGCGAGCAGCAGCAACGGCAGCGCTGCCATCAGCCAGAGAAACTGGGGCCACAGGAAGGACATGGAGGTGCCTCGCCGGACTGCTTCCATCGTACTCCGATGTAGGAAGCAGTGCAGTGGCGCCGTGCGCGGTCCCGGGCGAGCAATTCCCTGTCGCAAAGGCTGACAGTCCAAATGCCAGCGCGTGCGCATACTCGCGCGGTGGCCGCCATTCACCCGTTTCCCCCGCACCGCGAAACCGACCTCCTCCCCGACCCGGGCGCGATCGGCCATGGCGCGCCGGCGGCCAACGACGCGGCCGTCGACCCGCTTGCCCCCACGGTCTTCCACGAGCACTGGTGGCTGGACACCGTCACGCGCGGCGGCTGGCAGGCCGCCGAAGTGCGCAGCGACGGCAAGCTGGCCGGCTGGATGCCCTACGTGCTGTCGCGCCAGCGCGGCTTTCGCGTGAGCGTGATGCCGCCGCTCACGCACCTGCTCGGCCCCGTGGTGCCCGAAGGCAGCGGCAGCTCGAACACCCGCTGGTTGCGCCGGCTGGGCATCCTTCAGGAGCTGGCGGCGCAGCTGCCGCGCGTGGCCCACTTCTCGCAGACCTTCCACCCCGACACGGCCGACGTGCTCGCCTTCCAGTCGCGCGGTTTCGAGACCTTCACGCAATTCACCGCCGAAGTCGCCCCGGCCACGGAGGCCCTGCTGTGGTCGCACCTGCGCGACAAGACCCGCAACGTGATCCGCCGGGCGCAGGAGCAATGCCGTGTCGAGGCGATGGGCGACCCGCACGAGTTCCTGCGCTTCTACCTCCACAACCTGGAAGCAGCGGGCGAGCGCTTCTACTTCGACCCGTCGCTGCTGGTGCCCTTGGTGGAGGCGGCGCGATCGCGCCACCGCGGGCGCGTGCTCGTGGTGCGCGCTCCGGACGGACGGCCGCTCGCGGCCGTCTTCTACGTCTGGGACCGCCGTCGCCTGTGGTACTTCCTGTCCACGCGGGACCCGAAGGACGGCCACAACGGCGCGGTGAGCCTGCTGGTGTGGCGCGGCCTGCAGATGGCGGCGAAGCACGGCCTGGTGTTCGACTTCGACGGCGTGGCGGGCGAGGGCGCCTGCCGGTTTTACGGCAGCTTCGGCGCACGGTTCGTTCCGCGCCTGGCGGTCTGGCGCCGCAGCCCCGGCTACGCCTTCTTCCGCAGCGCGATCGAGCTCGTGCGCGGGCGCTCCGGGCGCAACCCGTTCGTCGCGCCGTGACGTCGCGCGGGCGTATGCTTGCGCCATGGCCACCATCCCGAACATCCCCGCCGGGCGGCTGCCGCAGCTGCTGGCGCGCATGCCCAAGGCGGAGCTGCACATCCACATCGAAGGCTCGCTCGAGCCGGAACTGATCTTCGAGATGAGCCGGCGCAACGGCGTGGCGATCCCGTACGCGAGCGTCGACGAGCTGCGCCGCGCCTATGCCTTCACCAACCTGCAAAGCTTCCTGGACATCTACTACGCCGGCGCCAGCGTGCTGCTGAAGGAGCAGGACTTCTACGACATGGCCATGGCCTACCTGAAGCGCGCGCAGGCCGACAACGTGGTGCATGCGGAGCTGTTCTTCGACCCGCAGACGCACACCGCGCGCGGTGTCGCCATGGAAACCGTGATCAACGGCCTGCACCGCGCCACCGTCGACGGCGCGAAGCAGCTGGGCGTCGATGCGTCGCTGATCCTGTGCTTCCTGCGGCACCTGTCCGAGCAGGACGCGTTCGAGACGCTGGAACAGGCGCTGCCGTGGCGCGACAAGTTCATCGGCGTCGGCCTCGACTCGAGCGAGGTCGGCCACCCGCCCGAGAAGTTCGCGAAGGTCTACGCGCGCTGTCGCGAGCTGGGCCTGCACCTCGTTGCGCATGCGGGCGAGGAAGGGCCGCCGGCCTACGTGTGGACGGCGCTGGACCTGCTGAAGGTGGAACGCATCGACCATGGCGTGCAATCGACGAAGGACCCGGAGCTGGTGAAGCGGCTGGCGCGCGACCGCATCCCGCTCACCGTGTGCCCGCTGTCCAACCTGAAGCTGTGCGTCTTCCCGAAACTCGAGATGCACAACATCCCGCAGCTGCTGGAGGCGGGCCTGGTGGCCACGGTCAATTCCGACGACCCGGCGTACTTCGGCGGCTACATGAACGAGAACTTCGTGCAGACATTCGCCGCCACGGGCATGGGCGCGCGCGAGGCGTACCAGCTCGCGAAGAACAGCTTCGACGCGAGCTTCGTCGACGCGGCCGCGAAGCGGCGCTACACCGACCGGCTGGACGAGGCTTTCGCGAATGCTTGAGGCGATCGTCCTGGCCCTGTCTATCGTGGTACCACCCGAAGCCGAAACCGTCGTCAACGCCGCCATCGCGGACGTGTCGCGGCGTTTCGCGATGAAAGCGCGCGTCGTGAGCGTGGAGCGCGTGACGTGGCGCGACGGCAGCCTCGGCTGCCCGCAACCCGGCATGAACTACACCCAGGCGCTGGTGCCGGGCTGGCGCATCGAGCTTGCGGTGGGCAGCCGCTCGTTCCTCTACCACGCCAGCGAACGCGGGCGCGTCGTCAATTGCCCGCCCGGCCGCGCGAAGAAACCGCTTCCCGACTCGCGCACATGAAAAAACGCCCGGCATGCCGGGCGTTTTCCTTGGGGCCGCGTGCCCTTTACGGGTCGACGCGGATGATCGTCGGGGCCGGCAGCGACGGCAGGCCGGTGTACGCGACCGAGCCGAGGTACTTGGTGCCCGGGGTCAGGCCCGTCGTGCCGATCGTGACCGTGCCGTTGGTGCCGGCGACGATCTTGGCGGGCAGCGTGGCCGTCATGTTCCCCGCGTTCGCGGTGCCCAGCGCCCAGGTGTGCAGGTTGAAATTCGACGAGCCACCCGGCGTGTAGTAGCCCACGATGCGCACCGTGTACGTCCCGGCCGGCGGGTTCACGAAATCGACGTGCTCCTCCGCCGTCACGCCGCCGCTGCCGCCGATCGTCTCGCCGTTGAAATCGATCTCCATGTCGAGGTCGGTGTCGGCGACGTTGATGTCGCTGTCGAAGAGCGCGAAGCGCACGAACGTCGTGCCGGCCGGGATCGTGACCGGGATTTCCAGCACGCCGTCCTGCGCGACCGTGCCCGGCGTCTTGGTAGCCGGGATGAGGCCGCGGGGCGTGGCCTTCAGCGCGGTCGTGGTGACGCCGAAGCGGACCGGGTAAGAGCCGCTCGCCTCGGCGGGCACGGCCAGCGCGACGGGTTGCACGACGACGGGCAGCTTCACCTTGTGCTTGTTCTCGGTGAGCACGAGCCGCCCGGATGCGTACGCCTGCAGCGGCGCGTTGGCCCGCGAGAAGGTCAGCGTGAACTGGCCGGTCTGCCCCGGCGCGAGCTTGAGCTTGCTCGGGGTCATCGTCACCTTGACGCCCTTCAGGCCTTCCAGCTTGGCGGTGTAGGTGGTGGCCACGCTGCCGACGTTGGTGGCGCGCCGCACGACGGTCTGCGTGCCGGCGAGTGCGCCGATCGCGATCGACGGGACGTTGACGTTCGACGGGTGCAGCGACGGCACGCCCGTGCAGTCGGCGAAGAACTCGCCCAGGCCGCACAGCATCTGGACCCATTCGTCCACGTCGGAGTCGAACACCAGGCCCGGGTCCAGCGCCGCCTTCGGGTTCACATGGCCCGCGCCCTGCGCGAAGGCCACGTTCGGGTCGGTGGCGGGGCCGTCGAGCACGTCGGTGGCCGTGGTCATCAGCGCCGACTTGATCATCATCGGCGACCAGTCGGGGTGCAGCTGCTTGAACAGCGCCGCGAGGCCGGCGACGTGCGGGCTGGACATCGAGGTGCCGCTGTACAGGTCGAAGCTGCGGCCCTCGTTGCCGGGGGGCGCGACGGCCGCCAGGATGTCCTGGCCCGGCGCGACGAGGTCCGGCTTGAGCAGGTTGCCGCCCGCGGCCAGCGACGGGCCGCGCGACGAAAACACGGCCATCTGCGGGGCCGGCACGTTGAACACCAGCGCGCTCTGCGCGATGCTGGCCGTCGGGTTGGAAACCGCGGCGGCGAACAGCGCGTCGTGCGCGGCGACGTCGAGGTGGACGGTGGGCACGGAGTGCACGTCGGCGTTGGTGCTGTTGGCGCTGGTGTTCACGAGGACCATGCCCACGCCGCCGGCGTCGGCCACGGCCAGGCTCTTGTTGACGCGCGCGGTCACGCCGCGTTCGCACAGCACGACCTTGCCGGCCACCTTCGTCGGGTCCAGCACCGCGGTGCCGCCGTTGTCGATGGCCGCGTAGCACAGGCGCACCATGTCGGCATCGGCGCCCGCCATCGCGGCGTCGGCCGCCCTGATCAGCGGCGCGCTCACGGCCGTCGCGAACGACGCGCCGTTGTACGTGACGCTGTTGACGGTGACGCTGCCCGTGCCCGTGCGGTTGTGCGTGCCGGCGGCGACGGTGGTCACCCAGGGGCTCGGGTGTTCGACCGTGCTCGCGTCGGGGCCGTCGTTGCCGGCCGATGCCGCGACGAACACGCCGCTGGCCGCCGCCTCGAGGAAGGCGATCTCCGTGTAGTCGAGGAAGGTGTCCTGCGAGCCGCCGACGGAGAAGTTGATGACGTCGACACCGTCGGCGATGGCCTGCTCGATGGCGATCAGGCTGTCGGTGCCGAAGCAGCCGCCGCCCAGCTCGGTGGTCGACCAGCACACCTTGTACGTCGCGATGCGGGCGCGCGGCGCGATGCCGCTGATCGAGCCCATCGCGGCGGCGGGGCCGGTGATCGTGACGTTGGCGTTGCCGCCCGCGGTGCTCGACGTGTGCGTGCCGTGGCCGCCCCAGTCGCGCGGCGACAGGTACTCGTACGGGAAGAAGCTGGCGATGGCGGCGTCGCCGCCCCAGGCCGCGTTGAAGTAGCGCGCACCGATCAGCTTGTTGTTGCAGTTGCCGGTGGTGAAGCTCGCGCCGGCGATGCACTCGCCCGTCCAGCCGGACGGCGCCGCGGTGTAGACCGTCGTCGTGCCACCGTGGCTCGGCTTGCCTTCGCCGTCGACCTTGTCCGCGAAGCTGTTGCTCTCGGGCGTGATGCCGGAATCGATCACGCCGATCACGATGTCCTCGCCCTTGGCGCCGCTGGTCTGCCAGAGACCGGTGGGGCCCGACAGGCCGAGGAAGCCCGGCGTGGAGGCCGTGTGCGGCTGGCGCAGCGTGTCCTTCACGACGGAGCGCACGCCCTTGGTGGCGCGCAGCTTCTGCACTTGCGCGTCGGTCAGTTCGGCGGCGAAGCCGTTGAACGCGTAGCCGTAGTCGTAGACCTTCTTGCCGCCCCCGACGCTGCTGAGCACGGCGTCGTGCCGCGCCTTCAGGTAGTTCACGTAGCTCACGACCGCGGCGGACTTGCGGTTGATCTTCTTGCCCTTGCCGGCGTGCGTGGCGGCCAGGTTGTTGATGCCGCCCTTGTAGCTGATGGCCGGCGGCTCCTTCAGCTGGACGACCCACAGCTTGTTGCTGAATTTCGGCGCGACCTTGCGCGCAATCTTGCGGCCGTCGTCATTGGCGGCCTGTATCGACGGTGTCAGGCTGGCCGCTTGCGGCGTGCCGAAGCTGTCGGCTTCCGCCTCCAGCATCGCGCTTTGCGGCTCCTGGGGATCGCTGCCTCCGCCGCACGCCGCGAGCAATGCGGCGGCGAACGCGGACAGCAGGGCCAGCCGCGGTTTCTTCAATAGCATCATGGGATCGACTCCTGGTGGGCACCCGGTCGGCTTGTGGCCTGCCCGGGACTTCGGGGTGGTGCGCGGCCCCCTCCCGGCGGCCGCGAAGCCGGATTCGGACATACCGCTGAGGCAGGGTCAAGGGTGGGAACCCCGTTCATAGCTCTGCATTTACAATCGCGTAACAACGCTGTGCCCCCAGCGTGTTTTTTTTCGATGCATTTGGGGCCATGTAGAGGACCACCATGTACAAAAACCTCGCCGCCACGCTGGCCGTGGCTGCCTCGTTTTCCCTTGCTCCCGCGTTTTCCCAGACCCCGCTGAAGGTGGGTTTCGTGTATGTGGCGCCCGTCACCGACACGGGCTGGGTGCGCCAGCACGACGAAGGCCGCAAGGCCGTCGAGCAGGCGTTCAACGGCAAGGTGAAGACCACCTTCGTCGAGAACGTGCCGGAAGGCCCCGACGCCGAGCGCGTGATCCGCGACCTCGCGCAGCAGGGGCACCAGCTGATCTTCACGCCCAGCTTCGGCTACATGGAGCCGACGCTGAAGGTCGCGAAGGATTTCCCCGACGTGAAGTTCGAGTCGATCACCGGCTACAAGGGCGCGCCCAACGTCGCGACGGCGAACGCGCGCTACTACGAGGGCCGCTACCTCGCGGGCATCGTCGCCGGCCGCATGACGAAGTCGAACGTCGCGGGCTACGTGGCGGGCTTTCCCATCCCCGAGGTGCTGCAGGGCATCAACGCCTTCACGCTGGGCATGCGTTCGGTGAACCCGGGCGCGCAGGTGAAGGTGGTGTGGCTGAACGCGTGGTTCGATCCGGCGCGCGAGCGCGACGCGGCGATGACGCTGTTCAACGAAGGCGTGGACGTCGTCGCTTTCCACACCGCGTCCGACGCCATCATGCGAGCCGCGCAGGAGCGCGGGAAGATGGCGGTGGCCTACCATTCCGACATGCGCAAGGCCGCACCGGACGCGCAGATCGCGGCAGTCACCCATCACTGGGGCGAGTACTACGTGCAGCGCACGAAGGCCGTCGTCGACGGCAGCTGGAAGGCCGGCAACGTGTGGGGCGGCGTGAAGGAGCGCATGGTGCGCATCGAGGGCTTCGGCCCCAAGGTGCCGAAGAAGGTGCAGGAAGAGGCCCTGGCGCGCCAGAAGGACATCGCGTCGGGCAAGCTCAAGCCGTTCGGCGACCTCACCGACGAACAGATCCTGAAGATGGACTACCTCGTGCCCGGCGTGCTGGGCAAGATTTCAAGGTAGCCACCCGGTGACAGAATGCGCGGATGCAAGCCTTCCGCGCCGCCATCCTTCGCTTCTCCGAAGACCGGCGCGCGGTCTATGAGGAAGACGGACTGCTGGTCGTCGGGCCCGATGCCGGCGGCCGGCAGGTGGTGCGCGCCGTCGGTGCATACGCGGCGCTCGGACCGAACTACCCGGGGCTGAAAGTCACCGAGTTTCCCGGCCGCATCGTCGCGCCGGGCTTCATCGACCTGCACATCCACTTCCCGCAGCTGGACGTGATCGGCTCGCCCGCCGACGGCCTGTTGCCCTGGCTGGAGAACTACACCTTTCCGCACGAGGCGCGTTTCGCCGACGCGACGCATGCCCGCGAGCTTGCCGGGTTCTTCTGCGACGAGCTGCTGCGCCACGGCGTGACCACCGCGCTGGCCTTCGGCACCTCGCATCCTTCGTCGGTCGACGCGTTGCTGGCCGAGGCGCAGCGCCGCGGCTTGCGCATGATCGCGGGCAAGGTGCTGCAGGACCGCCACTCGCCCGACGGCGTGCGCGACGACACCGAGGAGTCGCTGGTGGACACCGAGGCGCTCATCCGCCGCTGGCACGGCGTGGACCGCCTGGGCTACGCCATCACGCCGCGCTTCGCACCCAGCTGCACCGACGCGCAATTGCGTGGCGCCGGCGAGCTCGCGGCGAAGTACCCCGATGTGTGGATCCAGTCGCACGTCGCGGAGAACCGCGACGAGGTCGCGTGGGCCAGGCAGCTCTTTCCCCAGGCGCGCAGCTACCTCGCGGTGTACGAAGGCTTCGGGCTGATGCGCGAACGCGCCATCTACGCGCATTGCATCCACATCGACGACGAGGACCGGCGCCTGATGAAGGCCACGGGCGCCGCAGCGGCGGTGAGCCCCACCAGCAACCTGTTCCTGGGCAGCGGCTTCTTCGACTACGAGGGCGCCGAACGCATCGGCTTTCGCTACGGGCTGGCCAGCGACGTCGGCGGTGGTACGAGCTTCTCGCCGTTCCACACCATGCTCGCCGCGTATTACGTGGCGCGCGAAGGGCAGACCAAGCCCGGGCTGTCCCTTTCGCCGCAGCACCTGTGGTGGCAGCACACGGCGGGCGCCGCGCAGGCGCTGGGCCTGGACGGCGTGATCGGCAACCTGTCGCCGGGGTGCGAGGCGGACTTCGTCGTCATCGACCCGAAGGCGACGCCGCTGCTGGCGCGCAAGACGTCGATCGCGACGAACCTCGACGAGCTGCTGTTCGCGCTCATCGTGCTGGGCGACGACCGCGCCATCGAGCGCGCCTTCATCGAAGGGCGTGCGTGAGCTTCGCGGCGTTCGATCCCGCGAACGACGAGGACGGTCTGCCCATCGTGCTGCGCGAGCCGCGGCAGTCGTGGCGCGCGAACGTGTTCTGGGGCCTGGGGCTCGGCTTGCCGGCGCTCTTGCTGCCGCCCTTTGCGGGTGCGGAGGCCGACTGGCTGGAGAAGGCCGGGACGATGCTGGTCGGTGCGGGCTGGATGGCCTTCATGGGCGCGAACGCCTGGCGCAACTGGGGCCGCACCGTGCGCTGCGACATGGAGACGATCGCGGTGGCGCAGGCCTTTGCGTCGCGCACGATCCCGCTCGCGGCCGTTGCGAGCATCGAGCGCGAGGACGTGCGCCAGAGCCTGCGCGACTTCGACAACATCGGCGTGTCCTGGCGCGAGCGCGCGCGGCAGATGGACACCACGGCCCCGATCAACATGTACGTGCTGCGCGACGCCGCGGGCCAGACGCTGCTGCGCATCGACGAGGAGATGGAGCCGCCGCAGGCGCTGGCGCGTTTCGTCCAGCGCGTGCAGCGACAGGTGCGGCGCGCCCGCTAGCCGCATGGTCATCGACCTCGTCGACGGCACCTACGAGCTCTTCCGGCACTTCTACGGCCTGCGCCGATTCACGAAAGGCAAGGACCGGCCTTTCGGTGCGGTCGCCGGCGTGCTCAACGGCATCCTGGAGATGCTCGAGCGCGAGGCCACGCACGTGGGCGTCGCCACCGACCACGTCATCGAGTCGTTTCGCAACGGCCTGTGGCCCGGCTACAAGACCGGCGAGGGCATCGAGCCGGCGCTGTGGGCGCAGTTCCACCCGCTCGAAGAGGGCCTCGCCGCGATGGGCGTTGCCGTGTGGCCGATGGTGGACCTGGAAGCCGACGATGCGCTCGCCAGTGCGGCGCACATCGCGGCGCAGGATGCGCGCGTGGAGAAGGTCCTGATCTGGACCCCCGACAAGGACCTGGCGCAATGCGTGCGCGGCGAGCGCGTGCTGCAGGTGGACCGCAAGTCGAAGCAGATCCGCGCGGCGAAGGACGTGCGCGCCAAGTTCGGCGTCGATCCCGGGCACATCCCCGACTGGCTGGCGCTGGTGGGCGACAGCGCGGATGGCTACCCGGGCATCGAAGGCATAGGCACCGTCACGGCGGCGCGTCTCGTGAACCAGCACGGCGCCATCGAATCGTTCCCGCCGCAGGTGCTGGGCGAACGCCGTGCGGAAGCCCTGCTCTTCAAGCGCCTCGCGACGCTCGTCACGAACAAGCGCCTGTTCCGCAACGTCGACACCCTGCGCTGGCGCGGGCCGCGCAGGCAGTTCGCGGCATGGACGGAGCGCATCGAAGCGCCCCGGCTGCTCGAGCGCGCCCTGCGCGTACAGGCGCTGGTCAAGGCCCGATCGTGACGGCGGGCCGCTCGACGGCCAGTCGCTGCCAGTCGACCTCCACGATGTCGGGCGCGTCCGGATCGTCCTTCGCCGCATCGGCCACCGTCACACCGGTGATGCCGAAGCGCGCCATGTCGGCCGCGCGCAGCGCATAGAAGCTCTCGACGTCGTACGGCGGGATCTTGGCGAACCAGGCGACGTAGCCATCCACGCCGACGCGGCGGTAGAAGATGGCCTCGCGCCGCGCGAGGTCGCGCGCTTGCGCCATCAGCGGCTCGTCCCACTTTTCGCGGCCGGTCTGCGCCAGCCACAGCACGTGCGTCATGTTGCCGTGCCAGCCGATGGCGCGCGCGTGGCCCAGGCGCTTGCCGGCTCCGGCGGGGAAGACGTAGTTGGCGCACGAAGACCAGCAGGCCTTCGGCACCTCGACGTCCAGCTGGCGGTCGCGGATGGCGTCGGCCATGTCCAGCGCCGGCCCCACGAGGCCGCCGAAGGAGGTGATCACCACGCGCTTGATGGCGGGGTCGCGCGCGAGCTCGACGAAGCGGGCGGCGGATGGCGGGTCGATGCGGCCGTCGAAGACGATGGCGTCGCCCGAGGCCTCGACGCGCGTGGGGGCGGGTTGGGCTTGGGCCAGGCCGCAAGCAGCCAGGAGGGCGAGTGCAAGGGGGCGGATCACGCCACCTAGAATAAGGGCAGGAGAGCGCAAGATGACGATCAAGAGCGACAAGTGGATCCGCAGGATGGCCGAGGAGCATGGCCTGATCGAGCCCTTCGAGCCCAAGCAGGTCCGCCAGGTGGATGGCCGCAAGGTGATCAGCTACGGCACCTCCAGCTACGGGTACGACATCCGCTGCGCGCCGGAGTTCAAGGTTTTCACCAACATCCACAGCACGGTGGTGGACCCGAAGAACTTCGACGAGAAGAGTTTCGTCGACTTCCACGGCGAGGACTGCATCATCCCGCCCAACAGCTTCGCGCTGGCGCGCACGCTCGAGTACTTCCGCATCCCGCGCAACGTGCTGACCATCTGCCTGGGCAAGAGCACGTATGCGCGCTGCGGCATCATCGTCAACGTCACGCCCTTCGAGCCGGAATGGGAAGGCTACGTGACGCTGGAGTTCTCCAACACCACGCCGCTGCCGGCGAAGATCTACGCCGGCGAAGGCTGCGCGCAGGTGCTGTTCTTCGAGAGCGACGAGGTCTGCGAGACCAGCTACAAGGACCGCGGCGGCAAGTACCAGGGGCAGAAGGGCGTCACGCTGCCGAAGGCGTAGCGCGCAGCGCCACGCGGGCCGCGGCGAGGTCCCAGCCGGCCCAGCCGCAGCTCTTGAACAGCACCGGCCCGCGCGCGCCGGGGCGCGCATCCAGCACATCGCGCAGCGTGGGGAACGACGCGACCTCGAGGCCGGCCTGGATCAGGTCGCCCGCTTCGTGGACGGCTTCGGGCGTGTCGACGACGACGCGGCCGTGCGCTGCGCACTCGCGGCACAGTTCCGCCCCGAGCTCCACCATGTGTGGCGTGAAGGCGCCGACGGCAGCGATGAAGACATCCCCGCGGGGCAGCGAGCGCAGCACGACGCCGTTGGCGGGCGTGCATGTCACGATGAGCGGGCAAGGGGCCGATGCCGGGTCGGCGACCGTCGTGGCGCGTGCCCCCAGCGCGCGGGCGTGAGCGGCCAGCGCCTGCGCGCTCGATGCGCTGCGTGAGGCGATGACGACCTCGCGCACGCCCAGCACTTCGATGAAGGCCTCGCAATGCGCGCGGCCCTGCGCACCGGCGCCCACGACGAGCAGCGGCCCTTTCGCATCGGGCGCCAGGGCCTGTGCGGCAAGCGCAGAGACGGCCGCCGTGCGCCGCGCCGTCACCGTCGGGCCATCGAGCACCAGGCGCCGCTCGCCCGTGGCCACGTCGAACACCACGACGTCGCCCTGGATGGCGGCGCGCGGCGTGCCGGCATTGGCGGGCGTGAAAGTGATGAGCTTCGCCATCGCCACGCGCGCATCCGCGGCGGGCATGACGAACAGACTCGCGCCGCCGGCCAGCGGCTGCACGATGCGTGGCGGCACCTGCACGGATGCGTCGGCGAGCAGGGCGCGCAGTTCGTGCACGAGGCGCGGATAAGGCAGGCGCGCGGCGGTGGCGTGGGCGTCGAGGAGCGAGGCGCTCATGAGGGCATTTTGTCCTACGTCCCGTTGCGACACGAGGCGTCTGCCTACGTGCAGCCGCGCGCCCTAGCATCGATCCAGAAGTACAAGGAGTCCGCACCATGCTGCCCCCCCTGCTCGACAAGACCCAGCCGTCCCCCGCCGACAAATGGCTCTGGGCGCTGCTCGGGTTCCTGGTCGTGGGGCAGGTGGTGGCGCTGTGGATGCTCTGCAGCCAGCAGGTGCACAAGGCCGAAGTGCGCGAAGCCGAGTTGCGCCTCGCACGCAGCGCCTTGCGCGACGACTGCGCACCGCGGGGCGGCCATGCCACCTGCCTGCCGGCCGCCGCCGCGCAGGCCAGGCGCCAGGGCGACGTGAACGCCGTCATGGCGGCGCTGCGCTGACCGACCGCCGGCGCTGCGCGCGTCCGACACGCTGACTCAATCCGCACCGACTGGGCGCCGCCGCGGCGCTTCCTACAGTCGATGCATGAACACCAACGCCGTCGCCAGCACCACGGGCCTCGCCCAGGATTTCCGCGTCCTGCCGCCGCTGGAGCCCTGCGACGCTTCGCTGCTGGCGGACGAGATGCGCTACTGCCCCACGCAGCTGCTCTCGGCCTTCGCGCTGCTGATGGCCGGCCACGGCCGCGCGGTATGCACGTCGATGATGCTCGGCGACCGCGAGTACGCGATGCTGCAACTGGCGCGCGCGCACACCATCAGCGACCCGGAGCTGCGCGGCGTGACCGCGCGCCTGTTCGCCTACTTCGACGACGCGCACGCGCTACCGCCCGTGGGGCTGCGCGCCTGATCGTTGTATTGGCACAAATCCACCTAGCGTTTTCCCCGAGCGCTGTTACAAATCCCGGGGCCTTTCGGTCGCGGATTGGGGGTTTTGGGAGAAATCTGGCACGCCCCGTAACTCAGCCGTTGTAACCATTTGACTCCACCTGTTACTCTCCTCGCTTCGCAGTAATTCGCAAAGCAGAGGGGCATCATGGCGGCGTTCGACATCACTCTTTCCCTTTCCGACGATACCGGTTCGTCAAGCACCGACTTCATCACCAACGAAACCAGCCAGACGCTTGGCGGAACTTACCGGGCGTTGGGCACCGACGAAATCGTGAGGGTCCAAGTCGATGGAGGGGGCTGGACAACTGTGGCCGCCGGGGGCACGGGTCCGAGCACCTGGAGCCTTCCCGTTACTCTGGTGGGGGGGACGGGCACGATCGAGGTCCAGATCTACGACACGGTGCTGCTCAACACCGTCGGCTCGACGATCAACCAGTTTTACCAAGTCGACCAAAGCGCCCCCTCCGCGCCTGGCACGCCCGACATGACCACGGGCACGGACAGCGGCTCCTCGGACACGGACAACAAGACCAGCAACACGACGCCCACGTTCACGGGCACGGCCGAAGCCAATGCGCTGGTCGAGCTGTTCGACTCCGACGGCACCACCTCGCTGGGCACGGCCACGGCCGACGGGTCGGGGAACTGGTCGATCACCAGCAGCACGCTGGGCGAAGGCTCGCACACGCTGACGGCCAAGCAAACGGACGTGGCCGGCAACACGAGCGTGGCATCCGCTGGCCTGGCGGTCACGATCGACACGACGGCACCGGCTGCGCCCAGCGCGCCGGACCTGACGGCGGGCACCGACAGCGGCTCCTCCAGCACGGACGACCTG